>CAZIKE010000001.1:0-20688 GCA_964539775.1 uncultured Chitinophagales bacterium
TTACGAAAGAGAAGGCATGCACGTGTAAATGGAAAGGCGGCCCGAAACGGGCTGCCTTTTTGTTCTCGGTGAACACTCCATGTCGGTTCAGTCTGTGGACGCAGGTTCGTGTGCCGATATGCCTCTGTTATAGTTCACCGAGAGTCATTTGCCATCGCGTGGTCGGATGGCAAATGGTGGCATACCGTTTCCTCTTTTTGTATCTTGATGCCGGTTGAGTTCTTTCTCTCTGTGGAACGTTTTGTTCATTGAGGTGTTGATCGTATGGAAATCAATGCCCGCCACGTGCAGGCAATCCTCGAGGAATTCGGACCGAACGCCGGTCTTGTGGAGGAGTTGTTCGAGGAGTACTTGAGGAACCCCGCCGCGGTCAGCAAGTCGTGGCAACAGTACTTTGCCAACGTCCTTCGCACAACGGGAGGAAACGGAAAGAACGCCGAGGCAACACGCTTGTCGCAAGTCGCTTTGCCCTCCCCAGCCCAACACTCCACTACTGCATCCCCCCCACCAACGACGCTCGACGTCCCCGAGCACGCAACCGCCATTCGTGGTGTTGCCGCCAAGATTGTCGAGAACATGGAAGCGAGTCTTGCGCTGCCGACGGCGACATCTGTTCGCACGATTCCCGTGAAGGTGTTGGAGGAGAATCGCCGTCTTCTCAATCAATATCTTGCGGTGCGCACGGGAACGAAGATTTCCTACACGCACATCATCGCGTGGGCGATTGTGAAGGCGCTGGAGGTGTATCCGAATTTGAACGCAGCCTTTGCGCTCATTGGCGGCATTCCGCACCGAACCGAACGGCCGCATGTGAACATCGGGCTTGCCGTTGACCTCACACGCAAGGACGGCACGCGGACGCTTGTGGTGCCGAACGTGAAGCATGCCGACATGATGAACTTTGCTGCGTTCGTTGCCGCCTACGATGCGATCATTAGCAAAGCGCGCAGCGGCACGCTCGACCCGTCGGACTTTCAGGGCACGTCCATCACGCTGACCAACCCAGGCACCGTCGGTACGGTTGCTTCCATTCCGCGCCTGATGCCCGGACAGGGAGCGATTGTCGCCACCGGGGCAATCAGCCTTCCGGCAGAGAACCACGGCATGTCGCTTGAAACACTTTCCGCACTGGGCATCAGCAAAGTGATGACGGTGACCTGCACGTACGATCATCGAGTGATTCAAGGAGCCGAGTCGGGCCAATTTCTTGCGCGCATTCATGAGTTGCTGTTGGGCGAGGATGGGTTTTACGATTCGTTGTTTGCCGACCTTGAGATCCCCTACGAGCCGGTTCGCTGGCAAACCGACAAGCATCCGCTGGTCGGCGCGGCACAGATGGATGCGTACATTGAGAAGCAAGCGCGCGTCCTTCAGCTCATCAATGCCTACCGTGTGCGCGGTCATCTCATCGCCCATCTTGACCCTTTGGTCAATAAGCCCGGCCATCATCCGGAGCTTGATCCGGCGTTCTACGGACTGACGATCTGGGATCTGGATCGGGAGTTCATCACAGGCGGTCTGGGCGGCAAGCCGCGGGCAACGCTTCGCGAGATTCTCGACATCCTGCGGGAGACGTACTGCGGCACGATCGGTGTCGAGTACATGAACATTCAGGATACCGCGCAAAAGCAATGGTTGCAGGAACGCATGGAGCCTGTGCGCAACCAGCAACCGCTGACGCCGGAGCAGCGGAAACAGATTCTCAAGAAGCTCGCCGCAGCCGAAGGCCTCGAGCGATTCCTTCACACAAAATTCATCGGGCACAAGCGTTTCTCGCTCGAAGGTGGCGAGACCATGATGGCCATTCTCGACATCCTGCTCGATGATGCCGCCGATGCGGGCGTGCGGGAGGTCGTCATCGGGATGGCGCATCGCGGCCGGCTCAATGTTCTTGCCAATACTATTGGCAAGTCGCTCGCAAAATTGTTTTCGGAGTTCGAGGGCTATGTCGATCCGAGCAGCACGCAAGGGTCTGGCGACGTGAAGTACCATCTTGGGGCAAGGGGTACACACCGAAGTCCGAGCGGCCATGAGATCGTCGTGTCCGTCGCGCCGAACCCGAGTCACCTGGAAGCTGTCAACCCGGTGGTCGAGGGCATTGTGCGTGCAAAGCAGGACCGTCTCGGCGACACGGAACATCAGCGGGTGATTCCCATTCTTCTTCATGGCGATGCAGCGTTTGCCGGACAGGGGATGGTTGCCGAAACGTTGAACCTCTCGCAACTGCACGGCTATCGCACGGGCGGAACGATCCACATCATCATCAACAATCAGATAGGGTTCACGACAACACCCGAGGATGCTCGCTCAACCCCCTATTGCACGGACGTGGCGAAGATGGTGCAGGCGCCGATCTTCCACGTGAACGGCGACGATCCCGATGCGTGCGTTCGCGTCGCGAGGCTCGCGCTCGAATATCGCCGAAGATTCCGAAAGGATGTTGTCATAGACATGTTTTGCTATCGTCGGCATGGACATAATGAGGGAGACGAGCCGAGCTACACGCAGCCATTGCTGTACAAGAAGATCAAGCAGCATCCCTCTGTGAGGCAGCTCTATGCAGATCGTCTGTTGCGCGAGCAGATCCTAACGAAAGAAGAACTGGACGCGATCATCAACGAAGCGAGGCAGCGCTACGAGCGAGCATTTGAAGCGTCGCAGAAGCGTGAGATGCACTTCACCCCTGAGGTTCCGCTTGCCGTACAGCCCGAGGAGCTTGCGAAGGTGCATCCGCAGCGTGAGACGTCGGTGCCGCTCTCTCTTCTTCACGATGTCACCCGGGCGCTCACGCAACTGCCAGCGGGGTTTACCATCAATCCAAAGCTTCAGCGGATTCTGGACGAGCGTGCGCTGCTGCTCGAAGGAGACACAACGATTGATTGGTCTTTTGCCGAAGCGCTTGCCTTCGGAACACTCGTCGTCGAGGGAACACCCGTCCGCCTCAGCGGCCAGGATAGCGGGCGCGGCACGTTCAGTCAACGTCATGCAGTGCTCTACGATGCGACGACGGGGGCAGAATACGTTCCGCTGAACCATATCCGTGAAGGCCAGGCGCCGTTTGCCGTGTACGACAGTCTGCTTTCGGAAGCGGCGGTGCTGGGATTCGAGTTCGGCTACAGCGTTGCCGACCCGCTCGCACTCGTGATGTGGGAGGCGCAGTTCGGCGACTTTGCCAACGGGGCGCAGGTGATCATCGATCAATTCCTTGCAGGCTCGGAGGCAAAGTGGCAGGAACCGTGCGACCTTGTGCTGTTGCTGCCCCATGGCTACGAAGGGCAGGGACCCGAACACTCCAGTGCGCGTCTGGAGCGCTTCCTTCAACTCTGCGCGGAAGACAACATGCAGGTGGTCAACTGCACAACGCCCGCGCAGTACTTCCACGTGCTGCGCAGACAGATGCGCGATACACGCCGCAAGCCGCTCGTCATCATGACGCCGAAGAGCCTGTTGCGCCACCCCAAGGTCGTTTCCTCACAAGACGATTTTGTGCACGGCCGGTTCCATGAAGTGATAGACGATCCGTCGGTTGCAGACCCGTCGGCGATCAAGCGCGTGGTGCTATGTAGCGGAAAGGTGTACTACGATTTGCTTGCCGGCCGATCGCTGCATCCCAATTCTGCCACAGCTCTTGTGCGGCTCGAGCAATTCTATCCCTTTCCATCAGAGCATGTTCGAGGAGCGCTCCAGAGGTATGCAGGAGCGAAGGAGATTGTATGGTGTCAGGAAGAGCCGAAGAACATGGGGGCCTGGGCCTTCATCCAACCACTGCTCATGGAACTGATGGAAGGAGGTCGGAGGCTAACCTACGTTGGACGTCCAGCAAGCGCAGCAACCGCAACGGGATCGCTCCGTGTCCATAATGCAGAGCAGGAGGCGTTAGTGAAGCAAGTGTTGAGTGATTGACTGAGCCTTGTTGCGCAACTTAAACTCCTCTGTTTTGCGAATCGGGTCTGCAACAGACAGGCTTTCGCAGCGTCAGTTTCACCGGATCCCTCAACCTCGACTACATGCAGCCTTTCCCTCTCTCGTTTGCAAGAGCAATTAGCCTTCTGTTTTCGCTTTTCGTATTTTGGAAATGCGTTGTTCTTACCCTCATGTTCATATGATGAGATGTCCCCATGCGGAGGCTGTCTCGCCCATTCGAAACACACTTGACATTTCAGGTCAAGTCGTACGACGTGGACTACGTCGGGTATGTCCACAACACGGTGTACATTCGCTGGTTGGAGGATCTTCGTCTTGCCATGCTCGCGCCGTATTATTCCCTCGAACGATTTGTGAGAGAAGGAACATCTCCCATCATCTTGCGCACGACGATCGAGTACAAGAAACCGCTGCGCTTGTTCGATACGTTGACGGGCACAGTGTGGGTCAGTCATCTGGAGGGAGTCCGATGGACGGTGCGGCATGAGCTGGTGCACAACGACGCGATCGCCGCCACGGCGGAGCAGCACGGCGTCTTCATCAATCTTGGGACACGTCGCCCCGTTGCGACACCGAAGGAATTGATGGAGCAGTACATCGCCTGGCGGAATCATGACGGATGACATCATGGCCTCGCTTGCCGACACCGTTGACGGGATTTTCTCCGAGACCGGCACACTTTCGAAACTACCGCAGTTCGAGTACCGTCCCCAGCAGCGCCGGATGGCTGTTGCCATCGCTGAAACATTGACAGCGCGCAAGCACCTCATCGTGGAAGCGCCGACGGGCGTGGGGAAGTCGCTCGCGTATCTTATCCCTACGCTCCTCTATGCGCGCAGCGAGAAACGCAAAGCCATCGTCTCCACACACACGAAGAATCTTCAGGAGCAGCTTTTTCACAAGGATATTGCTATCGCTCGCGATGTGTTGGGGGCGAAGGAAGTACATGCCGTTGTGTTGAAAGGGCGTCGCAACTATCTCTGCACCACGCGCCTGCGGCGTGCGATGGCTTCGACCGGTGCGTTGTTCAACAGCAACGAACAGGCGGAGTTGCAGCGCATCCATGCGTGGTCTCAACGGACGGTGGATGGCGATGTCGAAAATCTGGGCTTCGCTCCCAGTACCACCGTGTGGGACATGGTATGCTCGGAGAAAGGCGTCTGCAGTTCCTCGATCTGCAAAGCCGACTGCTTCTTCCAGCGGACGAAGGAGCGCGTCCGTGCAGCCAACGTGGTCATCATGAACCATGCGCTGTTCTTCACGCTGATGGCGCTGCAGGACTCGGATGAGGGGTTCATCTTCAAAGACGATTTTGTCATCTTCGACGAGGCACACACCCTCGAAGCTGTTGCGGGCATCGGGATCGGCAAGAACATCTCGCGCCATCAGGTTCTTTCGGCCATTCATCGTTTCTACAACCCGCGCACACAGAAGGGGCTGTTTATCCACCAGAAAAAAGCCGTGCGCCATGTGTGCACAGAGGCGGAAGACGCCGCCGTTCACTTCTTCGAGACCATCCGCGCAGCAGCACTTGCACAACACACGCAGGCGAAGGAAGTTCGCGTGCGCAGGCCGTATATCGTCGAAGACACGTTGAGTGGCGCTTTGATGAGCCTGGAGAGGGAAGCAGAGAAAGCCCAGGAAGCCGCCAAGCACGATGCTGAACGTGCCGAACTAAGCGCCGCATGCCGGTATCTCTGGGAAGCCCGCGTGCTTGTCAGCGAGTTTCTCGAGCAGGCACACAGCGATTTTACCTACTGGATCGAATTGAGCCAGGGGCGCAGCGGCAACATCACCTTGTGTGCGTCACCCTCCAACATCGCCGAGGTCCTGGGCCCAAGGATATTCCGCGAGAACACTTCCGTGATCATGACGAGCGCCACGCTCGCCGTCAACAACTCGCTCGACTACTTCCAGCGACGCATCGGCGGTGTGGGTATTGATGGACTGATCCTCGACTCGCCGTTTGACTACCGCGCGCAGATGAAACTGTGCATCGCACGCGACATTCCCGAACCGGACACCGGCGACTTTGTCCATGCACTCCCGGAGTGGATCATGAGAAGCGTTGACCGCTCGAAAGGGAAAGCTCTTGTGCTGTTCACCAGCGCGGCGCTGATGCGCGAGGTGGCAGAACGCTTACGGGAAGAGTTTGCCGCGCGCGGCCTGAAGCTGCTTGTCCAGGGCATCAACCAGCAACGGCACGATTTGCTGCAGGAATTCAAACGCGACGTGCACTCGGTGTTATTCGGGCTGGAAAGCTTCTGGCAGGGGGTGGACGTGCCGGGTGAAGCCTTGGAGCACGTTGTTATCACGCGCCTCCCGTTTGCGGTTCCCAATCATCCATTGGTCGAAGCGAAGTTAGAGGCGATTGCACAGCGCGGTGGCAACTCGTTTACCGAATACACCCTTCCGGAGGCCGTTCTCAAGTTCCGTCAGGGTGTCGGCCGGCTGCTGCGTTGCGCGACCGACCGCGGGATGGTCACGATTCTTGACGCGCGCATCCTCACGAGACAGTATGGTAGGGTCTTTTTGTCCTCCATCCCCCCCTGCACGGTCGAGCTGCTCACGCCGGACGGCGAAACGGCGATGCTGGTAACGGAAACATGGTAAGCGTTGCGCCTTTCTCTTTGATTCTTCTCAGGAAATGCCTATCTTTTCACCGCTTTGAGACGATCACGGCACACTGCATCTACCAACTTCACCACCACAACATCAAGGAGACCTATGGCAAAAGCAATGTCCAAGTCGGCAATCCTTGCACACTTTGCGCAGAAGTTCAACATGAAGCGCAAGGATGTTGCCGCATTCTTCGACGAGCTTGCTGACCTTGCCTACAAGGAAGCAAAGAATCAGTTCACGATTCCGGGCATCGGCAAGCTTGTGATGGTCGAGCGGGCGGCGCGCACAGGGCGCAACCCCGCCACGGGCGAGCAGATCCAGATTCCGGCGAAGACCGTCGTGAAGTTTCGTATCGCCAAGGCGGCGAAGGACGCCATCCTCGCGAGAAAGTAACCTGCGCGCAGCGCTGCTGCTCGCGTAGATGAAGTCCCATCGAGAGCCGGTGGGACTTTTTCTTTTGTGGGAAAGGAAGAGCAACGGAGGCAGTCTCGCATCGTGGTTGAGCGACGGCAGTTTTATTGATTCTGTAGCAAAATACGTGTACCTTTTTTCCGAATTGACGAGCGGAGATGTTGAATCGCTTCCTCAACATTGCAGTGTTTGGATCAGGACGTGGGTCGAACTTTCAGGCGATTGTGCAGGCGATTCAACGGGGAACAATCCCGAATGCAACGGTGCGTGTCGTCATCAGCAATAATTCTACGGCCGGCATTCTGGAGATTGCGCGAGCAAACGGTATTCCCGCGGAGCATATCAGCGAGAAGCAATTCTCCAGCGCTCCAGACTTCGTGAACCATCTCCTTGCCACGCTGCGCCGCTACGATGTGAACTTCATCGCGTTGGCGGGGTACATGAAGCGAGTGCCGCAGCAGATCATCAGCCAATTCCGCAACCGCATCATCAACATTCATCCCGCATTGCTGCCGAAGTTCGGCGGGCAAGGGATGTACGGTATGCGCGTGCATGAAGCGGTGATTGCGGCAGGAGAGAACGTTTCCGGTGCGTCTGTGCACTTTGTGGATGAGGAGTATGATCACGGCGCTGTCATCATCCAGCGGTGCGTGGAGGTCAAGCCCGACGACACACCTGAATCGCTGGCTGCACGAGTCCTGGAAGTCGAACACGAATTGTATCCTGAAGCCCTGCGGATGTTTGCCGAAGCGAACATTCCTTGACGCGATCGTTGGAGCAACGACAAGAGAGAAAGAACTGCCTTGCCGCACATTCACCGCGCACTCATCAGTGTTTCCGATAAACGCGGTCTCATCGCCTTTGCCCGGGCGCTCCGCGCTATGAACGTGGAGCTTCTCTCGACGGGGGGGACATATCAAGCACTTGCGGATGAAGGGATTGCTGCACGCCCCGTTTCGGACGTGACCGGGTTCCCCGAAATCCTCGACGGCAGGGTCAAGACGCTGCACCCGCGCATCTACGGCGCGCTGCTCGCAATCGCCGATAACGAGGAACACATGAAGCAACTCGAACACCTCGGCATTGAACCCATTGACATGGTGGTGGCGAATCTTTATCCGTTCGAGCGGACGGTGGCGCGCGCCGAGGTGAGCCTGCAGGAAGCGCTCGAGCACATCGATATCGGCGGTCCTGCCATGGTGCGCGCAGCGGCGAAGAATTTCCGGCACAAAGCCGTGATCGTTAATCCGGATCGGTACGATGCCGTCATCGCCGAGATGAGGGCACACCACTGTATGCTCTCGGAGGGCACGTGCTTCGAGCTTGCACGCGAAGCCTTTCGGCACACTGCGGCGTACGATTCCGTCATCGCCGGCTACCTCGACACTCTGGGAGGGCACACGCATCCGTTCCCGGACGTTTTTCATTTTGCTCTGCGAAAAGATCTGGAGCTGCGCTACGGCGAAAACCCGCACCAGCGGGCTGTGCTCTATGGCAGCTTCACCTCCATGTTTGAGAAGCTGCATGGGAAGGAGCTTTCCTATAACAACATTCTGGACTGCACGGCCGCTGTGCGGCTCGTTGCGGAGTTCGATGAGCCGACCGTCGCGATCATCAAACATACCAACCCCTGCGGCGTTGGCTCTGCCCCCACCATGGCCGAGGCGTATGCAAAGGCCTTTGCGACCGACACGAAAAGTCCGTTCGGCGGCATTGTTGCCCTGAACAGGGAACTCGACATGGAAGCAGCGGAAATGATCAACGAGACTTTTACAGAAGTGATTGTCGCCCCGTCGTTCGCCGAGGGCGTGGTGGAGTTCCTGCAGAAGAAGAAGGACCGCCGACTGATCCGTCTGCACGCAGAGCTGCGTGCGCTGCACACACTCGACATCCGCAGCGTGCCCGGCGGCGTACTGGTGCAAGATTCCGATGAGCTGCGAAACGAGGTGCAGAGCGCGAAGGTCGTCACCAAGCGAAAGCCGACGCCGCAGGAGCAGCAGGCAATGCTCTTCGCGTGGCGTGTAGCAAAGCACGTGAAATCCAATGCCATCGTGTACGCTCACGCCGATAGGACGATCGGTATTGGGGCAGGACAGATGTCGCGCGTCGACTCTGCCCGGCTCGCGGTGTGGAAAGCGGCCGAGATGGGACTGAGTGTCCAGGGAACTGCCGTTGCGTCGGACGCTTTCTTCCCCTTCGCCGATGGCTTGCTCGAAGCTATTCACGCAGGCTCCACCTGCGTCATTCAGCCCGGTGGTTCTGTGCGCGACGAGGAAGTGATCGCTGCTGCCGACAAGCATGATGTGGCAATGGTGTTCACCGGAGTGAGACATTTCAGGCATTGACTTCTTATCAATAACAGAGAACGTTCATGGGCATTCTTGGTTTCTTTTCTGCCGACTTAGCAATTGACCTCGGCACGGCGAACACGCTGATCTATCAGAAGGGGAAGGGCATTGTGCTGAACGAGCCTTCGATTGTTGCGTTCGACCGGAACACGAAAAAGATCGTCGCGATTGGCAAGGAAGCACAGGAGATGCTCGGACGCACGCACCGCGATATCCGCACCATCCGCCCGATGAAGGACGGGGTGATTGCCGATTTCGAGATCGCCGAAGGAATGCTGCGCGAGTTCATCAAGAAGATCAACGCGAACTGGCTGCCCAGTCGTCGTATCGTCATCTGCGTCCCCAGTGGCGTGACGGAAGTGGAAAAGCGCGCCGTGCGGGACTCGGCCGAGCATGCAGGTGCGAAGGAAGTGCATCTGATTGCCGAGCCGATGGCCGCCGCGATCGGGGTCGGTCTGGATGTGGAGGCAGCCGTCGGCAATATGATTGTCGATATTGGCGGTGGGACAACAGAGATTGCCGTCATTGCCCTGTCGGGTATCGTCAACGAGGAGTCGATCCGGGTTGCGGGTGATGAGATGAACAACGCCATCATTCAGTTCTTCAAGAAGAACCACAACATCCTTGTCGGCGAGCGAACAGCGGAAGCCATCAAGAAAGAGGTCGGTTCGGCCATGCCGCTCAAGGAAGAGATCACCATCCGTGTGAAGGGACGGGACCTGGTAAACGGTATCCCGAAGATCACGGAAGCAAGCTCAGTGGAGATTCGCGAGGCGCTTGCCGAGCCGGTGCAGGCAATGGTGGACGCCATCAAACAAACGCTCGAGCGCACACCGCCTGAGCTTGCGGCCGACATTCTCGACCGCGGCATCATGCTCAGTGGCGGCGGTGCCCTGTTGCGTGGGCTGGACGAACGACTCCGCCTGGAAACCAGTCTGCCGGTGCACATCTCCGAAGACCCGCTTAGCGCCGTTGTGCGCGGCACCGGGATCGTGCTGGAGAATCTGCACCGCTACACCAAGGTCCTGATCAAGAGCCGCCGCTATTGAAAACGCTGGGCAAAATGTTTTCGACGTTCAAGGAGTACATCACCCTTGCCGCGTGCATTGTCGTCTCGGTGAACCTCCTCGCGGCGAATAACACGCCCCAGATCCGCAGCCTGCGATCTGCAGTCATAGCGGCAATGGGAATGCTGCAGGAGCCGCTGAATCTCATTCCCAACGTCCTGACGTTGCGACGCGAAAACGCCATCCTGCGTGAACGCAACGTCCGTCTTGCTAACGAGGTCAGTCTCCTCCGCGAAGCAAAGCTGGAGAACTTCCGTTTGCGGCGGCTTCTGGGGTTAAAGGAGCGTCCGGCCTTTACCTACGTGGCCGCAAACGTCATTGGAAAGAGCCAGCAGCCCATGCGCACAACAATCACACTGGATGTCGGAGAGAGTGATGGCGTACAGCAAAATATGGTCGTGGTAACGGACGCGGGACTCGTCGGGAAGATCGTCGGCACCAGCGGCGGGTATTCCGTTGCTCAGATTCTGCTCCATAAAGATGTTCGTGTGAGCGCCCAGGTGGAACGTGAACGCGTCGATGGGATTGTGTATTGGGATGGTGACGAACGACTCTTGCGGATGAAAAACGTGTCGCGCTCTGCAAACATCAAGCCGGGAGATGTTGTCGTCACTTCACCCTACAGCAGCATCTTTCCTCCGGGTATCCGCATCGGGATCGTTTCCCGAGTGACGCTCGAGCAAGGAGCACTCTTCCACACCATTGACATAGCCCCGACAGCCGATTTCTCTCGCATGGAAGAAGTCTTCGTCATCACCCGGGTTCCCGATTCCTCGCGCGTTGCCCTTGAACAACGGATGAAATAGCACCATGCGGCGGGTTCTCTCTGTTGTCTCCCTCTCGCTTCTTCTCATCCTTTTGCATACGACGCTGGTCAATACTGTCACGCTCGGCACCGCCGTGCCCGATGTGTTGCTGATCTGGATCGTCTATCTGGCGATACAGTTTGGACAGATCGCCGCGACACTTCTCGGTTTCAGCATCGGACTCCTCATGGACCTGCTGAGTGGACACGATGGGATGTTAGGGCTTGCGGCTCTTTCGAAATCGCTTGCAGGATTTCTGGCCGGATATTTTTATCAGGAAAACAAGACCGAACAGACACTTTCATCGGCGCGGTTCGTTGTGGCGGTGGGCCTTGCTGCCCTACTGCATAATGCAATCTATTTTTTTATCTTTCTTCGTGGCAGCGATGTCGGCTGGTGGCAGGCCATTGCGTGGCATGGCGTCCCCTCGACGCTGTATACCACAGCCCTGTCGATCATTCCCATGTCTGTCTTTCGAAGGAGATATCAGTAGCGTATGCCCGCTCTCGATGACATCCTCGTCTATCAAAAGCGACGCGTTTTGTATGTCATCTTCGCCATCGCATTTGGTGTGCTGTTCGTTCGATTGGTTCAACTGCAGTGGTTGTACGGAGAACACTACGGACAACAGGCGGAAGAGAACAGTGTGCGCATCATTCCCAAAGAGCCGATCCGCGGGTACATCTACGACCGACATGGGCGGCTGGTCGTGGATAACCGACCCTCCTTCACCGTCACGGTGATGCCGTACGAGTTTGAGCCCGCCAACCTTCCGTACCTCGCGCGCCTCCTGCAGATACCGCAGGATGAACTGGACGAGCGCATCCGGAAAGGCGCGCAGTATTCACGCTTCGTTCCCGTGCGCGTGAAACGTGACGTGGATGTGAAAACGGTTGCCACGATCGAAGAAAACCACATCCACCTCCCCGGCGTCGATTACCAGATCGAGTCGATGCGCACGTATCCGACAAGGGCCTCCGCGGCACACATCCTCGGCTATACACGTGAAGTATCCGAAGAAAAACTGAGGACGCTCGACCCGCAGGAGTACGCGCGGGGAGACATCACCGGAGCCACCGGACTGGAGGCGCGCTACGAGTGGGCCATCCGCGGCAAGAAGGGAGCCGAGTATAGCACCGTCAATGCCCGCGGCCAGATCGTCAAGAGGTTCGATGAAGGGCGGATGAACCGCTCGGCCACTGACGGCAACGATCTCCACCTGACGATGGATTTTGCTCTCCAGGAGTTTGCGGAGTCGTTGTTTGCCGATAAGCGCGGCGCGCTGGTCGCGATTGATCCCACCGACGGCGGCATTCTCGCGTTCGTCAGCAAACCGGACTTCCCGTTGACCAGCCTCAGCGGCATCACACCAATGGAGCTCTGGCGCGACTTAAACACCGATCCGGATCGGCCGCTATTCAACCGCGCAACGCTTACACGCTATCCTCCGGGTTCCACGTTCAAGATGGTGCTCGCCATTGCAGCGCTGGAAAAAGGCATCATTACCCCGAACACGTACATGCAATGCACGGGAGCCTTTGTCTTTGGAAACAAGGTCTTCAAGGATCTCCACGTGCACGGTTCCGTCAACGTAATCGACGCCATTCACGTTTCGTGCAACGTGTTCTTCTACAAACTCATGCTTCAGGTCGGACTCGATACATGGTCCGAATACGCGGCGATGTTCGGCTTCGGCCAGCAGACGGGTCTGGATATTTCGGAGGAAAGTCCCGGCTTGCTCCCCACGACGGAGTTCATGAACCGCCGCTATGGCGAACGAGGATGGACACGCGGCTTTCTCGTCAGCCTCGGCATCGGACAGGGAGAGTTGGGGGTGACACCCATCCAGATGGCGTGCTATGCAATGCTGCTCGCCAACAAGGGAAAGTTCTATCAGCCGCATACCGTGGCAAGGCTTGTGGACCGCATTCACGACACCATGAAAGTCTTGCCGCCGACGCTTCGCCGCGAAATTCACCTTTCGGAAGAAACATGGTCGTATGTCCGCGAGGGAATGCGCCGTGTTGTGCAGGAGCCGGGGGGAACGGCGGCAAACGCTCGCGTCAAGGGCATTGAGAGTGCCGGGAAAACCGGCACTGCACAGAACCCGCACGGCGACGACCATGCCTGGTACGTGGGCTTTGCGCCGTTTGATAATCCGAAGATCGCTATTGCCGTACTCGTGGAGAACGCAGGCTTTGGAGGAAGATTTGCTGCGCCAATCGCGGGGATGTGCATCGAGAAGTATTTGTATGGACGACTGATCCGCAACGATGGCGCGCCCCCTGGCGTGCCTGCGCGCGATACAAGTGCAACGCGTCGCAAGCCGCTCCAGGCCGCTGCCACACCTGCCGAACCTTCGAATGGAGGAGCGCACTGACCATGACACCATTTCTCAGAGAACGGATTGATCTCCCCACACTCTTGTCCGCATGCGGCTTGGTGATCATGGGATTGATTGCGATCTATAGCGCAACCTACGATGCGAAGATGTCCGAGCTGTTCTTCAAGCAGCTCGTGGCAACAGGGATCGGCCTGGTCGCCTTGATGGCAACTGCATTGATGCCCCTGCGAGCGCTTCAGCGGATTTCTTTGCCTGCGTACTTCCTTGCCGTCCTCCTGCTCATCACGGTGTTGCTTATCGGCAAACAGGTGTCCGGCTCGCAAAGCTGGTTGCGCATCGGACCGTTCAATGTGCAGCCCGCCGAGTTTGCGAAGGTTGCCACCGTGCTTGCCCTTGCGGTATATCTCGCGCGCAACGACGTTCATCTTTCCCGCACAAAGGACATCTTCATCCCTGCTTTGATTGTAGGTGTTCCGGTCGGCTTGATCCTGAGACAGCCGGATCTCGGCACCGCAATGATCTTCTTCGGCATGCTGCTGCCCGTGCTGTATTGGGGAGGATCTTCTCTGTTCACCATCCTTGCCCTTGTTTCGCCGGGTGTCGTTGCCATCGCCGCGCTCATCGGCCCGACAACGTTTTTCATCAGTGTTGTTGTGCTCGGCATCCTTCTGTGGATAACGAAGCAGAACACGATTTCCGCGGCGGTCTTGTTTTCGTTCATCGTGCTTGTGGGCTTTTCGGTTCAATCCATTCACGCCCAGCTCAGGCCGTATCAACAGAAACGCATCGAGACGTTTCTCGATCCAAACGCCGATCCGCTCGGTGCGGGGTACAATGTCCTGCAGTCAAAAATTGCCATCGGGTCGGGAGGGTTCCTGGGCAAAGGCTACCTGCAGGGAACGCAGACGCAACTGAATTTCATCCCGGCGCAGTGGACCGACTTTATTTTCTGTGTGCCGGGCGAGGAGCTCGGGTTTGTTGGCGCCGCAGGAATTCTCCTGCTGTTTGGTGTACTCCTCTACAGCGGTGTACGGATTGCGTCCAGCGTAAAGAACTCGTACGCGAGTTTTGTTGCAGTCGGCATCACGGGAATTTTTGCCACGCACATCTTCCTGAACATCGGGATGGCGCTCGGCTTGACGCCGGTCGTGGGAGTCCCCCTGCCCTTCCTGAGCTACGGAGGCTCTGCCCTGGTTGCCGATATGATCATGGTAGGACTGTTGTTGAATCTCTACGCTCATCGAAAAGAATACTAATGGCTCAACGTCCATATTCCCGCACGCGCACGTCTTCTCTCCGACCCGCGGCTTACCGTTTCGAACTTCGCCCCGAGCAGTTGCGCTGGCGCTGTACGCCCAAAGATCTTGGCGTGGCCACGGCCGAAGAAGCCGAACCGATCACTGAAATCATCGGCCAGGAGCGAGCGTTGCGCTCGCTGCGCATCGGGCTTGAGATGGCACAGCAGGGGTACAATGTATTTGTCACCGGCGCGTCGGGTACAGGGCGAACCACCACCATCAAACAGTTGCTGCGGGAGTTCGAGCAGCTTCCTGCCCAGCTTACCGACAAGTGTTACGTGTATCATTTCCGCGATCCGGACGCACCCCGCATGATCATTCTTCCTGCCGGTCAGGGTGTAGCCTTCAAGAAGGATATGGAGAACTTCTTGAATGAGTTGATCAAAGGAATCCCCGCGCTGTTTGAAAGTCGCCGATATCATGAACAGCGCAAACAAACACTCGAACATTTTCAGGAACGTCAGCGCAGTGTGCTTCGCGACCTGGAGCGCAAGGTTAAAGAGCGCGGATTCGAGGTCGTCCAGGTACAGACGGGCGTCACGACGCGCCCGGAGATTGCGCCCGTCGACGACGGCAATCCCGTTACGCTCGATCAACTGCATGCCAAAGTCCTGGCAGGCGAACTGTCGAAGGAACGCTTCGAGCAAATCGCGGCAGACCAGGCCGAGCTGGAGCGGTTGTTAGACAATGTGATGCGCGAAATGCGGAACATCGAACGCAAAGCGAAGAGGTCCAACGAACAGTTGAATTATCGTACGGTCGTCCCACTCGTTGAAGAGTTGGTCGCCGATCTCGAAGAGAAATATCAGAACCGTGATGTCCACGAATATCTGCTCGAAGTGAAAGATCACGTGCTGAACAATCTGCACCGATTCACGCAGCGCGAGGATCAGCCGGGGGTGTTCGGCGTCGCCGTGCAACGCGAAGAGGATCAGTTCCTGGAATTTCAGGTGAACGTGATTGTCGATAACAGTGCGGTCAAGGGCCGGCCGGTGATCATCGAAACGAACCCGCGATACAAAAACCTGTTTGGTACGATCGAGCGCGTCGTGGACCGCAACGGCGTATGGCGCTCGGACTTCACCCACATCAAAGCAGGCTCCCTGCTCAAAGCCGATGGCGGCTACCTTGTTATGAACGCTGAGGACGCGTTGGTCGAGCCGGGGGTCTGGACCTCGCTCAAGCGGGTGCTGCGCCATCGCAAGCTGGACATCCAGCCGCCCGAATCGGGACTCTTCGGCTCGCACCTCGCCTTGAAACCCGAGCCGATCGACGTGAACGTCAAAGTCCTCATGATCGGCGACCCCTACACGTACACCCTGCTGTACGAGCTGGATGATGACTTCAAGAAGATTTTCAAGATCAGGGCCGACTTTGATACCGAGATGCCGAATGTGGGGCAGTCCATCGCCAGTTATGTCTCGTTCATTAAGCGCGTGTGCACGGACGAGCATCTGCTGCCGTTCGATCTGAGTGCAATGAGTGAAGTGGTGGAGTATGGAGCAAGGCTTGCCGGCCGGCAGAAGAAACTCTCCACGCGCTTCACGGTCATCGCCGACGTGATACGCGAATCGGACTACTGGGCAAACAAAGCACATGCCCCTGCGGTAACCGCCGCCCATGTGCGCAAGGCCATCGATGAGCGGATCGAACGCGTGCGACTCCTGGAGGAGAAAATCCAGGAGATGATCCTCGACGGCACACTGCGCGTCGATACACAGGGCGCTGTGGTGGGACAGGTGAACGGGCTTTCAATTTACGAAATGAGCGGGTATGCGTTCGGGAAACCGTCGCGCATTACGGCAAAGACGGCAATGGGACGCGCGGGCATTGTGAACATCGAGCGTGAAGCCGAGTTGAGCGGCCCAACGCACAACAAAGGCGTCTTGATCCTCTCCGGCTACTTGCGCGATCGCTACGCGAAGAACAAACCGCTTGTGCTTACGGCAAGCATCGCCTTCGAGCAGTCCTACTCGGGCGTCGAAGGTGATAGCGCCGCCTCCACCGAGGTGTATGCCTTGCTCTCAAGCCTCTCCGGCCTCCCTATCCGTCAGGATATCGCCGTCACCGGCTCGGTCGATCAGGCGGGCAACATTCAGGCGATCGGAGGCGTGAACCAGAAGATCGAGGGGTTCTTCGATGTCTGCAAGGCTCGGGGGCTGACCGGAACGCAGGGCGTTCTGATCCCACGCAAGAACGTGGACGACCTGATGCTGCGCCACGATATCGTCGAAGCGGTCAAACAGAAGAAGTTTCACATCTACAGCATCAACACCATCGACGAGGGGATTGAGATTCTCTTTGGCAAACCCGCTGCGTTCGTTCACGCACGAGTGGACAGGCAACTGACGATGTACGCGAAGAAAGTGAAGAAGTTCGGATAAGCTCCCTCTAAGCATGGTAACGACAACCTCACACCTTGACCGCGCACGCCGGTTGCTGCGTGAACAAGACGTTGCACCGGATCCCATCTTGCAATTTCGCCTCTGGTTCGACGACGCCCTGCATGCTGGCGTTCCCGATGCGAACGCGATGACGCTTGCAACCGCCACGCGCACCGGTGCTGTCTCCGCACGTGTTGTGCTGTTGAAGGGGTTTGATGAACGCGGCTTTTGCTTCTACACAAATTATCTGAGCAGGAAGGGAAGGGAACTGCAGGAGAACCCGCGGGCTGCTCTCGTCTTCTACTGGCAGCCGCTCGACCGCCAGGTGCGCATCGAAGGCGATGTCAGCACAGTGACCGAGGAGGAATCGGACGCATACTTCCGCAGCCGTCCCATTCTCAGTCAGATCGGCGCGCTTGCCTCGCCGCAGAGCACGACGATTGCAGGAAGGGATGTGCTGGAGACCCGCTTCCATGAACTCGCGGCGCAATTCAAGGATGGCCCTGTCCCTCGTCCGGCCCATTGGGGCGGGTACCGCGTTGCTCCTCATACGGTCGAGTTCTGGCAGGGACGCGACAACCGCTTGCACGACCGGCTTGTATATCACAAACAGCCCGACGGCGGCTGGAGCATTGAACGGCTCGCCCCGTAGCGCGCCTGCGCTACATACTTCCTCATCTCTCGTGGGTAGTCCGTAATCAGCACACCGACTCCATAATTCAGTGCTTTTTCCAACTGCTTGCGCGTGTTGACGCCATAACATCCGAGCACGATGCCAGAGCGCTGTGCGTCTTCCACCATTCGCTTGCGCAGTTGTGTGATGCTGCAGGTGAACACCGCCCCCCCGACGTTGCGCACCAGCGTCGAAGGTTTCCTGCCAAGGTCGCGCAGCGCGAGATAGAGCACGCCTATCGTGAGCGTGCCATCGAGCCTGTGCAGGCGGCGAAGAAACGCGTGATCGAATGAAGAGACAAGAACGCGATCCACAAGACGCATTTCTCGAATAAAGTGCACGAGACGACGCTCGAACGAGGGCGTGGTTTGAGGCTGACCGTCCGTCTTGACCTCAATGTTGATGGGCATATCGGACGGCAGAACTGTCACAACTTCTTTCAACGAAGGGATACGCTCACCGGCGAAACGCCTGCTGAACCACGAGCCGGCGTCCAGCCCTTTCAGCTCCTCGAGTGTCAAGTCCCAGACCTTCCCCTTGCCGTTCGTCGTTCTGTTCACCGTTCGATCGTGAAGAACAACAAGCTCGCCGTCGATCGTGAGACGAACGTCGAGTTCGATCATGTCTGCACCATCAGCAACGGCCTGACGGAAGGAAGCAAGTGTGTTTTCTGGCGCTGCTCCCGAACTCCCGCGATGAGCAACGATCAGAGGGCGTCTGGCCGCTGCGAGCCGATGAATCACGTGCACAGGATCTTTTTGATCGCCTGGTTGACTGTTTCGATCGAAGCCATGCCGTTCACTTCGAACACCACGCCGCGTGAGCGGTAAAAATCCAACACGGGTTTGGTCGTCGAATGATACACCTCCAACCGCTTACGGACTGTCTCCTCGGTATCGTCGTTGCGTTGAATCAGTCGTCCGCCGCACGCAGGACAGGCGGAGTCGAGCGTGACCCCATCGGTCAGTGTGCTGTAGATTTTCCCATCGTTCACGCACATGACGCGCGACCCTAACCGGCGGATGATTTCGGCGTCATCCGCCTCGAAGTTGATGACCTTATACTCCGTGATATGAAGCTCGCTGAAGAGACGCGCGAGGGCGGTTGCTTGTTGCAGCGTGCGGGGAAATCCGTCAAGGATGAAACCATCCTTGACTTTGGGTGATGTGAGAACGTCCCGCACAATACCGATCATGATGTCGTCGGGAACGAGCTGGCCTGCGTCCATGATGGCCTTTGCCTTCTTGCCAAGGTCGGTTCCTTCTGCAACGGCCGAGCGGAGCATGTCGCCTGTCGAAATGTGGGCGATGTTGAATTCCTGAGCAAGAAGTTTCGCTTGTGTTCCTTTCCCCACACCCGGAGGTCCAAAGAAGATGAGGCGCATGGTTGTTTTCACAGTCTGTACACGGATGGTAGATGGAGCATGGTCGGCAGCCGCACGATTCAGGCAGGAAGTTGCTCTGCTGGGAGGGAGGCGCGGCGCATCGAAAGCGGTGCAACGCGGGCCTGCTCCCGCTGCGATCGAAGGGCAAGCTGGCCGCATGCTGCATCGATATCCTCCCCGGCATTGCTGCGGATGAATACCGTCAGGTGGTGTGTGCGCAGGCGGTCGGCAATGTCCATCATGCGGGGGGAAGGGCGCAGTGTCGCGCCGATGCCGTGCACACCGGTAAAGCGAATCGAGTGAAAGGGAATAATATTGATCTTACACGGCACGTGTCGCGCAAACCGAATGAGCTGCTCCACCTCGGCATCGGAGTCATTGATGCCGTCGAAGAAAATGTACTCGTACGTCACACGCTTGCCCGTCTTCTCGTGGTAGTAGCGAAGCGACGCCAGCAGTTCTTTGAGGGGAAATTTCTTGGTGATGGGCATCAGCCGGGTTCGGGTTTCGTCAACGGCGCTATGCAACGAGACGGCAAGCTTCGCCTTGCAGCCGTCATCCGCCATTTGCCGGATCCTCTCCGCCCACCCTGCGGTGGAGATGGTGATGCGCCGCGCAGCGATGTTCAGCCCGTTGATAAGAATACCCACTGCGTTCATCACGTTGTTGTAGTTCATCAGCGGCTCCCCCATTCCCATGAACACAACATTGGTGATGGGGCGATGAGCTATGCGTCGGATTTGCATCACCTGGTCAACGATTTCCCCAGTGGTGAGATTTCGAAGGAACCCCATGGTCGCGGTCGCGCAAAACTTGCAGTCCAACGGACAGCCGGCCTGGCTGGAGATGCACAACGTCAGTCGTCGCTGCTCTTCTTCCGACGCTGCTGCTGCATCGCTGAAGGAGCGGCGCGGCGGAATCAACACGCTCTCCACGCTCAGTCCATCGGCCAGGCCGATGAGGAATTTCGTCGTCCCATCGATGGGCGAGCGCTGCTGGCGAAGAATCGTTACACCGTTGATGCAGGCCTCCGATTCCAGTTTCTCGCGGAACGATCTGGCAAGGCTCGTCATCTCGGAGAACGACATCGCGCCCTTGGCGTACAGCCAGTCAAAGAGCTGTTTGCCGCGAAAACGCTTTTCGCCCAAACGGTCCGCGAGATCGGATAACTCGTGGAGCGTTAAACCCAGAACATTCTTTTGCTGAAGACTCATGCAGCGGCAATCTACAAAAGATGGTTGAGGGATTCAACAATCACGCTCATCGTCGCCTGCGACAAAAAAGCCTCCGGAGATGGACCCGGAGGCTCGCGTAGCGGATTCAGGTGCCTCTAGAAGCTCAGTTGAAAACCCCCATCACGCGAAAAGGGAAAAAAAGAATGAACCACAGAGTACACGGATTCTCACAGATAAGAGAACCGCAAAGAA
>CAZIKE010000001.1:20788-93165 GCA_964539775.1 uncultured Chitinophagales bacterium
CCCAAAGAAAAAATTGATTCGCGATCCTGGCGGCCCCTTTGCGGACTCTGCGTTAGACTTTTCGGCCGAGTGCTAGAGCGCAGCATCAACCTGGGCGAGTACCTCCACCCGAACCGAAAGGCCGGCGGGAACCGATTGCGATACATTCCCGGTGCCGCGTATGATCACATCCTGCCTATTTCGGATCGCCAAGAGAAGCGCGCCTAAACCAGCCGCGTTGCGCGTGAGAAGCGATGATGTCACAAGCGACTGGGGCGTGTTGAAACTATTCCACGGCCCGTTATACGAAAGAATCTGCTGCCCGTTGATCAGCACCTCACCATTCACGTTTCCAGCGAAGGATCCAATAGTGCTAATGCGAACATCGTACACGCGCAACGTATTCAGGTTGAAGTCACTGAATCCGATGTCGAGGTACTGCGAAGGGGAAACAGTGACGGTTTCGTCGAATGTGGTGCCGCCGGGATTGATGTTGAACGTCCCGGTGAGACCCGGGATGTTCACCGAAATGAGAGCGTTGTCGTTCACGCAATCGAATCCCATGGTTGTCAGCGCGACGAAAAGCAAACCCAACACAAGCTTCGTATTCATGAGTACTCCTGAAAAATTAGTATGGGATTGATGGAAACATTCGTTCTGTGTTAGAAGCCAAAGCCGATGCCACCCGAGAAGCTCGTGATTGCACCGAAGTTTGCATCGGCAAAGAGCTTGATGGGGCCGAGATTCAATCCTGCACCGATCACCCCTCGTACCACGTTGGAGCCTTCTAGTTCAACGTCAACCTTCCCTCCCGTGGTAGATGTGTACGTGAGCGTTAGGGTGGACTTTTCAAACTGCACGCCTCCGTAGAGAACGAGAATCGCAAGTTCCTTACTGCCTTGAAGGGTAAACGCGTACCCTTTGACCGTGATGATGTCGCCGAGTGTGAAGCTATTGTACATGAAGCCTGCCGCAAGATCCACGGGAATAGCCTCCAGGTACTGGCTCACACTATGTCGTACACCAATGCCGAAGAGAGTAATTTTCGGAAGTGCGTTGATTTCCGGAATCGGCACATACCGGATGACAGCTTCGGTTCCGTAGATGTGTCCAATGGTCAACTGCGGTGCCGCGAAGGGAAAAATACTTGTGCTGAAAAGGCCGTCGGAGCCGCGGTAGGCTTGTGTCGTATCCGTAGGCGCAAGGGGATTCGGACTCATTCCTCCCTTCTTGCCAAAAACAGTCGCCGTGCGGAATTTTCCTCCCCAAGGGTCTTGTGCCATGTAGGTTTCCTGCTCGGAACTGACAAGCCCAACCATGCCGATGAAGTCGAGCCGGAGGTTGAATCCCGTTTCCGGAATGCGAGCGTTGCGAATGAAGCCTGCATTCATGTTGGCCCCGAACAGGTCCGCAATCGGCTGGACGTAGCCCTTCACATTCTCGGCATTCTGCTGGCGAATGATCTTCTCCAGATCCGACTCTGCTTGTGCCGAAGAGACAAGGAGCAGAAGCCATCCACCCACGGAAAGTCTTGTTGCCACTCGTTGGATAAAATGCATAGTGCATTCTCCTCTTTGTTGATACCGTTCGTTGTTTAGTGATGAGATGCTGAAGCCACGAGAGATCGAGCGCTCACAACCATAAGCAATCATCCCGAAGGAGCACTTACAAGGACATGCATGGAACCTCCCCATGAGATGGATAGGATGAGAACTGAATTGAGGCCTCGTTGTTTCCTGGAGGGGAATTCAGTTTATCTCCGCATCGGCCTGCAGATACACCTCGACGATAACATACAAATTGGGGGGAACAGGAGCAACACTCAATGTGCCGAAGGACAAGACGGAGATGTCCGGCAGGGGTGTGGTGGTCAGTGCCGAGAGTAATTCATTGATTCCTGCCGGTTCCGGTACCAGGTACGGCGATTTCGCAAGAAGTGACTGGGGTGTGTAAAATGACGACCAGGCTACTGTGCCGTCCCTCGGAAATCGGATGATTTGCTTTATCTCTCCACCCCGCACACGCACAGCCGCAAACCCCGAGACTGAACCGACGTATTCTCCCTCCACCCGCACACGGAGGTCATACACACGACCCTGGCGAATCTTGTTTTTGTACTCCCAGTCAACGAGGCTGTCGAGCTTTACGGTGATAAGACCACCGAATGTCGTTGACGTGCCGACTCTGTAACGTCCGACAATGGGCTTCAGGTTGATGGAAACCGTAGCTCCTTCATTGACGCAAGACGAGCCGATAGTCGAGAGAAAAAGGAGAACCGCTGCAACGATAACGATCTGTTTCATGGGGAGTTTTCTTCCGCGATGTTTATTGCTAAGAATCATCTAAAACCCGAACCCGATCCCTCCTGAGTAGTGATGCACATTCCCGAAATTTGCGTCAGCAAACAGGCGCACTGCTTGAAGGTCGATCATGAAACCGCCTGTAACCCGAAACCGGTTCGCACCCTCGATCACGATGTCAACCAGTCTTGGATATTGCCAGTCCTCACCTCTGAAGTCGTAGTGAAGATGCATGGTGCTCCGTTCGTACCCGAGGCCTATGTAAGGTGTGAACAGAGAAACTGTTTTACTGACACTCAAGCTTACTGTACGGGCTTTGAAGTCGATGATATCGCCGAGACTGAACGTTGAGTAAAAGGCCCCGACTGAAACGTCAACAGCCGCATTACGGAGATATTGACTGATGCTGTGCCGAAGTCCGATCCCAAAGAGCGTTGATCGTGTTGGGAACCACTGTTGTGAAAGCTGGGGCGTTTTCATGAACCGGATTGTAGCTTCTGTTCCAAACAAACTTCCGATCGTCAGTTGCGGAACAAGCAAAGGGAACGCGGAAAGCCGTACAATTCCATCCGATCCTTTATACTCAAGTCCACTATTGGCATCCTTGAAGGTAGTCCCTTTTCCACCAAACACCGTCGCTGTTTGGAACGATCCGCCTTGGGGAACGAATCCTTCCGGCAATGTTGCTTCATACACCTTGTGTTCATCACCCACTAAGGAAATCATACCGACTACATCAATACGGATGTGGAAGCCGTCCTTGGGGACTGCTGCGGAATGATACAGGCCGGCATTCATGTTGGCTCCAAAGAGATCTCCAAGCGGCTGAATATAACCACCAACCTCGCTGGAGCGGAACTGCTGGATCGCCATTTCCAGTTGCGATTGGGCAAGTGCCGCACTCTTTCCCATGCTGAGTGTAACGAAAGAGATAAGCGTGGCGGCTGCTATTCTTTTGTACTGTTGCCGAACCTTCAAAGGCTTGAACTCGATCTTGCTTTGGGAGGAAAACACCTCGATTTGCGGCTTCCCAATCTACCTCGGATTTGCTGAGAGGCATGGAAGAAAGGGGTCTCCGCTGAATTTTACGACTATCATAAAAAACAAAAAACACAAGTGCAAGTGGGTGATAGGAAACACACACAGGTACTTTTTCTATGCCTTCTCCAGGAACGCCAAGACTGCAGAAAAATCCGCAGGCAAAGCCGAATCGAAGGACATCCGCCTTCCGGTTCTAGGGTGGGTGAAATCGAGGGTCTTTGCATGGAGGGCTTGTCGATTTATGAGTTGAAGTAATGCATGCACTTCGGCCTTTTGCTGAGCCGTACCCGGCCCAGCGACAATGCGGCGTCCGTGATACACCGGGTCACCAAAGACCGGGTGGTTGATGTGGGCGAGATGAACCCGTATCTGATGCGTACGGCCGGTCCGGAGGCGTAGTCGAACAAGTGTGAGATAATCGAACCTCTTGATGACTTCATACTCCGTGATAGCATGCTTGCCACCAGCCACAACGGCAATCTTCTTTCGATCCGACTTGCTTCTACCAAGCTCTGCTTCTATCATTCCGGACTTCTCTTTGAACGTTCCCCACACCACAGCCCAATACTCCCGACCGATTGTTCGTTCAGAAAACTGCTTTGCAAGATGTGCATGGGCAGCATTCGTTTTCGCTACGACCATCACGCCGGACGTGTCCTTGTCCAAACGGTGAACTATGCCCGCGCGTGTTTCTGTGTTCAGCGTGGAGAGCTGCTTGCAGTAGTAAAGCAAGGCATTGACAAGCGTGCCGGAGTAGTTACCATGTGCCGGGTGCGTGACCATTCCGGCGGGCTTGTTTACCACCAGCAGGTCGTCATCTTCATAAAGAATGTCGAGAGGGATGTTCTCGGGAAGAGCTCTCTGCGGCTCGGGACGCGGCAACCTGACGTGAATAATTTGTCCACCCGTCACTTGGTAACTTGGTCGAACCTTCTTTCCATCCACCAGAACCAGCCCACGTTCAATTGCCTGTTGGACTTTGTTGCGCGTGGCGTTTTCGATGTGGTGAGTAAGAAAGACGTCGATCCGCTCTTTTTTCTTGTTCGCCGGTACTATGATCTCGACATCCTGCGGCATCGTCGCGTGGGCAGCTTACTGCTGAGGACGTTCCGAGGGGGAGCCTTTTTGCGGTTGGGGAGAGCTTGCTGCCACCGGCTGATCGTTCCTGCTTTGGCGACGGTGAACAATCAGCAGCAGGAATATCCCGATCGTGACCGCGGCATCCGCCACGTTGAACACCGGCCAGCGAGTCAGGGAGTAGCCGAAGATCTCGATGTTAAAAAAATCCACGTCAAAGAAATCCACCACCTTACCGTGGAAAAGCGGCCCGTCCTCGAAGATGATGCTGTAGAATGTTCGGTCTATCATGTTGCCGATGGCACCACCGAGAATAAGGGCGAGCGCAATCTTGACCCCCCATCGATCGTTGCGTGCATGATACAAGTAGTACAGAATGCCGATGCTGAGCACGATGGAAAACAGCGAGAAGAAGAGCTTCCCTCCCGGATCAAACCCAAAAGCCATCCCAGGGTTCTCGATATAGGTCAGACGAAAAAAGTCACCAAGAACGGGAATGCTCGATCCGTAGCGCATTCCTTGAATCTCCAGCCCGAGGAATGGAATACTGATCCCCTTGACCAACATCTTCGAGATCTGATCGACGACAACAATCGCGAACGTAATCCAGAGCGCACGCAAGCGGGTGCCTCAATGCTGCTTTTTCATCTTGGCAAGGGCGATGCGTCCGCGTTCGCACGGAACACCTGTGTTCTTATACTCGGCACATGTCTGCGCCGTCGGCACCGCCTCGAGGCGTTCCTTGGGAATGAGGAGCTGACACACACGACATACGCCGTACGTCCCGTTCTCAATCCGCTGCAATGCATCATCAAGCTGGTTCAGAAACTTGCTGCCGCGCGAGGCGAAGAGAAAGGTTTTCTCACGCTCCATGGCATCGGTGCCCTGTTCCATATGCATCGAGTACGTGGAGCTTTCGCTTACATACTCGCCTGTTGTCACGTCCATCATACTCTCCTTCAGCGTTTCCAATTCCTCCATCGTCTCCTTTTTCTTTTCCAGGATCAACTCCCTGAAGTGTTTCAGCTCGCGGTCGCTATAACGCTTGGGGCCCGCAAGAACAGCGGCGGCCTTCTTCACGTTCCGCGACGCAGGTTTGGCTTTCTTCGTCGTCTTGGCTCTCTTCGCCTTCGCCACTGCTGACTTTGCGCTTACCTTGGAGGTTCGTTTTGCCATTGAGGTTGATCTCCTTTTGAGTGTGGATGCAGGCTATCTGCGTTCGATCGCTACGTCGACCGGTTCCCCGTTGATATCCTGCGTCGAGGAATGTATTCCTGGTTTGAAGTCCGAGACAAACTCGACTGCCAGGGTTTCCGTTGTGATATATTCGCGCATTCTCTGCAATGCACCGGCAAGGCGCCCCGAGGCACGATAATAGATCGCGATCCGGTCCGTCACGTCAAGCCCGGCGTCCTTGCGCATGTTCTGAATGCGGTTCACGAACTCGCGCGCTAACCCCTCATCGATCAGTTCGTCCGTAAGCTCGGTATCGAGTGCAACGGTAAGCTTGCCATCGGATTCGACAAGCCAGCCCTCGATGTCTTCCCGCACGATCTCCACGTCTTCGGTCCCGATCCTGTACGTCGCTCCGTTTGCCGGCAGCTCATACCATCCATTGCGTTCCAGCTCTGCGATCTCGGCACCATCCATCTCCTTGATGCGCTCGGCAATCTGCTTCACGGATTTGCCGAACTTCGGGCCGATAGACTTGAAGTTCGCCTTTGCGCGCTTCTTGACAATGCCCGAATCGTCGGTGACAAATTCAATGCGTTTCACGTTGATCTCGTCGCAGATGATCTCCTGCATCTGCAGAATCTCCTGTCGCTCATCTTCGGCGGCGATCGGGATGATGATGCGCCTGAGGGGCTGGCGGACTTTCAGATTCGCCTTCATGCGGATTGCGCGCACAAGTTCCACGATCCGCTCTGCGCGTTCCATTCTCCGTTCAAGCGCCAAATCGATGACACGCTCTTCCACTTCCGGCAGCATTGCCAGATGAACCGACTCGTGCTCTTCTCGACGGGTGACGCTGTTCAGATTGCGGTACAGTTCTTCAGTTAGGAACGGCGCGAAGGGCGCCGAGAGCTTTACGACGGCAATCAGGCATTCGTACAGCGTTTGATACGCCGCGGTCTTGTCCTTTCCCTTTTCGCTCTTCCAGAACCGCCGGCGGTTCCGACGAACGTACCAGTTGGACAACTGGTCGATGGTGAATGCGCCGACGCGTTTTGCCGCCTTCGTGACGTCGTACGCGTCCATCAGCTCAAGGTATTCCTTGACGAGAGAATTCAGTTCGGAGAGAATCCACCGGTCGATCTCGAGCCGCTCATGCACGGGCACCCGCGGCTCGGCATACGTGAACCCGTCCACGTTGGCGTAGAGCGCAAAAAACGCATAGGTATTGACCAGTGTGCCGAAGAACTTCCGCTGGACTTCGACAAGCCCATCCTCGTCGAACATTGTTGGCCGCCAGGGCGGACTCGTGGTCACGAGGTACCACCGTGTCGTATCGGCCCCGTACCGTGCGAGCGTGGCAAAAGGGTCGACCGTGTTGCCCCTGGACTTGGACATCTTCTGTCCCTCTTTGTCGAGGATCAGCTCGTTCACCATCACGTTCTTGTACGCCGGCTTGTTGAAGAGGTACGTGCCGATGGCATGCAACGAGTAGAACCAGCCGCGCGTCTGATCGATCCCTTCACAAATAAAATCCGCTGGGTAGCGCTCGCCGGAATCAATCAACCCTCTGTTCTCGAACGGATAGTGCCACTGGGCAAACGACATGGCGCCCGAGTCGAACCACACGTCGATCAGTTCCGGAGTTCGCTTCATGGTACCGCCGCAACTGCACGTGAATGTAACGTCGTCGACAAACGGTTTGTGCAAGTCTAACGGCTCACGGACGTTCTGCCCTTCCCGCAACTCGGCAATGCTGCCGATGCACTTCTGCTTCCCGCACGTCGTACAAATCCAGATCGGCAGCGGCGTTCCCCAGAAGCGGTCGCGCGAGAGTGCCCAGTCTTTGTTCTCTTCCAGCCAATTCCCAAACCGGCCCTCGCCTACTTCGGGCGGCACCCAGTTGATGTGTTTGTTCAGCTCAATCATCCTCTGCGCGTACTTCGTTGTGCTGATGTACCACGACTCGCGGGCATAGTACAGCAGCGGAGTATCGCACCGCCAGCAATGCGGATAACTGTGCGTGATCGTTTCTTTCTTGTAGAGAAGCTTTCGCTCCTTGAGATTCTGGATGATGAGGGGATCGGCATCCTTCACAAACTTCCCGGCAAAGTCCGTTACCTCAGGACCGAACTCGCCGCTCCGGTTTACCGGATGGATGGTGGGGAGATTGTACTTGAGGGATGTTTGATAATCGTCCTCACCATACGCGGGCGCCATGTGAACGATGCCGGTGCCGTCTTCCGTGGTGACGAAGTCGGCAACGACGACGTAGAAAGCCTTCTTCTCCACGGTGTGATACGAGAACAGGCGCTCGTACGCAAGTCCGTCAATCTGCTTTCCTTGCACTCTTTCGAGAACGGTGTACTCACCATCCAGAACACTGAGTCGCGCTTCTGCAAGAATGAGCTTTTCTCCCTTGTGCTCCACCTTCACGTAGTCCACCTCGGGATGAACGGCAAGTGCGACGTTGGCAATGAGCGTCCACGGCGTTGTCGTCCAGACAAGGAAATACGTATCGGGCTGACCCATCAGGCGCATCTTCACATACACGCTCGGATCTTTCACGTCGTCGTAACCGAGCGAGACTTCGTGTGAGGAGAGAGGCGTTTCGCAGCGCGGACAGTACGGCTGAATCTTATACCCTTTGTACATCATACCGTCGTCGTAGAACCGCTTGAGCGCCCACCAGATGGATTCGATGTACTCGTTTTCGAACGTGATGTAGGGCCGCGAGAGGTCAACCCAGTAGCCCATCTGCTCGGTCATCTGCTCCCACTCCGCCTTGTACTTCCACACCGACTCTTTGCACAGCCGATTGAAGTTCTCGACCCCAAAGTCAACGATCTCGTCCTTGTGCTTGAAGCCGAGCTGCTTCTCCACTTCGATTTCAACGGGCAGCCCGTGCGTATCCCATCCTGCCTTGCGGTGCACCTGATAGCCGCGCATGGTTTTATAGCGGCAGACCAAGTCCTTCAGCGCCCGGCTCATCACATGATGGATACCCGGCCGTCCGTTGGCCGTCGGCGGACCCTCATAGAACGTGAAGCCCGGCTTTCCTTCGCGCGTACTGATGCTTTTCTCGAAAATCCTGTTCTCCTTCCAGAACGTGAGAATACGTTTCTCCAGCTCAGGATACGAGAGTTTTTCTGTCAGCTCTTTGAACATAGCAGCTACTTCAATGCAAACACGACATCAACGTTTGCAACAATACTCAGCTCTCCACTCATCACTGGAGCGGCGGCTGCACTTTCGGTCACGGCGCGCATCAGAACGGGACCCGGACGACCCGCAACCGTTTCGGCGACGCTGATGACCTCTCCCAGTGTTACGCCGAGCTCGCGTGCGAGTTGTTGCGCACGGGCGCGCGCATCGGCAGCAGCCTTGCTGAGGGCCTCGCGCTCCAACTCTCGCTGCCTCGAGTGCTCAAACTGAAGGCTCCCGAAGTTTGTTGCTCCGGCCGTCACCGCACGGTCCATGAACTCACCCACACGATCCATCAGTGTTCCCTTGAACACAACAGCAAAATCGTTGGATGCCGTGTAGCCGAGAATCGGCGGCGGCTGTATCTGCTTCGAGTAATCGTAGATGGGGGAAACGTTGACGCGGGAGGTTTGAATATGCTTCTCTTCAACGCCAAGTCCCTTGAGCAAGGACAGTACCGCCTGTGTTTTCGTGCTTGCCGAACGCATCGCTTCGGAGGCTGTTTCCCCTCGTACGCTTACCTGCACTGTCAGCCTCACTTGGTCGGGTGTCGTTGTGATCATTCCTTCCCCTCGTACGCTCACCGTTCGCTTGTGAGGTTCTGGCGCAGGCGGCTGTGCAAAGACGGAAAGGACACCTGCCAGAAGCAGTCCGGTGAGAAGAACAGCGTTTCGCATTGAATTCACTTTCGAAAATGAGAAATCAGCCAGAGAACGAAACTCACCACAATGCTGAGAAGGATGCTTGTCGTCAGGGGGAAATAGAACCGGAAATTCTCCCGTTCGATGCGAATATCGCCGGGGAGTTTGCCGAGAAAGGGAATCTTGTCAACAAACATCAACACCCCGCCAATCACAAGAAGCAACACACCTGCCATCACAAGAATTTTTCCGATGGGCTGGAACTCCATACGTCCATTCCTCCTGCCCCCTACAAGCGTTCCACCACGCGCTTCATGATTGCCGTCAGCTTCGGCTCGGTTGCGCTGGCAACAGCGATGATCTCCTCGACGTTCGCGGGCTGCAAGGCGTCGGGGAAACACTCGTCGGTGATGATGGAGAAGCCGAGCACGCGCATGCTCATGTGGTTCGCGACGATCGTTTCGGGGACGGTGGACATGCCGACGGCATCCGCCCCGATCCAGCGCAGGAAGCGATACTCGGCGCGCGTTTCCAAATTGGGTCCGGCAACAGCAACGAACACGCCGCGCTCGACTCTGATCTTCAGATCCAATGCAACCTCCTCCGCAAGAGCGATGAGCGCTTTGCTGTACGGTTCGGACATATCCGGGAAGCGCGGACCGAGCGAGTCGTCGTTGGGACCGATGAGCGGGTTATCGCCCTGGAGGTTGATGTGATCGGTGATGATCATGATGCTTCCCTTGCGGAACTGCGGATTCATCCCGCCTGCGGCGTTCGAAATGAGCAACGTATCGACGCCGAGAAACTTCATCACGCGCACAGGGAAGGTCACCTGCTGCATGGTGTAGCCTTCGTAATAATGAAAGCGCCCCTGCATGGCAACGACCTTCTTTCCGCCCAGCGTACCAAAGATCAGTCGCCCGTGATGCGATTCCACGGTGGAGACGGGGAAATGCGGGATCTGCTCATAGTCAATAACGACTTCCTGTGCGATCTCTCTTGCGAGACCACCAAGTCCCGTCCCCAGAATAATGCCGATAGTCGGCTGCAGCGCCGTCTTCGTGCGCAGAAAGCGGACGGCTTCCTCAATGTGGCTCCTGAGTTCCGACATTTTCCATTGCTTTCAAGATATTGTCCAGATCAAGGTCGGCTTTGCCCGTCCCGTGTGACGAGTCGGTGGCAAGGATGGGGTCGCTGCCGAGTTCCAATGCCTTGATCAATTCTAGTTCCGAGCTGAGGAGAACGCGCAAACGGCCGATGAGGGAATCGCGGCGCGAGCGAAGCTGGGCAATCTCACTATTCAACTTGCCCAGCTCGACATTGGCGGTGTTGATAATCTGTGCTGCTTTGATTTCGGCATCTTTGATGATCGATTCGGCATCCCGCCGCGCCGCCTCGTACGTCTTGCCGGTGGTTTCCTGTGCCTGCATCAACGTTTGCTGGAGTGTCTTCTCCATCATCTTATAGTCTTTGAGTTGCGTCTCCAGCTCAGTGACCTTCGTGCGGCAGTCATTCAGCTCCTTGAGGAGGTTCTCCACTTCGTTTGCCATCATCTCCATGAAGGTTTCCACCTCGACCGGGTCGTAGCCCCGCAGGACTTTCTTGAACTCCTGCTTTCGAATATCCAGCGGCGTCAGTTTCATTGCGGTTCTCCTCTATGTGTGAGTGATCCCTTTGTTGTGCGCTTGCCAAAAATAGCAGTGCCGATGCGGAGAATGGTTGCGCCTTCCTCGATCGCCACTTCAAAATCTCCCGTCATCCCCATCGAGAGATGCTCCATGTGGACGTTCTCCTGTCCGAGCGATGCCAACTCCTGGTGGAGTGTGCGCAGCGTGCGGAACATCGGCCGCGAGCCTTCCGCGTCCGGCAAGAATGGGCCGATCGTCATCAGGCCGGCAATGCACACGTGCCGGAACTCCGCGAGACTCTTGACGAACTCGACGGCAGCAGAAGGTTGGACGCCGAATTTGCTCTCCTCGCCGGTCGTGTTCACTTCGATGAGGACGTTCACCGTTGCGCCTGCATGTGCCGCACGCTTGTCGATCTCGCGCGCCAGTCCGACATTGTCCACGGCATGGATGAGGTGAATCCACGGCACGAGGTATTTGACTTTGTTGGACTGCAAGTGTCCGATGAAATGCCATCGGATGGAGCGCCCGCGCAATTGCTCACGTTTCGCGAGAAGCTCCTGCACATAATTCTCGCCGATGTCGGAGATACCGGCATCATGTGCTTCCGCTATCGCCTCTGCTGCAAATGTTTTCGACACGGCCACGAGGGTAATGTCGTTGGGATCTCGTCCGCAGCGGGCACAGGCAGCCGCAATCCTTCTCCGGATCGTATCAATATTCTCGCGAATCATTCACGACCAACCGTTGAATATACTCCTCTTGCTTCTGAAAATCAACGAATCTTCCAATTGCATCTGCACGACCTTTCGGTTATATTTGATGTGCTGCAAAACTCAGCATTCGAATACATTGTAACACAGAAAAGGTTGTCCGGCGTATGCCTATCATGACCCGCATGCGGGAAAGCATGCCTGTAATTCTGTTCGGACTTTTGATTGCGTTTCTTGTCACCATCATTTTCGAGTGGGGGATGGATTACCTCGGTCTGACCTCCGGCAGGGGCCAGCATGGGGCCATCGGGTCGGTCAATGGCAAGGAGATTACATTTCAGGAGTTTAGCGAACTTGTGCGCAACGTTTCGGAAAACCAGCAGCAGCAATCGAACGTTGAGCCGGATGAGAATCAGATGCGGCAGATTCGCCAGCAGGTGTGGGACCAGCTCGTCAATCAGCGGCTGATCGATGAACAGATCAACAAGCTTGGGCTGGTGGTGAGTGATCAAGAAATTGTGGATTGGGTGCGCGGCGAGAACCCGCCCGAAGATTTGAAACGCAACTTCGTCGATTCCACGGGGACGTTCCGCCGCGATGTGTACGAGCAGTTTCTACGCGACCCCAACCAGTTCATCAGAGACCCGCAAGGTGTCGACCAGACATTCGGCAGCAAGTGGCTTGCCAACTACGAAAAGAATCTCCGCCAACGGAGACTGCAAGAAAAACTCCAGAGCCTCGTCACCGCAAGCGTACGGGTTAGCGAAGGAGAAGTCCGCAGGCGGTTCCTTGACCAGAACATCAAGTACGATGTGCTGTTCGCCCTCTTCGAGCCAAACACGTTTGTGAAGGATGAGGACGTTACCGTCACCGATGCGGACTTGAAATCGTATTATGATGAAAACCTTGAGGTGTACAAGATTCAGCCATCACGAAAACTGAAATACGTCACCTTCCTCGAACATCCTTCGGCTGCAGACACTGCGGCGAAGATGAGTGAGATTGAAGAGGCATTGAAGAAGGCGCGGGAGGGACAGGACTTCCTTCAACTGGTGAACCTCTACTCCGACCGCCCTGACAGCGGTGCGTGGTTCAAGCATGGCGAGTTATCGCCCTCCATCGAGCGTGCTGTGTTCGCCGCGAAGAAGGGTGATATCGTTGGCCCCCTCAACGAGTTCGATGGCTTCCACATTATCAAGGTGTTGGACGAGCGGAAAGGCGGCCCGGAATTCGTGCGAGCAAGCCACATTCTGTTCCAGTTGACAGGGGCAGATTCGAACGACGTGAAAGCAACGGCGCGCGAGGTTGCCCAAAAGGCAAGAGCAGGGGCCGATTTTGCCGCGCTTGCAGCGACCTACTCGAAGGATCACGGCACTGCACAACAAGGCGGCGATCTCGGCTGGTTCGGCAAGGGAAGAATGGTGGCGGAATTCGAACAGGCTGCGTTCAAGGCAAAAGTGGGTGACGTGGTTGGCCCGATCCGCACGACATTCGGTTTGCACATCATCAAAGTGACTGGCCGGGATTCCCGGGAGGTGAGGCTTGCCCAAATTGTAACGAAACTGGTCGCAAGCTCGCAAACCAAGAACGATGTTGCCGACCGTGCAAAAGATTTCGCCGTGCTTGCGCAGTCATCCGAGTTTACTAAAGAAGCAAACGCTGTCGGACTTGAAGTGCGGGAAGCAGAGGTACAGGAGAAGGGCGGCGTTATTCCCGGGCTGGGCGTGAACGAGAGCGTGACCCGGTGGGCGTTCAAGAACAGGGTCGGCTCAGTGAGCGACCCGTTTACCGTTCCCAACGGGTGGGCCGTGTTTACGATCGCTGAAGCGAAGGACGCCGGCGTGCGGCCGTTCGACGAGGTGAAGGAGTCGTTCCGTCCTCAGGTGCTTCGCAAGAAGAAAATGGAAAAGGTAAAGGAGATTGCCGCAAGCCTTAAAGCGAAGCTTGCTCCTCATGACAGCCTCACGCGTCTCACGACGCTCGAGCCGCGCGTTCAGGTCCAAGGGACCGGAGCATTCCTGGCAAGCGCAGGAATTCCAGGTGTCGGTCGTGATCTGAGTTTTCTGGGCGTGGTTGAGGGACTGAACCCCGGGCAAATCTCTGCGCCGTTTATCGGTTTTCGGGGCGTGTATCTCGTTCAGCTCCTGACGAAATCGGCTTTCGACTCGACGGCGTACGCGAGCCAGCGCGAAATCCTCCGCACACAGATGCTGCAGGAGAAGCGCAACAGATACGTCGGCGAGTGGTTGGGCCGGCTGAAAGAAACTGCCGATATCGAAGACAATCGGGATCTCTTCTATCGTTGATCTGCATGGAGGTGCGGTATGGGAACTCTTCGCCTGCCGGTGGTGCGACCAGGTGTTCTCCTCATCGCTGTGATCTCTCTGCTTGCGTTTAGGGCGCGCGCCGAGGATAAGCCTTTCTCGATAGCCGTCAAAGGCAGTCTCACAACAACCTCACAGCTTTTCCCGAATCCCAACTCGCCGGATGAAGTGCAGCGCGCGCAGTTCTTCTCTCTGAAAGATATCTGGGGCATCGGCGTGGAAGTACGGTACCGGTTTCCCGAAACCGATCTCGCCCTGGCCATCTCCGCTGATTACCTGCGCACGACCCAAGGCTCCGCCATCCGTCTCTCCGGCAACAGGCACATCCCCGTTGAAGATGGCTATCGCGTTGTGCCGGTAGAACTCACCGGATATTTTCTTATCCCCATTTCCGGCGAGACGATCGGCGTGTATATGGGCGGCGGTGGCGGCGCCTACTTTGGCCGCAGAATCTACCGTATCGGCAACGTTGAAGCTTCCTCCATCGATCAAGGGGTGGGATTCGGCATTCATGTGATGAGCGGGGTGAGCTACCGATTCAACGACATGATGTCGGTCGTGGCGGAAATGAAATTCCGCGACCTGCAGTTCAACTCCACAAATCAGTTCTCTTCTCCCACGATCCATTATGGTTCCACCGTTGTGCCGGTAAATACGCAACCGTTCGAGTCGCGCGTGCACACCGACGGCATCGTCTTTCAGCTGGGCATTGTGCTTGCGTTTTGAAATCGTGTGACCGCTTCGTCCGATCAATATCCACAGTTCACTCATCCTGAAGCCTTGCGTCTGCTTCATGTATCTCCACCGGCGACACTTGCCTTCTTTGGAGCACTTTGATATGATTATAGGTGCGGATGTTGCGTACGAGCGATCGAGCTTCGAAGCACTGCTGGATGTGCTGTGGGAGGGGCGAACGCACATCGTCCATCGGGTCCATATCTGGTCTAATGGGGTAGCGTAGGACGTTCGGGACGATCTCGGGCAGACAATGCACAATCCTCCACCGAAACATAAGCACCTGATTTATCTCACAGGGTTCATGGGGTGCGGCAAGAGCACCATCGGACCTATCCTGGCGAACACACTCGGCTATTCCTTTGCGGATGTGGACAAGGTTATCGAAGAACGCGTCGGCAAGAGCGTGAAGGATATTTTTCGAGACGATGGCGAGAAGTTCTTTCGCGACATCGAGCGGCAGGTGGTGAGCGAGCTGAGCCAACGCGACCATCACGTGATTTCTCTCGGAGGCGGATCGGTTGTCGACCCGGCGACGTTTGCCGTCATAAAGGAGTCGGGCATTCTGGTGTATCTCTACTCATCCCCCGAACAGCTCCTGAAACGACTTCGTCACAAAACCGACCGGCCCGTCCTCGCCAACAACGAGGGCACCCTGGTGGGACAGGACGAACTTCGCGAGCGCGTCATGCAGTTGTTTGCCGCCCGCGAACCACTCTATGCACAAGCACAAGTGATCGTCCATACCGATGAGAAACGAGTCGGTCTCACGGTTGACGAAATTGTGAGAAGCTTGTCACAGATTTTGAAATGAAGATTCCCCTCTTTGCCGGAGCCTGCTCGTTGCATCTCGCAACGGTAATCTCTATATTCTCGCACACTACAACAGGTTAAGGGGGAGTGTATTCTATGGTCACGTTTACTGAGCATCGTCTCCAGGAACTTCTGGAGGCCTTCAAGACGAAGAAGATTGCCGTTGTCGGGGATCTGATGGTCGACCGCTACTACTGGGGCACGGTGGGCCGCATTTCTCCCGAAGCGCCCGTCCCGGTTGTCGAAGTAGTCGAAGAGCAAGTACGGCTCGGCGGTGCTGCCAACGTTGCCAACAACATCCAGACGCTTGGCGGCGAACCGATGCTCGTTGGCCTGATCGGGAATGACCACCCCGGCCAGGTGTTTATCGAGATTCTCAAAGAGCGCAACCTCCCCGCCAAAGGCATTGTCACCGATGCCTCGCGGCCCACAACGATCAAAACAAGGGTCATTGCCCACGCCCAGCACGTCGTCCGCATCGACAACGAATCGAAAGCCGAATGCCCCGAGCACATTCGCCACATGATTATCGACGCCGTGAAGTACAACATCCATGAGCTCGATGCGATCATTATTGAGGATTACAACAAGGGCGTGGTGACGAAAGATGTGATCCATGAGCTGATTGCCGTTGCCCGAAAGTATAACAAGATCATCACCGTCGATCCGAAGTTCAACAACTTCCTCGAATACAAGCACGTCACCGTCTTCAAGCCGAACAGACGTGAGGTAGAAGAGGCGATCGGCGGCAGGTTGAAATCCGTTGGCGACGTCGAACGCGCGGGGAAACATCTGTTGGAAGTGCTCGAGGCCGAAAATATTCTTCTCACGCGTGGAGAGGAGGGGATGTCGTTGTTCGAGTCGAACGGCGCTATCACCCATATCCCGACGCAAGCAACCAATGTGCAGGATGTCTCCGGCGCGGGCGACACCGTTGTTTCCACGCTGACGATGGCGTTGGCAAGCGGGGCAACGATTCATGAGGCAGCGACGCTGGCAAACTGCGCCGCGGGGATTGTCGTCGGTTCTGTGGGCATTGTGCCGGTCAAACCGAGCGAGCTGGTGGAGGCGGCGCTGCGCTTCTCGAAGAACGGACGCGCCTGATGGGGAAAGTGCTTTCTCTGACGGCTTTGCTGAAGGTTCGGGCAACGCTCCGCAAACAGAAGAAGAAAGTCGTCTTCACGAACGGAACGTTCGATATTCTGCACCGCGGCCACGTCGAGTATCTGACGAAGGCCAAAGCGCTGGGCGATGTCCTTATCGTCGGATTGAACACCGACGCTTCCATCCGCCGGATCAAAGGCCCGCAACGCCCCATCAATAGCAACCGCGACCGGGCGGCGGTGCTTGCGGCGCTTGAAGCTGTTGACTATATCTGCTTCTTCGGTGAGGACACGCCGCAGCGACTGATTGCCGCGCTGGTGCCGGATGTGCTGGTAAAAGGGGCAGACTGGAAGGTGGACGCAATTGTGGGGAAAGATATTGTGGAGAAGCATGGCGGCGTGGTGAAGACGATCCGCCTGACCCGGGGTCGCTCGACCACGAACGTCATCCAACGCGTTCTGGACGCGTATCGATGAGTGTCGAAGGATGACAATCCTTCTCCCCTGACTATTCATCAACAAAGCGGTGGGTGCCCTCCAGGGGCAGGCCGCAGTGGGAAAGAGCGGTGAAGAAGATTCTCAAATGGCTTGCGTACGTTTCTGCCGGCATCATTGCCCTCGCAAGCATTGTGGCAGGCATCAGTCAAACGCAATTCTTCCGCGACAGGCTTCGCTCGTTCGCTCTCACGCAACTGGATTCCCTGCTGAATGCCGAGGTGCGCCTCGGTGAACTTCGCGGTAATCTCATCACCGGTTTCTCCATCGATTCGGTCTTCATTGCCGTTCAAGGAACACCGTTCCTCAGCGCAGAGCGACTGGCTCTTCGATACGATCTCTTCCAGATTCCCTCAAAGCGCGTCACCATCAGCAATCTCATCCTCGTCCGGCCTCAGATAGCGCTGCTATGCGGAAGCGATGGTGTGTGGAATTTCGAGCGGATGGTGCGCCCATCCCCCGAAGACACCACCTCCACGCCGTTCGACTGGCCCATCAAAGTCGACCGGCTTGAGATCAAGGAGGGCTTCCTCCGGCTTCTCGATTCCGCCGCACTGGCAGCACCGGATCATGAGACAACCGACGCGTACTACGTGGAGTATCATGATTTCAGTCTCCGCAATGTGAACCTCGTCGCCACGTCGTGCCTCATAACCCCGGTGGAGAAGCGGGCACGTCTCGCGGCGCTCAGCTTCGACTCAGAGCATCCCACCGTTCACCTCACGAAGCTGTCCGGAGACTTCAAGGTGACGCGCAAGGAGGCGACGGTCAAGAACATGATCGTGCAAACGTCACGTTCACACATGCTGTTGAACGCAACGATGAAGGACATCGATCTCTTCGGCGGGCTTGCGCTTTCAGAGCTGCAAGAGAAACCCGTTGAGCTTTCCCTGCGAGCGTACGGTCTTGATCTCAACGAACTGAAGCGCTTCATCCATCAGCTCGACTTCTTGCATGGTGAAGTGAAAGCGGAGATCGCTGCCGAAGGCCAGTTCGGGCGTTTGGACATTAGCCAGATTGATCTGCAAACGCGCGCGTCCGAGTTACACTTTGCGGGGACGCTCTCCAACCTGCATGACCCAAAGGCCCTGCATCTGAACATCAAATGCCGCGAGAGCGTCATCAGCTACGACGATGTGAGGGCGCTGATGCCCTCGATTCCCCTGCCGGATTTCCGCTCCATTGGACCCGCCGGCATCTCGTTCGACTTCAACGGCGAGCCGCTGCAGTTTACCACTGCGCTTTCCATCCAAACGGACGCGGGTTCGGTTTCCACAAACGGAGTGGCTTTGACTATTGGCGGGGAGTCTTCTCTCCAATACGAAGGGGAGTTTACGTTGCACGGCGTGAATCTGGCCCGCGTGCTTGCAGAAAGTGAATTGGAGTCTTCCCTCAATGGCACACTACACGTTACCGGCAGTGGGACGTCGCTAGACAACCTTACTGTACGAGCTGAGCTGACGCTCGATTCGTCGTACGTCTGCGGACAACCCGTGGAAGCAACGTCGGTGACCGTCACCGCCGCGCATGGCAATCTTGCCGGCGTTGCCCGGCTTGCCTGGGGTACGATGCGTACCGAGTTGGAAGCAAAGCTGGATGATGCTGTTCGTGCAACCCCCCGTTTCAGCATTGCGGGGACGATCTCTTCGCTGAACCTCGCCGATCTCTTGAACGATCCATCACACAACAGCGACCTGACGCTGCGTCTCAAGGCCGAAGGCACCGGCCTGGAGTGGGAGAAGTTGAACTGCACGGCGCTCTTCGACTTCTCCTCGTCCCGGTACCGCGAGTACAGGATCGACTCGGGTGCCGTGCATCTGCTGATTGACCAGCGAGACCCGATGCACAGCGCCATCAGCATCAATTCCGGCCTGGCGGATTTTTCCATCAAAGGCCAGTTCGATCTGGACTATATGGTGGGATTGATACGGTACGAGATCAATAGTCTGCGACTGGCGGTGGGGCAGCGGCTCCGGGTGATCGACTCGACGCTGGCGACGACACTGGATGAGCAGGCCCTTGTTGCGTTGGGAAACCGGCTTGCGGCACAGAAGAAATCGTTGAACGCCGCATACGAATTGCGCGTGAAGAACCTTGAGCCGCTTTCCCTTCTCACCGGAAACCGGACGTTCGATGCTGTCGGCGTGATTGAAGGATCGCTGCAGGGAGATTACACAACGCTGGCAGGCGATGCGCGGCTTGAGCTGCGCGAGTTCTTCTACGGAAACGCCGACTCGGGGATGCTGGTGCAGAATGGTGATGCGACACTTCGCTTCAGCGATCTTCATCCCATCAATCCTCTTTCATCACTGACACTACGCATCCGTGCGGATGCCGGCAAAATGCACATTAACCGTACGAAGCTTGACACGCTCAAATTCGGTATCTTTTATGATAAAGAGTACGCAGGGTTTGTGGTGCAGGCGGACTATGACTGGGACTACCACTTCCGCACGAACGGCCAGGTGGGCGTGACGGACGACGGCGTGCAGTTCACGTTGAGCAATCTCCAGCTCGGCTACCAGGATTATCTGTGGAAGGCCGATGATGGAGGAGTAATTGCTGTGAATCCGCACGGCATGCGCGTGCATTCCTTCATCCTGCGGCGCGATTCTCAAACCGTGGCCTTCACCGGATCGTTGCTTGCAGGCGGTGCGCTGGGGGCAACGGTGCAGTGCCGCTCGCTCGATCTCGTCAACCTGAAGTATGTCCTCCGAAAAGAAGAGCAAGGAACAGATGCACGACTGTTCGAAGGCCGGGCAGACCTCGATGCCTCCGCCCGCGGCACGCTCACCAGCCCTGTGTACGATGCAACCCTCACTGCGCGCAGCGTGTCGTTTCGCGGTTTTCCGTTCGGGGAGATTCACGGCACCCTGACCTATCGTGATGAACAACTCGTCGCTGCACTCTCGATGGATAATCGCTCCGACAAAACCTCCGGTGCCCCCGATCTCACCATCCGCGGCACGCTTCCCATCCGCCTCGCGCTTACCGGCGTCGACACTCGCTTGCCCGACACGCCGATGGATTTCGAGATCAGGACGGAGGGACTGCAAATGAGCCTGCTCGATCCACTCGTCCCGACATTTAACGACCTTGTCGGAACACTCAAGGCGGATCTCAAGATCGGCGGCTCACCCAGGAAGCCGAGCTTTGCAGGCTCCATGAGCATCGAGAATTGTTCCTTCCTGTTCGAGCCGAACAACATGTATTACCGATTGGATGGCCACTTCCAGCCGGATGGCGAGCGCATCAACGTGATCGATGCCGTCATCCGCAATATCGACTCGGACAACCGGCCGGGTCGCGTCGGGCTGATCCACGTGAAGGGCGATTTCTCGCTGCGTGAGTTAGTGCCGTCCGATTTCAACGCCGACATCACAGGGCAGTTGCTTGTGGTCAACAAGAATACACGCACGTCATCGCTTGCCGTGTACGGCGAGCTTCCCGTGGAGGTCTCCGGCAAGGGCCTGCGTTTTACGGGCAACATCGAACACTCGTTGTTGAAGGGGGACCTCCTCGTCCGCAACGCAAGTCTCGCGTTCCCACCAACAGCCACAACGGCGCGGGAGGATACGTTCTTCATTCCCTTCCGCCTGGTCAATGACACCGTGCGCGCGGTGGCACCGGCGGACGTTTCGGTTTCGTCGCGCTACTTCGGCTCTGCGGGACGCGAAACAGCCGACACAGCGGCAAGGGCAGGTGCGCGCACACGATCGTTCATGGATGGGCTTCGCTATGACCTCAACGTGGAGTTTGCCGGCAGTAACAACGAAGTACGCATGATCTTCAACTCGGCAACGAATGAGGAACTGGTCGCGAACATTACCGGCAGAGTTGCCATCACCGAGGAGGGCAAGTACTGGGTGGGGACGCTCGATGTCGTGCGTGCTTCCTACAACTTTTACGGGAAGCGGTTTGACGCTGAAGGAACGATCACCTACACGGGAGACTTCCTCAACCCCGAGTTGAACATCACCGCCACGTATGAGGGCACGCGGACCAACGATCAGGTGCAGCCGCCGGTCAACGAGCGGGTGGTGGTGACCTACAAGATCACGGGAACACGCTTCGCCCCCAAGCCGGATATTGCAATGAAGATCGACGACGTGGACTACGCAACGTACACTGCGGGCCCGAAGTCGGGCGACGTCCAGTCCGATGCGCTGACGTTCATCATCACCAATACCTTCCCGCTCTCCCGCGGCGAACGGAACAACATTGCCGAGCAAATCGGGCCGACGGTCGGCGCGGGCCTAGTGGGAGGCGCAACCTCGCTGCTGACGAGCACGCTTGCAGAGTTCCTCCGGACGAAGACCGGGTTTATCCAATCGTTCGAGCTGCGGTACGACACGAGTGTGCGCGGCGGCTCGTTCGGCCAGAGCGCCGATGTACGCCTGGGAGGCACGGCCTTCAAAGGCTACTGGCGCTACGGCGGCAAGATTCTGGAAGACCCGTTCAGCAACGCCAACTTCAGCATCCTCTATTCGTTCGGCGATATCTTCGATCGACCTTCGCTGCGGAATTTCATGGTCGAGCTGGAGCGGCGCGTCGATACCTCCACATGGTTCGGCTCTATCGAAACACGGAAGGAGATTAACTCCGCGCGGTTCTTCTACCGCTTTTCGTTCTAACCACGATCACTATCAAGGATACTCCCATTAAACATCTCAAGAAAAAGCTCCTCACGTTCCTCTCGTCCGATCGATCCCGATCGTTCACACTCAAACACCTCGTCAACCACCTTGCGATCCAGGACAAGCGAGAGTACACTGCGCTGCGGGAAGTTGTGGATGAGCTTGACCGGAAAGGTCTCATTGCCGTCGACCGCCGCGGCCGCATTCGGTACGCTGCGAAGACACCGCCCGAGCACACTTCGTCCAAGAAATCTCCCGTCAACAGAGTAGTCGGCACATTGAGCACGACGCGGCATGGTTTCGGTTTTGTAAAGATCGAAGGAACGGATGAAGAAGTGTACATCGCCGAGCGGTTCATGTCAACGGCGCTGCACGGCGACAAGGTTGCCGTGACGCTGTTTGCCCGCCCTGTCCGCAAGCAACGACGCGGAGAGCGGGAGCGGTTCGAGGGAGAGATCGTTGAGGTGTTGGAACGCCGAACGACGCGCATCGTCGGAACGCTGGAGGAGAGCCGCACCGCATTCTTCGTCGTGCCCGATGATGAACACTTCGTGCGCGACGTGTACGTTGCGAAAGAGGACGCACAGGGCGCGCGCCGGGGAGACAAAGTGGTGGTGCAATTGCTGCCCTGGAACGATCCAGCGATGAACCCGGAGGGTGTTGTCCTTGAAGTGTTAGGACGTGCGGGTGATGCCCGCGTGGAAGTGATGAGTGTTGCACGCAGTTTCGGTTTGCCGATGAGCTTTCCGCCCGCCGTGGTGCGCGAGGCTGCTGCCTTCCCCGACACGATCCCCGCCCACGAGATTGCAGCGCGGCTCGACTTCCGAAATACCGCCTGCGTGACCATCGATCCCGAAGATGCAAAGGACTTTGACGATGCGGTATCATACGAGCGCTTGCCGAATGGGATGATCAGGCTTGGTGTTCACATTGCCGACGTGAGCTACTATGTGAAGGAGGGTAGCGCACTGGACGCCGAGGCGTTTCAACGCGGCACAAGTGTGTACCTGGTCAATGAAGTGATCCCGATGCTCCCCGAGCGCCTCTCCAACGACCTCTGCAGTCTTCGCCCCCACACCGACAGGCTCACCTACAGCGTGCTGATGGAGATGACGGACGATGGGACGGTGAAGAAGCACACGATCGTCAAGAGTGTGATCCGCAGCGGGCGACGCTTTACGTACGAGGAGGTACAGGAGATTCTCGAACGGGGCAAGGGCGAGTTTGCCGACATGCTTCTCCCCCTCCACATACTGACGCAAGTCCTGACGCGCAAACGCAAGAAGGCTGGAAGCATCGACTTCGATACTGGCGAGGCGAAGTTTCGTTTCGACGAACACGGGTTACCGTCCGCCATCATCAAGAAAGTCAGGCTGGACGCCCATCGGTTGATCGAGGAGTGTATGTTGCTTGCGAACAAAGTTGTAGCAGAGCACGTGGGCAAGGTAAAGAGGGAAGAACACGCCAGGCCGTTCGTCTATCGTGTGCACGACGTGCCCACCCCCTCACGACTTGAGGACCTCAGCAATTTCGTGAAGCATCTGGGCTATTCGTTGGATGTCAAGCACGGGGTTTCGTCCCTGCAGTTGCAGCGTCTTCTCGACAAAGTGAAAGGCACCGAGGTGGAGAACGTCGTGAACGAAGTCGCTCTGCGCTCCATGGCCAAGGCAATCTACTCGGAGAAGAACATCGGCCACTTCGGGTTGGCATTCAAGTACTACACGCACTTCACCTCTCCCATTCGTCGATACCCGGATCTGGTGGTTCATCGCTTGCTGCACGAATACGAGAAGGGGCTGAACGCAACGCGCCGCGCCGAGCTTGCCCGGCATCTCCCCGCTATTTGCCGCCAGGCCTCGGAACGCGAACGTCTTGCCGTCGAGGCCGAACGCGAATCCGTCAAGGTCATGCAGGTGGAATTCATGAAGCGCCATGTGGGCGATGAGTTCGAAGGGGTGATTGCCGGCGTCACCACCTTCGGCCTGTTCGTCGAGATCAATGACCTGTTGGTAGAGGGATTGGTTCGGATGCGAGATCTCTCGGATGATTACTACCTCTTCGACGAACAACGCTATCAGTTGAAGGGACGCTCACGAGGAAAGGTGTACAGGTTGGGGGACACGGTGCGCGTTCAGGTAGTCTCCGTCAACCCCGAGCGGCGCGAGATTGACTTCCGCATCGTCGATTAAACTGGCAGTGCCTTTGTGTGTCTCATGAAGGCGACGCAGAGGAGTTATCGTTGCATTTTCCTCTCGACTTTAGTAGAATCTAACCAGAGGGTGTATATTCAATCCAAAGAGGACATTATGAAGGTGCGCGGGTTGTTGTGGGCGGCCGTGCTGGCGCTCTGCACGGTGGTGCAGGGAGTTGGTGTGGCGCAGGATGGTCTGTTCGGTAAGAACAAGGTCCAGTACAAGAAATTCAACTGGTTCTTCATTCAAACCGACCATTTCGACATCTATTTTTCGGAAGGGGGAGAGAAGATTGCCGAGTTCACCGCTGCGGCGGCTGAGTCGGCGTACGCATCCATCAGCAAGTCATTCCGATACCAGCTCGTCAACCGTGTCCCGATCATTGTCACGAACTCGCACAATGAGTTCCAGCAGAGCAATGTGGTGAGCGAATATCTGGAAGAGGGCATTGGAGGCGTTACGGAGCTTTTCAAAAACCGCGTGTTGATTCCGTTCGAAGGGAACTACAAACAATTCCGCCATGTGATCCACCACGAGCTGGTACACGCAGTGGTGAACGACATGTTTTACGGCGGCTCCATCCAATCGATCATTGCCAACAACATCACCCTCCAGTTGCCGCTCTGGTTCAACGAAGGCATCGCCGAATATGAAGCCCAGAAGTGGGAGACCAACTCGGATATGTTTCTGCGCGATGCAACAGTCCATGAATACCTTCCCCCCATCAACCGTTTGGGCGGCTACTTTGCCTATCGAGGAGGACAATCGCTCTGGTGGTACATTGCCAACAAGTACGGAGAGCAAAAGATCGGCGATATCCTCAACCGTATCAAAAGCACACGCAGCGTGGAGGGAGGGTTCCGCGGAGCAATTGGCTTAGGGTTGGAGGAACTGAACGAGCGATGGCAAAAAGAGATGAAGGTAACCTACTGGCCCGATATTGCCAAGCGCGAGGAACCTGCAGATTACGCGCGCAAGCTTACCGACCACAAGAAGGATGGCAACTTCTACAACACGAGTCCCGCCATCTCGCCCCAAGGAGATCGGGTTGCGTTCATCTCCGACCGCAATGATTATCTGGACGTGTTTGTGATGAGCACACTCGATGGAAAGATCATGGACAAGGTGGTCAGCGGCCAGACGACGAGCGATTTCGAGGAGTTGAAGCTGTTGACGCCTCGCCTCACCTGGTCGCCCGATGGGAAGAAGATCGCCCTGGCCGCGAAATCCGGGGCAACAGATGCCATCCTCATCGTCGACGTCGAAGAAGGCGATGTCACGCGACTGACGTTCGATCTGGATGCGATCTATTCGGTCGACTGGTCGTGGCAGGGCGACAAGCTTGCGTTCGTCGGCAACACCTTAGAGCGATCCGACATCTATGTCTATGATCTGACCTCCAAACAACTGATCAATCTCACGCAGGATATCTTCAGCGATGCCGATCCTGCGTGGTCACCCGACGGGAAGTACATTTATTTCTCCTCTGACCGCCGTGACAAGCTCGGACGCGAAGACGTGGACATGGCGACGTTTGACTACAGCCAGCAGGATCTCTACCGGGTTGAGATTGCGACGAAAAACATCGAGCGCCTCACCGATTGGCCGGAGAGCGACGAGAACTCCGTGACTTGCTCTCCTGATGGAAAGAAGATCCTTTTCGTGTCCGACAAGAACGGTATCAATAACATCTACGAGATGGTTCTGGCCACGCGCTCCGTCCGACCCATCACCAACTCGTTGAGTGGTGTCTATCAACTTTCGCTGTCGCGCGATGGCTCCAAGCTTGCCTTCTCTTCGCTGCACCATGCGGGATTCGACATCTTTGTGATGCGCAACCCGTTCGAGCGCGACCTGAAGCTTGCCGAGCTTGAACCGACGGAATTCATCAAGTCGAAGCGTTCCCCGCCGGCCGCCCCGGCAGCGCAGGAAACGGTGGCCGTGCAGCGGGAAGCTGCGCGCGATACGACCGGCGTGTTCGGCGGCAATCTCGAGATCGACTTCAGCGGGTTCGCCTCGGGACGCGAAGGCCTCCAGAACCTTCCGACAGACACTACGATCGCACGCCTCCCGCAGATCGTCGGCAATCTCGACAAAGAGGGGAAGTATAAGGTCAACAAATACAAACTGAACTTCTCGCCGGACATCATCTACGGGAACGCCGGGTACAATACCTTTTACGGCGTAACCGGCTCGACCATCATGGCCTTCAGCGATCTGTTAGGCGATCATCAGATCGTCTTCGTCACTAACTTGCTGCTGGATCTCAAGAACAGCGACTACGCTCTCCAATACTTGTACCTGCCGGAGCGTCTCGACATTGGGTTTACCGGATTCCACAGCGCGCGCTTCGTCATCATCAACGACCTCTACGGCGGGAGCCTCTATCGCTTCCGCACCTACGGGCTTGCGCTGAACGCGCAGTATCCCATCGACAAGTTCAACCGCATCGATATGGGCCTGAGCTGGTTCAACATCTCGCGGGAGAACCTCGACCAGCTCTCCGACCCGACGCAGAAACGCACGGTGCTCGTGCCGTCGTTGGGCTACACACACGACACTTCGCTCTGGGGGTACACCGCACCGATGAACGGGACGCGCTATGCGTTCAACATCTTCGGTACGCCGAAGCTCGGCTCGGCGGGCTTGAGTTTCGTCAACGTGACCGGCGACTACCGGACGTATGTGCGGCTCGGACGTCAGTACGCGTTCGCGCTACGCCTTGCCGGCGGCGGCAGTTTCGGCGCCAATCCCCAGAAGTACATCGTCGGCGGAGTGGACAACTGGATCAACCACACGTTCGAAGGCGGATACATCCCTCTGGAAAACGCGGAGGACTACATCTTCCTGCAAACCGGGCTTCCTCTCCGCGGGTACAACTACAACGCCCGCATCGGCTCGCGCTACGCCCTGTTCAATTTCGAGTTCCGCTATCCTCTGCTGGCCTTCTTCCAGGCAGGTCCGCTTCCCATCGGACTCCAGAGCATCATGGGCACGATGTTCTTCGATATGGGATCGGCGTGGAATAGGGAGCGGGCGTTCCAGGCCTTCGCCAGGGATGCTCAAGGCAACACCATCACCAAAGACCTGCTGATGGGCATGGGCACCGGCGCAAGAATCTTCTTCCTCGGGTTTTTGGTAAAGCTCGACGTGGCTTGGGCGTGGTACTGGAGCGGCTTCAGCGAACCGAAGTACTACATTTCACTCGGGACGGATTTCTGAAACCAGCAAATGCGAAAGGAGGCAAAAGCCCCGTCGTTGGCGATGGGGCTTTTGCTTTTGGTAGAGTGATGGCACGTTAGATCCGCGTAAAGACAAGCACGACCGTGTTCCCCTGCATCTGCGTCGTAAAGGTCATCTGGTTCCCTGTAATCACGAAACTTCCGGCAATCACAATAGGCTGCTGGAGTGGCTGTCCATTCGAGTGAGTGATGGTGACGGTAACACTTTGCCCGCTGATGCTAAAGGTACCCGTCTCGGTGTAAAGAACATTCCCCTGAGCATCCCTCTCTTCATAGGTGAACGCCCCGTTGGCGCCGAAGATGAATCGCGCGCTGACGGCACCCTGGACGTATTCGAAAATCTGCGCTGGGTCGGCCGGCTGTCCGTTCACTGTTGCAGATGTTATGGTCCATGTGCCGGTGATGGATGTTGTGGCAGCTCCCGCTGGGTTTGTTGAGTCTTTCTTGCACGAAGCAAGAACCAATGCGAGGCCGGCAACCAGAAATGCGAATCTGTTGATGTGCATGTGTAACTCCTCAAAGGTTGTGGGATGATGTCAACGTGCGTCGGCTTGCTGGCTGTAAACTAATTTATAGATGATGAAGAAAGAAATCAAGGTCGTGGTGACTCACCCAGACGGGCAGCGCGGGGGTTACTCTGCACGATCCATCGCGGGGGTGTACCGGGGATTTCTTCGGCACACGCCCCGCGCGGGATCCTTTGCCTTGAGGAGCTGCATCACTCGTACATCGTTTCCATCTGCGGACTGAACCGTCCCATGCGGGGGGCTTTCTCCTCTCCGGGCTCTTGTGCATCGCGTACAGCCATCGCCGTGACGTTGACGATGTCTGCAACCTCGTTGCCGGGAATGAGCACATAGACCGGCTTGCGCATGCCGAGCAGGATTGGCCCGTACATCTCGGCACCGCCGAGCTTGGCGAGGAGCTTGTACGCGATATTCGCCGACTCGAGGTTCGGGCACACCAACAGATTCGCTGCTTCTTTCAGCGTACTGAAGGGGTACAGCGTCTCGATAATCTCGGGCGAAACAGCCGTATCGGCCATCATTTCACCATCCACCATCAGCTCGGGTGCGCGCTTCTTGACGAGCTCCGCCGCCTTGGCCATCTTCTGAGCCGAGGGATGCCGCGTACTGCCGAAGTTGCTGAACGACAGCATCGCGATGCGCGGCACAATGTCGAAGCTGCGGACCTTCTCTGCCGCAAGGACGGCAATCTCGGCCAGTTGTTCGGCCGTCGGGTCGAAGTTCACCGTCGCGTCCGTGATGAACTTGACGTCGTTCTTGAAGACGAGCATATACAGCCCCGCGATCGTGCTGATGCCCGGCAGCGGCTTAATGATCTGCAGCGCCGGTCGGATCGTGTCGGGGTAGCTTTGCGTGAGGCCTGCAACGAGTCCATCCGCATCGCCCGTGTGCACCATCATCATCCCGTAGTTGATGGGACGCTGGATCTGGTTGTAGGCGTCCTTCTGCGTGACGCCTTTCCGCTTGCGCATGTCATAGAACTTGCTCACGTACTCGTCAAACTTCTGGGAGTGGATGGGATCGACGATCTCGACACCGTTCAGATCGAGATCGAGCATCTTGATCTTTTCGGTGATGGTATTCCGATCGCCCAGCAGGATGGGCTTTGCGATTTCTTCATCCAGAATGATCTGGCTTGCCCGCAGGACTTTCTCCTCCGTTCCTTCGGGAAAGACAATCCGCTTTGGCGCGCGCTGTGCTTTGTGGATGACCGTGCGCATGATCTCCTTGCCGCGGCCGAACCGGCTCTCGAGCGAGTCCCGATACGCATCGAGGTTCTCGATGGGTTTGCGTGCGACGCCGGTTTCCATCGCTGCTTTCGCCACTGCAGGAGCTTCCCAGAGCAGCACGCGCGGATCAAGCGGCTTCGGGATGATGTAGTCGCGCCCGAACTTGATCGGCTTGCCTCCGTAGGCCTTGATGACGGAATCCGGAACGTCTTCTTTTGCCAGAGCGGCCAACGCACGCGCAGCGGCAAGCTTCATCTCATCGTTGATGGCCGTTGCCATTACATCCAGCGCACCGCGGAAGATGAACGGGAAGCCGAGCACATTGTTCACCTGGTTCGGATAGTCCGAGCGACCGGTGGCCATGATCAGATCCTTACGCACATCGAACGCCTCCTCGGGCGTGATCTCCGGATCGGGGTTCGCCATCGCAAAGATGATTGCGTCTTCGGCCATACTCTTGACCATCTCCTTGGTCACCACCCCTTTGACCGACACGCCGGCAAACACATCCGCGCCGCGCATCGCATCGGCGAGCGTGCGTGCGTCCGTATCGACGGCGAAGAACTCCTTGTACGGGTTCATCCCTTCCTTCCTGCCCTTATACACCACGCCCTTTGTATCGACCAGGATCAGATTGTCCTTCTTCACGCCGAGCAGGAGATAGAATTTTGCACAGGCAATACCTGCGGCACCGGCACCGCTGAACACCACCTTGACCTCATCGATCTTCTTGCCGACAAGCTCCAGCGCATTCAACAACCCGGCACCGGAGATGATTGCCGTGCCGTGCTGGTCGTCGTGGAAGACGGGGATGTTCATGATCTTCTTGAGTTCTTCTTCGATGTGGAAGCACTCCGGCGCTTTGATGTCTTCCAGGTTGATACCGCCGAACGTCGGCTCCAACGCCTTGACAATACGGATGATCTCGTCGGGGTCCTTTGAGTCGATCTCGATATCGAACACATCGATGTCGGCAAAGCGCTTGAAGAGCACGCCCTTTCCTTCCATCACCGGCTTACCTGCTGCCGGACCAATATCGCCGAGACCCAGTACGGCTGTGCCGTTGGAGACGACCGCCACAAGATTCCCCTTCGCGGTGTACTTGTACACGTCTGCAGGATTCGCCGCGATCTCGCGGCAGGGTTCTGCAACACCCGGTGTGTAGGCAAGCGAGAGATCGCGCTGTGTAGCGCACGGTTTGGTGAGGGCAATCTCAATCTTGCCTCTGCGCCCTTGACTATGGTAGTCGAGCGCATCCTGTTTTCGTATCATTGTCTGACCTCCAAAAGAAGATTCCTCGAAGCCGATGTCATAGGATAGCGCGTGGTTGAATGGACATAGGGTTGCATGAACGGAATTGGTCAAAGCACGTGCCATGCAGAGGGAGCCGTTTGTCAACACGTTTGGCCGACTTCCGCAGGACCATTCTCAGAATTGGCAACCCAGCATCGGCTTTTCTCAAAGATACGAAACATACGTGTTGGGTTTTCCAGCAGCCAGGTCTGCTCGGCTCGCAGTGCATCTTTGCATTTCCGCGCAGGGCTCAATATATTGGCATTCATTGCGGTCACCCACCACAGGCAAGAGTGTATGAAAATAGCCATCGCTGCTTCCGAGTGTGCCCCGTTTGCAAAGACAGGCGGCCTGGCGGACGTCATCGGTTCGCTCCCCAAGGCATTGCACCACCTCGGCTGCGACGTCAAGGTCTTCATCCCCAAGTACAACACTATCGACGAATCGAAGTACGACCTGCATTACGAGTACGCCATCGGCGAGATGCCTGTGCGCGTGGCCGGCATTGCCTGGCCGGTGCACGTCGTCAGCTCAACGCTTCCCGGCTCCAGCGTTCCTGTCTACTTTATCGACTGCCCGCACTTTTTCCATCGCGGAAGGATTTACACCGATGGGTACGACGAAGACGGGCGGTTCATTCTTTTTATGAAGGCCGTGATTGAAACACTCCAGCGCCTGCAATGGGCTCCGGACGTGGTGCACTGCAACGACTGGCAGACGGGTTTCCTCCCTCTTCTCCTCAAAGAGAACTACAGCTGGGATAGCATGTTCAAGAACACGGCAACGCTCTATTCCATTCATAACATCGGGTATCAGGGACTGTTCAACAGAACGGCGATGGAAATTGCCGAAATACGCCACGACCATTTCCCTGCGCTGGAACTGCGCGGCGGCGTGTCGTTTATGAAAGCGGGGATCCTGTCCGCGGAGATCATCAGCACGGTCAGTGAAACCTACGCACGCGAGATTCTGACGCCGCAGTATGGGGCGGGCATGGAAGGAATCCTGTGGATGCGGCGGGACGACGTACACGGCGTGCTCAACGGCATCGACGTCGATGTGTGGAATCCCGCAACAGATTCCCATCTCCCCCATCATTACTCCAAAGAGAATCTCGCAGGCAAGTATCGCAACAAGAAGTTTTTGGTAGAAAAGATTGGCATGCCCTACAATCCACACCGGCCACTCATCGGCATCGTCTCGCGGCTCGTTGCGCAGAAGGGATTCGACACGATTGCCGAGGCCATCGGCGGGTTGATGGAGATGGATGTCCAGTGGGTGGTTCTCGGTTCGGGCGAAGAGCGGTACGAACGGCTGTTCACTTCGCTCCATCACGCTATGCCGCATAAGGTCTGGACCTATATCGGTTTCAACAACGAGCTTGCCCATCTGATCGAAGCCGCGTCCGATATGATCCTGATGCCCTCGCATTACGAGCCGTGTGGCCTCAATCAGATGTACAGTCTGCGCTACGGCACTATTCCCATCGTGCGCAAGACAGGTGGCCTTGCCGACACGGTACACGACTGGCATGAGTTCCAATCGCTGGGCAGCGATGAGGGAAACGGTTTCTCCTTCCATGACGCAACAGGCTATGCCCTCTTCACGACGGTTTCCCGCGCGGTGCACATGTTCTCCAACGACAAACAAACCTGGCATCGCATGATGATGAACGGCATGAATACCGATTTCTCGTGGGAAGCATCGGCAAGGAAATACGTGCAGCTTTACGCGATGGCTGCGAAGAAACGCAGAGGGTGATTGTTACCCGTCTCGCGACGGCTGTTGACAACCCATTGATATCTTGGTATATTTTTCAACACAACGAGAACAGCAAAGGTGTCGGGTGCGACACCTTTTCCATCTGAAACGAGAGCGTGTCGAACGAATTCCATGCAAACTGATTCCCTCACCGGCGGTGGACCGCAATACACCGAGCAGCTCGACGCCATCCCCAGTCAACTGCCCGTTCTGCCGCTGCGTGATGTTGTGGTGTTTCCCTACATGATCTTTCCCGTACTCGTCGGCCGTGAGTCGTCACTCAGGGCCGTCAACGAAGCATTGGAACGGGAGAAGTTCATCTTCCTTGCGGCACAGCGCCACTCCGTGACGGAGGAACCAACCCCGGACGACATCTACCATGATGGTACCATTGCCAAGATCATCCAGATCCTCAAACTCCCCAACGGCTTGATGAAGATCCTTGTTGATGGCGTCGTGCAGGCCTCCGTCAAACGTTTTATTCCCAACGGAAAGTTTCTCGAGGCAGAACTCGAGATCCACTTCGGGCACGTCACCATGGACTCCGAGCTGGACGCGCTGCTGCGGCACACGTCGAGCCTCTTTGCCGAATACGTCCATCTGAACCGCAACGTGCCGAGTGAAGTGCTGCTCGCCTTCGAAAACACCAAGGATGTTCAGCGGAAAGTCTTCTATATCGCATCGAACATCATGCAGACGGTCGATGTCAAGCAGAAGATCCTCGAACTCACCAGCACACGCGACCAGTTGCATGAACTGATCCGCATCCTGAACTCCGAGAACGATGTGCTGAAGATCGAGAAGGAGATCGATTCGAAGGTGCACGACAATATCGCCAAGTCACAGCGCAAGTATTTCATCCAGGAACAGATCCGCATCTTGCAGGATGAATTGGGCGAGGAAGAATCGTCGCCGGAGCTGATCAAGCTGCGGGAGGATATCAAGAAGGCGAAGATGCCGAAGGCAGTGGAAGAGAAGGCCTTGGAGGAGTTCAACAAACTCCGTAAGACTCCCCCCCTCTCTCCTGAATCGACGGTGATCCGCAGCTACATTGACTGGCTGGTGAGCGTGCCATGGTACAAGCGCACCAAGGATAACCTCAATGTCGAGCACGTCAAAGCCATCCTCGACGAAGATCATTTCGGGCTTGAGAAGCCCAAGGAAAGAATCCTCGAACACATTGCGGTACTGAATCTGGTGCGCGAGATGAAGGGTCAGATTCTCTGCTTTGTCGGCCCTCCGGGCGTGGGGAAAACCTCGTTGGCAAAGTCCATTGCGCGAGCGTTAGGACGCAAGCTCGTGCGCATCTCGCTCGGCGGCGTGCGGGATGAGGCGGAGATTCGCGGTCACCGCCGCACCTACATCGGCTCGATGCCGGGGAAGATCATTCAGTCCATGAAGCGCGCGGGCGTTATCAACCCGGTGATGCTTCTGGATGAAGTGGATAAGATGAGCATGGACTTCCGTGGCGATCCGTCCTCGGCGATGCTGGAAGTGCTTGACCCGGAGCAGAACTGCACGTTCAACGATCACTACCTTGACGTGGACTACGACCTTTCCCATGTCATGTTCATTACCACGGCCAACGTGCGATATCAGATTCCTCTTCCGCTGCAGGATCGGATGGAGATCATCGAACTGGCGGGCTACCTTCAGCACGACAAGCGAGAAATCGCCAAACGGCATATCATCCCCAAGCAACTGCAGGAACACGGGCTTGTGAAGAACACCATCACCATCACGGATCCTGCCATCGATAAGATCATCACGGAATATACGCGTGAGGCCGGCGTGCGCAACCTCGAACGCGAACTTGCCTCCGTGTGCCGCAAGATCGCCAAGGACATTGTCAGCAGCAGTCAGAAGAATGGGAAGAAGGAACGAACAGGCAGCCCGTTTGTCGTAACGCCGGAGAAAGTGGAGGAGTATCTCGGCGTGCCAAAGTTCCGCAACCGGCTGCGGCCAGACACCAATCGCGTCGGATCGGCAACGGGGCTTGCGTGGACAAGCGTCGGCGGCGACATCCTGCACGTGGACGTCACGATCATGAGCGGCAAAGAAAAACTGACGCTGACAGGACAGCTCGGCGACGTGATGAAAGAATCTGCGCAGGCGGCACTGAGCTATCTGCGTTCGAATGCAAAAGACCTGGGGCTTGATCCCGACTTCTACAAAGACAAGGAACTGCACGTGCATCTGCCCGAAGGCGCAATCCCCAAGGATGGACCTTCCGCCGGCATCACGATGGTGATGGCGATGTATTCGGCCATCAGCGGCAAACCTGCCCGCGCCGATGTTGCCATGACCGGCGAGATTACGCTGCGCGGCGAGGTGCTGGTCATCGGAGGCCTGAACGAAAAGCTCATCGCTGCCCAACGCAGCGGCATCACCACGGTGCTCATTCCGCAGGAGAATGTGAAGGACCTTACCGAGATCCAGCCGCGCGTGAAAGAAGGTCTCACGATTATTCCGATCAGCAAGATTGAGGAAGCGTTGCAGTATGTGTTTCCGTGAGCGGTCGTCGTCGGACTCACGAATTTGACTCACCCTGACCCCGTCTGCTTTACCGTACGCTCGGTGCGTGGGCCGACGGCAAGGGATCTACCTGCTTTGGAGACTTTGTTCCGTTGCATGCATTATGAGTGAGTACATCGTTACTGCCCGCAAGTGGCGGCCCATGAGGTTCGATGACGTGGCCGCCCAAACACACGTTACCCACACGCTGAAGAACGCGATCCGACAGAAGCGTCTGGCCCACGCGTACCTGTTTGCCGGTCCTCGCGGCGTGGGCAAAACCACCACGGCGCGCCTGCTTGCCAAGCTCGTGAACTGCCAGAACCCGACGGCGGAGTTCGAGCCGGACAACACATGCGAGATGTGCGTCGAGATCACGGAGGGGAGGAGTTTCGACGTGCTGGAGATTGACGGTGCCTCCAACCGCGGCGTGGACGAGATCCGCAACCTGCGCGAGGCCGTACGGTACGGTCCGGCAAAAGGCAAATACAAAGTGTACATCATCGATGAAGTCCACATGCTGACCAAGGAGGCATTCAACGCCCTCCTCAAGACGCTGGAGGAACCTCCGGGCCACGTTTTGTTCATCTTCGCCACCACGGAAGTGCATAAGCTGCCGGCAACGATCATCTCCCGCTGCCAGCGCTTCGACTTTCGTCGCATCACCGTCGACGAGATCATGACAAACCTTCGGACGATTGCGCAGAAGGAGTCCATCGCCATCGATGAGGAGGCTCTTCTGCTGATTGCCAAGAAAGGTGATGGCTCGATGCGCGATGCGCAGAGCATCTTCGACCAGATTGTCGCACTCTGCGGCAAGACGGTCGCCAAAGATCAGATTCTGCAGGCCCTCAACATTGTGGATCAGGAGTTCTACTTCCGCGTCACCGACCTCATCAAGGCAAAAGACGCAAAAGGCGGGCTAGATCTGGTGCAGGACATCATGGAGCGCGGGTACGACATCAAAGAGTTTCTTGCTGGACTGACCGAGCATTTGCGGAACATCCTTACCGCGGTTACCACCGGCTCCACTGCACTGATCGAAGAATCGGACATCCACAAAACGAAATATGCCGAAGTGGCGAAACAGTTCAGCGTGGCCGATGTGCTTCGCCTCCTGCGATTCGTCAACAACACCGAGACGGCCATCCGGTGGAGCAGTCAACCGCGCTTCAAGCTCGAGACCGACATCGTGCAGATGATCACGATGAACAGTGCCCTCGACGTGGGAGAGGTCCTTCACCAGATTGAGGAGTTGAAAAAAAAACTCTCCGAAGGTAGCACACACGCCGGTGGAGCGCAGCAACCATCCTCTGCGGTTGCGGAACCGACCGCACAGCGATTCAGCTCGCGGCCTGTGTTCGCCCGTCCCACAGCGCCGGTACCACCTCCCTCTCCCGAGACACCACCGTCTCCGTCGCCGGCACTTTCGGAAGGCGAGGTGCGCTCGCGCTGGCCGGAGCTGGTCGGCGAGATACGCCGCGAACGCATTGCGCTGGGAACGATCCTCGAGTCGGCGATGCTCCGTGGCGTGCGCGGTTCGGCAATTCTCATCTCTGTACCCGATGAGTTCAGCTCTTCCGCCATCGGGCGACATAAGGAACTGATCAGCACGATGATTCACAAAGTCTTCAGCGCTCGTGGGAGATTGGAAGTGGAGGTCAACCCCACCGCGGCCCCTCCCATGTCACTCGATACCGATGCTGCGGCATCGTCAACGGAGGAGCATCCGATTGTCAAAACCATCATGCGAGAACTGGGCGCCGAGCCGATTTGATAGGCTTGAGGCTATCCACCGCATCATTGTGACTTCACGGCTTGACTTTGAATGTTCATTTACCCAATTTTGAATCGAGACAACTCAAGGAGATGGCCCCCGCCCCATGCTACAGTGCTTCATAACTTCACTATAACGCAAGCCGATAATCTTAAAGAGAGGCATGTCATGAAAATACGTTGGTCAGCCGTCGTGGTGTTGATGTTTGCCGTCGTCGTGACGTCGATGGGGGGAGGCATTGCGAAGTACGCCGGTGAGTTCATTTCGCTCGGCGTCGGCGGGAGGGCACTTGGCATGGGAGGCGCGTTCGTTGCTCTGGCAAATGACGTGACCGCGGGGTACTGGAATCCGGCCGGACTTTCCCGCATCAACTATCCGCAGATCGCATTGATGCACGATGAGCGCTACGGCAGCCTGGTGAATTACGATTACGGGGCGGTGGCGTTGCCGGTGGGGCCGACCACAAGCTGGGGCCTCAGCGTCATCCGTCTCGGCGTGGACGACATCCCCGACACGCGCAAAGCAGGCATCGACGCAAACGGCAATTATACCGAAGACCCCAACCAGTTTACACGCATCGACCCGAGTCGTGTTACCTACTTCAATGCTGCCGACTGGGCGTTCTATCTCACCTACTCAAAGAAGCACTCCGAGAATTTCTCCTACGGTGCAAACCTTAAGGTCATTCGTCGCGAGCTGGGTGACGCCTCCGCAACGGGCATTGGCCTCGACATCGGTTTGTGGTACAGCCTCACCGACAAGATCGTTCTGGGAGCAAATCTCCAGGATGTGACCACGACCTTCCTTGCATGGAATACAGGAACGAACGAGCTGATTTCTCCTACGATGAAACTTGGGTCGGCCTACTTCATTGAAGCTCTCGGCGGACGTTTTGCACCGGCGGTGGATTTCGACATCCGCTTCGAGAACCGCAAGTCTGCCTCCACCTTTGCGCTCGGTCCGGTCAGCTTCGATGCGCACATCGGTACTGAGTTTCTCTTCAAAGATGCCGTTGCCCTCCGCGTCGGCTACAATGATGTGAAGCAGGTGTCGTTCGGTGCCGGCTTGCGCCTGCCGAAGCTGCACATCGACTACTCCTTTGCGCGCTTTGCGCAAGCAGCCGGCGAGCGTCTCGATGACACACACCGCATCTCGTTGATGTTCACACTGGAAGCTGAGCAGTTCAGGCGAGTGGACGGCTATTAACCATCTCATTTCCACGCACCGAGCATCCTGCGGAGAAGCACAAGCTGTCCGATGTGGTCTGTTGCCGGATCCGCCACAAGGTCTTGCATTGCGTTCCCGTCGTTGCGGAATTGCTAAACGCCCGCACGCCGGATGAACTGACCGATATCCCACTGTGCAATCCGTAGATGTTCAAGCAGTTGCCACGGAGTGTAAGGAATGCCATCAACGTTCTTTCCTGCCAGATGTTTGCGAAAACCTTCGACGGCAGCATCGAAACTCGCGTGCGCATGCTCTCCTTGAAGAATGTCAAGAACGTGGTAACGTAACGGTGGGTCCTGCGGCGCCATGAGCTCCTCCTGATTCTTATGAAAGAACGACAGTGAACCACGGGCAATATACAGACCCGCGAAGACGAAGGCAATCCGAAGCGCACCGTGGGTCGTATCATGTGTGCGCCTCGCATTCTTGCTGACTCATAACGATTGCATCATTCACATCAATGAAAGGAGGCCCTCATGGCGGCACTCGAGAAAGACATTTTCCTCAAAGCCTACGAGAGGGAGTGCAACACAACGATGCGTGTGCTGAACGCGTACCCCAACGATCAGCTCGACCTCAAGGGGGACACACTGCGCACTGCCCGGGAGATTGCGTTCCAGTTTGTCGGCGAGCAGGCAGTCGCAGAAATGGCGATGAGCGGCACGATAGACTTCAGCGGCGAGCCGCCAACACCAGGCTCGATGGACGAGATTGCCGGGATGTTTCAGGCGATGTTCAAGAAGAACATCGAACGGGTGCGAGCGCTTTCGGACCGGGAGTATAACTCAAGCGTCGTGTTCCCCACCGGAGCCGGAACCGGGATACCCATGCGTAAAGCCGATGTCTTGTGGCTGACGCTGTATGACATGGTGCATCATCGCGGACAACTCTCCGTGTACGTTCGCCTCGCAGGCGGCAAAGTTCCATCCATCTACGGCCCTTCTGCTGACGAAACGGAGAGGATCTTTCTGGTGTAGGCACGGCATGTTCCGACCAACGATGGATGCAAGAGCGTTTTCCTTCATGTCGCGCTTCGGTTTCTGACGCTCTCGCTGGTGGTGGTGCAACGAGGATTGATGAAGAAGAACGGAGCCGACGCGAGGCAAGTCACTTCGTCGTCAACTCCACGACACCGTTCCATTCTGGCGGGGGAGGAGTGCGTTTGAATTGTTTCGCTCGCTCCAGATGGAGTTGGGTCGGATAATCGTGAGGACGGATGCGCAGCGCCTCCAGGAACTTCGGGATCGCTTCCTCCCACTCCCGGCTACGATACAGATACAATCCCGCCGTATAGAGCGAAAGGAACCGCTCGAGCGCGGGATCGAGTGAGCCATCGAGTCGCTGCAACAGTTCGAACGTCCGCAGTGGCTCGGAGCGCCCTTTGACGGCAATGAGATCCAACTCTCTCCCGATGATCCGGTTCTTCACTCGTTCATACGTTGCCTCGCTCACCATGATGCCGGTGCGATACACCTTGTTCGCTCCTTCCAGACGCGACGCGATGTTGACGCCGTCGCCGATCACGGTGTAGTCGAACTTTCCGATGCCCCCCATGTTTCCCACGACCATGTCGCCCGTGTTGATGCCGATCCGTACATGCAGCATGGGTTTGCCCTCGCCGCGCCACCGTTCCCTAATCGCGGCGAGTGTGTGCTGCATGTCGAGCGCGCTGCAACATGCCCGTAGTGCGTGATCGTCCTGCGGTAACGGGGCGCCCCAGAACGCCACGATCGCATCGCCGAAAAACTTGTCGAGTGTGCCGTCATTCTGCAGAATGATGGTTGTCATCTCGTTGAAATACTCGTTCAGCAGGCTTACCAGCTCTTCCGACGGCATTTTTTCCGAGATTGTCGTGAACCCTTCGATGTCGGCAAACATCACGCTGAGTTCCTTCCGTTCTCCGCCGAGCTTCAATTTCTCCGGGTGGAGAATCAACTCTTCCACCACCGTCGGGTTCACATACGTACTGAACATGGATTTGATCATCAGGCGCTGTTTCCGTTCTGTCACGTAGTGGTATGCCGTACTCGCAACGTACGCAATGACAACTCCTACCATCGGTCCAACCGCCGCCATGACAATGTTGTATGTGGTGAACAGGTGCACCGCCATGGCGGCAACAACAATCACTTCCACGGCCACGATTAGAAATCCAACCAACTCCAACACGAAGTGCCGCAGGCCCCGACTGCTGCGCAGAGCCGAGGTTGCATAGAACGTCAGGTACGAAAAGAAGACTATCAGGAGAAAGTCGACCAGCACGGGCAGCCTTCGCAGAAACTCGCCGCGCAGCACACTCTCGATGACGTTGGCATGAATCTCCACCCCATACATGAGATTCTCGCTGTGCACCGAGGGCTGTGCGAGCGCCACGGGAAAGAGATCATGGTCTTCGGGCATCGTCGAACCGACCAGCACGATTTTGTCCTTGAACGTTCCGTCGTACTTGTATCCGAAATCGGGATCGCTGAAGGTATTGATCTCGTGCCCAGTTGTCGCTTCCTCATTCGTCGTAACTGTTTCGTCGTCCAGTACATCAACAAACTGAATGCGACGAAATGTGCCGCTCGGCCCGTACAGGTTCATGAGGAACGAGGAGGCATCATACTTTGGGATACGTCTCCCGGCAAAGAGAAACTCGCTCTCGTGATTGTCGGCAGTGCTCAGAGGAGGAAGACCGAGGAACTTGTTCAGCACGGCAAAACTGAAGGTTGGAACACGCGTCGTGTCTCCCGTTCCGTCGGCCCCGACATAGAGCGCTTCCCAGTACGGATTATAGCGCCGGTACACTCCATCCGCATCGTTGCGGATGTTGACAAGGCCCAAGGCGCTGTCGATGCCGAAAAACTGGTTGCCGTAGTTTTCTTTCGTGCGCTTGATCTCGTACGTGTGTTGTTGTGCATCCATCTTCCCTGCCAGCACAACAAGTCCCGTCTCGCGAAGAGCATCGCGGAAGGCATCATCGTTCGCCGGATCGTAGGCATCAGGACCGGTGAGAATGATATCGATGCCGACCGCTTTCGCTCCAGCGCTCTTCAGGTTGCGAACGAGATGGGCATAGTAGGCACGGGGCCAGGGCCAACGCGAGGAGAGAGATTTGAACGACTCGTCGGAGACTTCCACAATCACCACGTGGCTCGATTCGGGTATGGCGGGATGTTTGCCTCGCTCGCGGAAGCGATAATCCAGGGAGGCAAGCTCCAGGCGCCCAACAATCCCAAGCTGCAACACATCTTCATGGGCCACCACAATCGTGACGACGGCTGCTGCAAGGGCAACAAAAAATTTGCGCAGGCGCGGGTTCATCAGTACTCAAGCCGGTACTTCAAACTCCAGAAATCGTCGTTGGGTATTCCTTTGTTGTGGAAGTAGCTGTACTGGAGCAGCACGTACATGTTCGGTCGGACATTCCATTGCGCCGCGCAGTCGAACGTAAAGCGAGAAAAATCCCCAAACGTTGGACTGAAGGAGATCGAGACCGCCGCAATGTCCTGAACAAAACTGTACCTGCCGTAGGCAAGCACGGTAGAATAGTTCAGCCGCGTGCGTGCCGATGACCCCGGCGAAGGAAACTCGTTCACATTCAGTGTATAGCCCAGCGTTGTTTGCAGGGGAATGGCATAACGTGTATGAAGCGTGCTGGAGACGGAGATGTTTTTGACGTCGAGATTGCGCCGGGTAAAGTCATTCCGGAACGAGGTCGAGACACTCACCGACGCGATATGGTGCGCCGCGTAGGTGAAGCGCTGCATTGCATGGAGATAATAGCGGTTCGTTTTGTCGTTCACTGCGCTGATGGAGTCGGGTCCCGTGATCATCAGATTGTTGACATTGGCGAAGTGGGTGTAGCCAACGCTGATGCTGGGGAGTTCCGGCGGGGGGTCGTACGTCAGGGCAACATTTACCGTGGTGAACCGGGTCGTCGTCGCTTTCGTCTTGCTCGTGTTATCGTGCAGCCGCTCGTAACCGAGTGTCACGAACATGTTCTGCTCCGACAACCGGATGCGATCCATCAGATTGAAACCGGCCACGTCGGTACGCAGAAACGTTTGGCCGAACGACATATAATCGCTTCCGCGATGAATGTAGCTGGCCTTGAAGGCGTTATCAAAGTAGTTCAGCGCAAGGCCCACGTCGTACGCGAACGTCGAGAGTTTCTTGAATGAAAGGGGCCGGAGATTGTCGTTGACCGTGATAAAGTTCTTGAGGATGTCTCTCGCATCCTTGATGGCAGCAGCATCCTTCTTGTACACGGTGTCGATGTAGGCATCGGTGAAGTTGCCGCTGGAGATGTCACTGTTGAAAGCACTGAACGCCGCCTGCGCGGTCAGCTCGATTCTGTTCATGTCGAATTTCGAGACGAGATCCGTTCCCACCACAAGATTTTCCTGCGGTCGGGTACCAAACGTGATGGACCGGGTATCGTCCTTTGCCTTGAGCCATGTGAAGCCGATCTGGTACTTTTCGCCCGAACCGAAGCTCGGCCGCACGATGAAGATGTCCCGTGCGTACGTCCCGTACGTATATTTCCCCCACGTGAGGGAATCGATGCGGGCAAAGGCGGCAAAAGGATCCGCCTGCTGCTCGAAGCCAAGCTGGTTGACCGGTATGATTTTCACCAGCGCACCCTCCACGGCTCGCGTTGTTTGCCCTACCGTCAGGTCTACGTTGAACTTGCCCAGACGCACCGACGTGTTCAGGCCCCGTACCCGCTTGCCGCTTAGAATCAGATTGGGATAGCTCGGATAGCTGTCTCCGTACCCAATGAGCAGCCAGTACGATTCGAGCGACGCGTAGTAGCGGTTCTGTGGTTGACGCGAGGGTAACTCGTCGGAGGTGACAAACACGTTGGCGTTGAAGCGCCAATCCCCTTGACTGCCACTGAACCGGGCGCTGCCGCGATTGTACCAGGTTCGGACGTTGCTCACCTTCTCGTTGCGCGATTCGAGATCCACACTGCCGGTGGAGATGAACGGCTGATAGGGCAGCGAAAGCGGTTCCGGTTCGCCCGCAACATAGAACTGCGTGCTCGCCTGGCGGTGAAGATTTCCCTGACGGTTATACAGCAACACCGTTACCCGGTGCCTGCCGGGCTTCAACGACAGATTGTGATTGCTCGGCACATAGACGAGAAGGTCGCCGGTCATCACAGCGTCACTCGATACATCCTTCCCGTCCAGAATGATTTGCGTTGCCCGGCGAACAACCACCGAATCCGCACGCAGGAGCGAGACGGAAACAACAACATCGGTGGGATCGTACGTCGCGTTCAGTTCGGGGCTCAAGAACACGACCTGCAGATCGTCCTCCCTCTTGACGACGGGCATGTGCAAGGTACGTGATGGCGGGCGCTCCAGGGGATCGGTGCTTTCGCTGAGCGGATGCGACTCAAGCCCGCCCGATCGTTTCACCAACACCAGGTAGTATTCAAGATACGGCGGCCGGACAACCCCGGGCGGCACGACGATGAACGCGGTGTTACCTCGCAGGTCCATTTCCCGCCGGTTCCAGCTTCCTTCGCCGAATGGGCGGTACACAAAGTACGCGCGCTCGATTGTTTCACCCCGATACAAATCGACGCTGACGGTGAGCGGTGTTTCGCTCACGGCTTCGGTTGGGCTGATGGTGGCCACAAGTGATGAAAGCTGTGCAAACGCTGGCAGAGGAAAGGTGAAGCAACAGGCAAGAAAGAGGATGCGGACGCAGAGCAGAACCCTGCGCCCGCGATCGCGGATGGCAAAACTCATTGCTGCTTGTATTTGATCTCGATCCGTTTCTTGTTCCCTTTTCCGTCGTCCAGTTCAATGTCCAGGCGGTTCTCCTGCTCGGCGAGTTGCGCCGATGCTTCGGCTGCTTGCTTCTCCTCCGGTGTCGAGAGCCGCATCTGCACCTTCCCGTCACGCGTCGAAAGGCCGGTATAGCCCGCACCGACATCAACCGACTGCGTCGACACCTTGTTCGTCAGCCGTACAAGCCCCTCGAGCACAATGAGTTTGTCCGCCGAATCGGATGCTGTAAACTGTCCGCTCGTTCCCCGGATCGACGCCACAGATGTTGGCGATGTGAAACGGAATTCTTCCCCCTGTTGCTGCTTCCTGATAATGAACCCGATAACGCCGCGCTGCACCTCGGCGGATTTCGAAAACGCATTGCCATCCTGCACTCCTGCAATCAGCACTTCGGTCTTCTCGCGCACGCGCAGCATGCTGTTGTCCTTGAACTTGATGACCGCAACGGACTTCTCGCCTGTCCTGAGGCGCTCGCCCGATGCGAGCACTTCGCCTCGTTGTGCAGGTTGCCAGTCTTTTCCCACCTGCATCCGCATGACATTGAGAATCACTTTGCTGATCAGCGCAATGGCCGAATCGCCTGCAGGGGGCGCGGCGCCCACCGCAAGCAATCCGGTCATCAGTATGATAACACTCGATCGCGTTGGTGTTTTCATTGTACCTCCCCTTTCCAAGACTATTCCAGATTCACCGCGCCGACCGCTTCCGGATTCGAGCGGATGTCATTCAGCACCCTCAACAATTCCGTCAGCGAGATCGGCGATCCGTTCAACCGATAGGTGCCTGTAGGGGAGAGATTTTGCGCACGGATTTGATCGAAGATCGATTTGTACACCGGCGGGAGAGATCGCTCAAGGTCCTGCAGCAGCCAGGCCAGAGATGACGAGCGCGTCGTGGAGATGGAGAACGACCGGAGCGCGCTGCGCAGTTCGAGATTCGTCCCTCCGGCCGCACCGACAAGCCCCGTCACGTACCACACGTAGGTCTTTCCCGGCTGCAACACGCGCGCAGTGGTGGGATAGCGCAGCGACCGCGTTTCTACGGTTGCGGTATGGTGGGGTGTGCCGCTTGCCGTTTCTTCAAGACTTCGTTGCCCCGGAAGCTTCTCAAAGATCGCAATGGTTGCCCGCGGCCCGTCGTACTGCCACTCGAACAGCGGAAATCCCTCCGTCAACACCTCGCCATCCTGCGGCGCGAGCAGGACAGGCGTGGAAGGGTTCGTGAGGATGAACGTGAACTGCCTTGTGTCGGTGTCGGATCCGTTGACTTCGCGGACATTCACCGTGAAGATATAACTGCCGGCGGGCATCGAACCGCTCGGCAGGGCGATCTCCAGGAATTTTGCTTTTGCGTCGTTGTTGAAGATGTAACTTTCCTGCGGTATGCCGCGCCCTCTGCCTAACTCCAAGTTGGTGACGGTGCGCGTGCGCTCGATGGTAAACGGTACGGAAATGAAACGCGCGGCATTCTCATAGCGCTCGCCGCTCGCCAACAGGACGTCGAGGTTGATCGTCATGACCGCCTGTATGGTCCGTGGGGTTTGTATCGTTATCGTGAACAGCCACTTGGGGGTAGTGGAGTTCAGATAGTCCAGGTCGTTAATCGTCAGCGAGTTGACCGGTGCTGTGACCGTGGTGACCGTGATTTGTGCGTGGGTAACCGACAGATGAAGAGAGAAGAACAGAACAACGAGCAGCAGCCATTTCCCCCCATTGCAAACCCTTCGAAGAAATCGGTTCATAGGTTTCCCCTTCCTGACTTGTGGACGTCCAGACAATATCCCCCTGCGGCAAATGATAACAAAAACTGCGATTGATAGCAATAACAACTTCCGACCACGTGCCTGCCATCCGAAGAGAATCCCTTTCTCACAGACTCTCTTCCCGGCCGCCCCCGTGGAAAAGGCAACGATTAGAAGTTCCGTATGTCGTTATACACCGCAAACGCCATAAACACCAACAACAGCACGAACCCTGTGCGCTGGATTGCGAGCTTGAGCTTTGTCGGAATCTCGCGTCCGATGATGCCCTCCACGATCAGGAAAATAAGATGTCCGCCATCGAGGGCAGGAATGGGAAGGATATTGAGAATGGCGAGGCTGACGCTGAGTAAGCCCATGAACTGAAGGTACACTTCGATGCCGACATCGAACGATTCTTTGGCGAACTTCCCGATGCGGATGGGACCAGCAAGCGATTCAGAGAAGGACACCTTGCCGCGGATAAGACTGATCACGCCGGAGATCGTTCCGGCAACCACCTGCCGAACGTCTCGGGCACCTTGCCCGATCGCTTCCAGGACCGTGTACTCCGTCTTCTTTATCGGCCCGGTATAGCCTGCGGAGAACTCGATGCCGATCTGCCCCTTCGGTGTTGGTGTAATGTTCCCTGTGAGCACGGTGTCGCCGCGCTTCCATTCGATGGCCAGTGGCTTCCCTGCATTACTCTTGATCGTCTCGACGATGCGAATGGCTTGCACAGGGCGCCCGGCAATCGTCAGAATGCTATCGAGGGGCCGGATGCCCAGTTGCTCGGCCGGCATTCCCTTCGTGACGTTCTTGACCACAACAGCGAAGTGCGCGGGCAGGAGGCCAAAATCGGATTCCGCTTTGGCGTCGAGGGGCGCGCCGTGCGACCGCACCTGCACCTGCTGGCCGTGACGCTCGACGACAAAGCGCAACTCGCTTCCGATGTTCTCTAGGTAAATGGCGCGACGCAACCCGTCCCAATCGGCGACGGGCTTGCCGTTGACGCTCAACACCCTATCGCCCGGTTTGAAGCCCGCCGAGTCGGCAACGCTTCCTGCAAACACGAATCCGACTTCTGTCGTGTCATAGACGGTGCGACCGTGCACATAGGCCAGCGCACTATAAATCCCGAGTGCCAGGACGACGTTCATGATGACACCGGCAGAGATCACAATGATACGCTGCCAGATGGGTTTGGCCCGGAATTCCCACGGCTGCGGCGGCTTGTTGATGAACTCCGTGTCGAAACTCTCATCGATCATTCCCGCAATCTTCACATAGCCACCAAAGGGAATCCACGACACGCAGTAATCGGTGTCGCCGATTTTCTTGCCGAATGCCCGCGGCGGAAAACCGATTGAGAACACATCCACCCGCATACCGCACAGCTTGGCCGCGATGAAGTGACCGAACTCGTGCACAAACACCAGCACGCCCAGGATGACGATCGTCGATATCAAGTAATCCATGATCTTCCGTCCTTCCCTAATGAACCGTGGCAGCTACCTGGTGCACGAATGCACGCGTTTCCCGATCAACAGCGACGATCTCCTCGAACGTGGCGTTCTGCCTCGGCGTGTGTGCCTGTAACGCATCCTCGATCAACTGAGGAATTGCGGAAAAGGGAATTTCCTCGTTCAGGAACTTCTGCACCGCAACTTCGTTGGCAGCGTTCAGCACCGCGGTCGCGCTTCCCCCAATCTCCAACGCTTTGAAGGCAAGAGCCAGACATCGGAACTTTTCATAATCAGGCTCGTCGAACGTCATCTGCTGCACGCGTGAGAAATCCAGTCGCTGATACGGCGCAGCAGGCCGTTCCGGATACATCAGCGCATACTGAATCGGAATTTTCATATCGGGTATACCGAGCTGCGCCTTGGTTGAGCCGTCCTTGAACTCCACCATCGAGTGAATGATAGATTGAGGATGAATGACGACATGGATTTTCTCGGGAGGGAAACCGAAGAGCCAATGCGCTTCGATGACCTCAAGCCCTTTGTTCATCAACGTGGCCGAATCGATCGTGATCTTATTTCCCATGCGCCAGGTTGGGTGATTGAGCGCGTCGCGCACGCTGATCGAATGGAATTCCTCTTTCGGGAGCAAGCGAAATGGCCCGCCGGAAGCTGTCAGAATCAGGCGCTCAACGGAGGCGAGATCCTCCCCCCGCAAGCACTGCAGGATGGCGCTGTGTTCGCTATCCACCGGCAGGAGACGGATGCCGCTCTTGCGAACTGCATTCATCATGATCTCGCCCGCAACCACAAGCGTTTCCTTGTTCGCCAAGGCAATATCCTTCCCTGCCTCGATGGCGCGCAAGGTTGGCTTCAGGCCTGCAAATCCCACAAGCGCACTCACGACGATGTCCACGTCATCCCGTGTGACGATCTCACACAGCCCTTCTTCACCGACGAGCAGCTCCGTAGCCCCATTGAGGTACTTCCCCAGCACCGACGCGTTGCATTCTTCCAACACAACAACTCCGCGAGGCGTGAATCGTTGCACCTGTTCCTGCAGCAATTCAATGTTGCGATGCGCCGTCAGGTATGTGACGCGGAACCGGTCAGGGAAATGCGAAATGACTTCGAGTGTGCTTCGCCCGATGGAGCCTGTCGAGCCGAGAATCACTATGTTCTTTTTGATCTTCACGTCCGACTTCGTCTATCCTTCGCCCCCCTTGTGTCTTTGCGGCAGTTTCCCGGATCAAGAAACAAAATCACCAAGCGATGCGTTCGGTCTTGTACACTTGGTGATGGGCGCACTTGCAGAGACGTTCCGCAAGCAAGGTACATAATTCGCCCTTGCTTCGCAAGGCACGGGCAATTGTTTACTCGTGCAAATTTGATATATTGAGGAGTGACGAATCAGCACACGCCGCGGCTTTCGTGCGATTTGGAATGCCGACGGTGAATGATGCGCTCCCGCAATCTGACAATAACGCTCCTTGTGATGGTTGCGTGTAGTTCTTTCGGCCAAACAGTGACCTCTACTGACGAAGGACACTGGATTGGGCTTGCAGGTGGAGTTATCGGAGGCGAGAGTCGTTTGACGGATCGTTGGACAGTCAGGGCAACGTACGACTGGCGCTGTGACAAGTTCTGGTCATTACCTTTTGAGGCTTCGGCCTTCAGGAGAGTTTCGACCAGGTCTGATGGAACCCAGTTGCACAGGCGTGTTTCAAGCATACTTGCTCTGAGTATCGCGTTGAAGGTTCGCTTCCGTTGGGGACGCCCTGGCACAGATCTCTTTGCACAGGCTGGTGTTGGTGCAGGATCAATGTATCCGGTCATACACTACGCCTACGGTGTCGCATATGCAATCGCCGAAAGGGTCGCTATCACGCTTCAAGTGAGACGCCATACTGCCAATCTTGAAATAGACAACAATTTTTACACACTTGGTGTGAACGTGAATATCACGCCGGATAGGTTACGTGAAGAGGACCTCAGCGACAAGTGAGAGGGAGGGCTCTGTGCGAATCGGTTTTGCATGTTCATTCTGCCGCAGCGACGGGTTGAGCTTAGCATGAGCCGAGGAATCGTTTTATCGTTGTTGATTCTGTTCATGCATGTGTTCATTGCATCGGTGTACGCACAGGACACGAACGCTCAGTTCCGCCTCGCCCAAAGCTATGAGCAGGGAGGTGATTTCGAGAACGCCGTTGTGCTCTACCGCGACCTCTACACGCACGAGCCTTCCAACTACATGTACTTCGACGGCTTGCGCCGTTCGCTTCTCCAGCTCAAACGCTACGATGAAGTGATCGGGCTGGTTCGTCACCGACTCGCTTCCTCTCCTAACGATGCCAACCTGCTCTGCCTGCTGGGCAGCGCGCTGTACCAGTCGGGAAACGAAAAGGAGGCCGATGCAGCATGGGAGCAGGCCATTGCCACCGAACCTGCAAACCCAAACGTGTATCGTCTCGTGGCAAACTCGCTCCTCGAAAACCGTCTTCTCGACAAGACCGCAGCAGTCTACCGCCGTGCACGCACAGCCTGCAACGACCCGAATCTGTTCACGCTCGATTTGGCACAACTGCTCGCTGTCAGCATGGATTACGGTGGAGCAACGACCGAGTACCTGCGTTACCTTGCCCAAGCGCCGATGCAGTTGCTGTACGTACAGAACCGCATGGCACAGTTCACCGGCAAAGAAGAAGCGCGCAATGCTGCTATCAACGCCGTGCGAGAGGCACAGCGTGCGTCCAGGGATGTGAACCTGTATCGTCTGTTAGGCTGGCTGCTCATGGAAGGCAAGCGCTTCGACGAGGCGTTCGAGGTGCACACAACCATTGACCGCCTCGCGAACGCCAGGGGAGCCGAGCTGTACGCATTCGCGGAGCGCGCGTACAAAGAGGGAGCCTTCGATGTCGCTGCCCGCGCATACAAGGCAGCCATCGATGCGCCGCTGCCGCCGCAACGGCTTCCGTACGCCAGGTTCGGCTACGCGCTTGCGATGAAGGAGCTGACGGTACGCGCAGATACGATCCCGGTTTCCCAGCCGTCGGGGGGGACCATTCCGGAAACACAGTCGCGCTACGCCACAGCCATCGATGATTTTCGGAAGATCGTGGAGGAATATCCCAACACCGAGTTCGCAGCACGCGCGGCATTCCAGATCGGCCTCATCCAGTTCGAGAAGTACTTCGACCTCGATGCTGCACTTGCCTCGTTCACGAGCGTGCTGCAGAGCCTCCCTGCCGCCTCCTCGATCCAGCATGACATCGCCATTAAGATCGGCGAAGTACTGACAGCGAAGGGAGACACGGCACAAGCGATGCTCTGGTTCCGGAAGGTCGTCGTCGCGCCTACGGCAACACCCGACCAGCAGGATGAAGCGACGTATCGCCTTGCCGAAGTGCTCTATTTTTGCGGACACTTCGCCGAGGCAATGAGCAGTCTCGAGTCCATCAGCACAAATCTGAAAGCAGACTACGCCAACGATGCCCTGCTGCTGTATGCGTTCCTGCAGGAAAACACGATGACTGCCCCGGCGCCGTTGAAGGATTTCGCCCGCGCAGATTTCCTCACACGTCAGAAGAAATACTCCGAGGCAATCACGATCTTTCAATCGTTGGTGGAAAAGTATCAGCAAGCGTTGTTCGTGGATGACGCGCTGCTGCGGATTGCCTTGCTGCAAACGCTCGCCGGACGCTACGCGGATGCACTGCTCACCTATCAACGGCTCTTGCGTCAGTTCAAGGAAAGCAGTATTGCACTGGATAAAGCACAGTTCAACATGGCCGAGTTGTACGACTATCGCCTGAAGGACAAGACGCAGGCCCTCGCCGCCTACGAGCGCCTGCTTGCCGAATATCCACAGTCGCTGTTCACCGAGCGCGCACGCAGGCGGATCCGTGAACTGCGCGGAGATTCATTGTAAGATGAGGAGGGAGAAATGAGAAAGCTCCAGCAACGGTTCTGTCTCGCCGCCATCGCAGCGGCCGTGCTCTTGCTTGCGAGCGTTCCGGGAACATACGCGCAGGGAAAGATTCTGATTCCGATGGATCTGACGCAAACCGATCACCTCAAAGCCTACGGCATCGCGTACTGGTCACTCACCAAAGGCATTGAGATCGATTGGTTGTTGAACTACCGCGGCGGTTCGTTCCTGGTGGACAACCACGAGATCATCGCAGCAGAGTGCCGTATCCGCGGGGTTGCATTCACGCAGATCAGCGCCACCGATGCTGCGCAGATTTATGCCGAAGTCCAACGCGAGGACAACAACATGGACGTGATCCGTTTGGAGAAGGCACCGAAAGTTGCGGTGTACGTTCCTCCGGGCTTCCAGCCGTGGGACGATGCGGTGACGCTGGCGCTGGAGTATGCCGAGATTCATTACGACAAGGTGTGGGATGATGAGGTGATGGCAGATAAACTTCATGAGTACGACTGGCTCCACCTGCACCACGAGGATTTCACCGGGCAGTACGGCAAGTTCTACGCCTCCTTCGCACAGGCAAGCTGGTACATCGAACAGCAGGTAATGCTGGAGAGGGAAGCAAAGAAGTTGGGCTTCAAGAAAGTGTCTGAGCTGAAGAAGGCAGTTGCACGGAAGATCAAAGAATACATTGCGAGCGGCGGATTCATGTTCGCCATGTGCTCGGCCACGGACACGTACGACATCGCCCTTGCTGCGGAGAACACCGACATCTGCGACGTGATGTACGACGGCGATCCACCCGACCGCGATGCGCAGCAGCGGCTCGACTATTCCAAAACTCTTGCATTTACCAACTTCACGCTCGAGCGGAATCCGCTCCGCTACGAGTACTCGGACATCGATCAGCCGCCGAGCGATTTGTTGGGCTTGCAGAATCCGGAAACGGACTACTTCACGCTCTTCGAATTCTCCGCCAAGTTCGACCCGGTACCCACGATGCTGACGCAAAACCACGTGAACGTCATCAAAGGATTCCTCGGCCAGACGACGAATTTCAAGAAGAGTCTTATCAAGAACACGGTCACGATTCTTGCAGAGAAGGAGGGAGTGGATCAGGTGCGGTATCTGCACGGCAATTACGGACGCGGAACCTTCACTTTCTACGGCGGTCACGACCCCGAGGATTACCAGCACGCCGTCGGCGACCCACCCACCGATCTTTCGTTGCACAAGAATTCGCCGGGCTACCGACTCATTCTTAACAACATTCTCTTTCCCGCTGCGAAGAAGAAGCAGCAGAAGACATGAAGATGGGGGTGAACCAACAACTCCCCTTTTCGTATACCGAAGCGACTGCCACAGCACAAACCATCAAATCAACAAGGAGACACCATGAAAAAACTCATATTCCTCGCCGCAACACTGCTGGTCCTTTCGCCCGTGTCACACGCCGCAAGTCCCGTGCGGTTCGGCGTCCAGGCGACCGCGGCAAACGTCAACGTCCCAAAGCCGCTCAATGAGATCTATGGATTCGGCTACGGGGGTGGAGTCCATCTCGATTTCAATCTTCCGGTTCTTTTGTCGTTCAGGCTCCAGGGCGACTATGTTCGCTTCTCCCCCGATCAGGGGAAGTACCAGCAGTTGCTGGCATCCTTGGTGGGTGGGACGGTCGCAAGTGATTTTTCCATTGACGGGGGAGCGATCAGCCTCTGGTCGGTGTATGCCAACGTGAAGTCAAGCTTCCTGCCGCTTCCGCTGATCTCTCCGTACATAACGGGCGGAGCCGGTGTTGCCAACCTCAGCTCTTCGGACGCAACGATAAAATATCAGGGACAAACCGTTACGGGCGTTCCGGGTGTGGCCGGTGAAACAAAATTCTCTGCCAACCTCGGAGTGGGCGTTGATGTGAAGGTAGGCGTGGAGCTGTACGTGGAGGCCCGCTACACGTGGATCTTTACGTCGGGAGAGACGAGCACCTACGTTCCCGTCTCCATCGGAATCACGCTCTAACAGCACAGTGCCTCGGGGCGTGTACGCCGCGTCCCGAGGAGAACTTCACCTCTCTGGCTGCAACTTCTCCAGCGCCTCGTAGTATCGCTTGATCAGCTCTTGATAATCTCGTGCGTATCCTTCCTCCATCGCTTTCTGTAGGTCCTGCTGGAGTCGGTTTCGTCCTTCCTGCGTACTGAGGTCAATCTCCCCCGGACTTTTGCGCGCGACGTTCACGCCGGTCTCTGCCCGGCGCTTCTTCTCGAAGTCCCGCTCGCGCGCCGAGCGCTGCGAGTCGAGCAAGCGGGAGAGAATCCGCTCCTGTTTTTTTAAGGTCTCCGGATTGACGTTGCCTTGCGCAAGATCGGTTTGTACTTCGCGCATCTCCTGAGCGATCTTGTTCAGGTCGCCCAACATTTTGCTCAGCTCACCGGTCTGCGCTGCCTCCTTTGCCAACTGCTCAAGCGACTTGCGCACCATCCCTTGCTCGGCGGCGAGGCGGCCAAGTTCGGCGAGCTGTTGCTGCGACATCCCTTGCAGGTTCTGCGTTCCCTGGTTGATGCCCTGTTGCTGACCCGTGAGTTGTTGCAGCCGCTGCATGAAGCCCGCCATCCCCATGCCCATGCCCTGTCCTTGCATCATTCCCTGCATCGCACTTTGCAGCAGTTGCGACGCTTCGTTGAGCGAACCCATCGCGCCCTGCTGCTGCCCGCCGGCTTGCTGGCCGTTGCGTTGGTCCAGCGACTGCATGGCCTGGCTCATCTGCCGCATCGCATCCCCGATGGCTTTGCCCATCTCCGGCGTGATGGCAAAGGTCTTCTGTGAAAGCTTGGAAAGCCCCTGCGTTACATTCGCAAGGTCGCGCAGAATGTCCATCTGCGCCTGCGCGTTGTCGCGGAACTGCTGCGAGTTCGGCTCCAACTGCCGTGACTGGTTCTTCAGCGCTTCCTGCCGCTTCGAGAGGTTCAGCAAGTCCTGCAATGCGCGGCGCATCTCGTTGACGATCTGTCGCTGCTGGTTTTCGCGCATCGCTTGTTTCATCTGCTGCATGCGCTGCATGAAGCTCCCCATTTTCTGCATGGCGCTCCGCTGGTTCTGCATCGCCGACTGCATGTGCTGCTGCTGCAACTGCCGGGTAATCTCCTCCATCTGCCTTTCCAGGTCAGCCCGATCCAGCTCACTCCGTGCTTCCTGCATCTCGTTCAGCGGCATCTCGGTGGGGAACTCCTCCATCTTCTTTTGAAGCTCTGCGAGTTCTTTCTGCAGTTGCTCGAGTTGTTCCTTCAAGTCCTTCTGTTGTTGTGCAAGCTCGTTGAGCTTATCCTTATCGGAAGGGTTGGTCTGTTCCGTCTGTTTCTGTAGCTCTTCCTGTTTCTTCACCATCTCCTCGGTGCGTTTCACCATCTCATCCACTTTCTGCTCGATCTGAATGCGTTTTAGCAGGTTCATCGTCCGCTCGATGCTCTTGCGGAAGTTCTCCTCGTTGAACTGGAACTGCTGCATCGCTTGCCGCATCATCTCGGGATTCAGTTGCATCATGGCCTGCTGCATTTTCTTCATCGCCTCGGCAAGCTCCGGCGAGTTCATTTCTTCCATCAAACGCTGCAGTTCCTGGTACTTCTCCAGCGTTTCCTGCGAGAGCGTTTCGTTCTTCTCCATCTTCTTGACCATGTCATCAATGGTCTTGTTCACTTCCTCCATCTTCTTCTGGATCTCTTCATACTTCTTCAGCATTTCCTCGGCTTTCTTCTGCTGCTGCCAGTCCATTTTCTGCTGGTTCTTCTTCATCTCCTGCTGAAGTTCTTCCAAGTCCTTGCGCGCCTGCTCGGCTTGCTTCAACGCTTCCTTCATGCCTTCGAGACTCACCTCGTGCGCCTTGTTCACGTCGGCGAACACTTCTTCGAGCGAAGGAAGACGCAGCATGTACGTTTCGCTCCGCCCTGATTTCGGACCACTCACATCATCGTTGTCAAACACTTCGAGGTAGTAACTGACGACATCTTCGGGGACGAGCGAAAGCTCCTTCAAGCTCCAGAGATGGGCGATATCCAGCTCGTTTGCTGCAACGGAGGGAAGTGGCACGTTCACAAAGCGGAAATCGGGCCACGGCTGTTCGTAGCGCGAGTGAATAAGCCGATACGCCAGCCGCAGGGAGGTGAACCCGTAGTCATCCGTGATGCGATAGAGCATGTTGAGCTGCGTGTTCTCGGCAATGTCGATGTTCATACCCGGAAAAACGATCTTCGCCGTCGGGTACGAGTCAGGAACGATCTTGAGCGAGTACTCGATGGGATCGGTGCTCGGAATGCCCTCCTCATCTCTCAGATGGATGGTGTAGCGTCGCTCCTTCATTAGCGTCATGAGACCCGTCGCTGTGCTGCCATGAGCGGTGAGTTGCATGGAAGTGGAATCGCTGAACAGGAGCCGCGCTTCGGCGAGAGCTTTGTTCGACTCGATGCGCAGCGAAATCCGTGTGCCCCGCAACGCCGTCACATCACCGACATTGTCATCAAGCTGGCGCGTGGGCAGCTTTGCGTACGCGGGAAAATTCAACGTCACGCGAAGCATCTTGACCATCGGCCTGTCAATGACGGTCAGGGTGTAAACGTCGCTGCCGACGTTTTGTGCTCTTACGAAGTACGAGACTGTTGATTTGAGGGACGAAAACTCGTGCGTGAACAGCCCCGCCGTGTTCGGCGTGAGGAGACGCTCTTCGAACTGAACCTGGCCTTCGGGTCTACTCAGCAGCAAGAGCTGCTTGGGAAGCTTCTCCGACGACGTGCTGCCCGTGGTCGACTCCGGCTCCACACGTACTGTGACTGCGACCGAAGCCCCCTTCACCACCTCGATGTTCCCCGGCTCAACAACCAGACGGAACGGCAACGGTGGAGCAAACGATTCGTCGTAATGCCACAGCCGATTTGCTGCACTAAAGAAGCCGGTGGGTGAGAGAAGTGGAAGCACAATCGCCGCAGCGAGCACAACGCCCAGTGCCTTCGCCATCCTTCTTGCGGGAACAAAGGTGACTGCTTGCGCGAAATCGAGCGGCTCGATTTCTTTCCGGACATCTTCGAACGAGGCATCGATGAGTGCGGGCGAGTAGAGGTGCGTATGCTGCCGCTCGTTGTAGAGCTGAAGAATGTTGACGAGATGATCGTTGATGCCGGGAAATCTCCTGCCGACCTTTGCCGCCGTTTGCATGTCGCTCTCCTGAGGCAGCACGCGGAGAAGCTTCAGCAGAGGACGCAGCACAAACCATGTGATCAGTCCGATCGCCCCCGCGACTATGAGCCAAAAGAGAACCGTGCGTGCAACAACTGGAAAAGAGAACACCTGTTCCGCCAGCACCGTGATGAGCACGGCACCGACGATGACCGATGCAGCAAACAGCAAACCGTATAAAAGGGAGGAAAGGTTTTCCCTTTTCCTCACCACGGCAAGCCGATGAACAAGCTCGCTGAATATCCTCGGGGTTTCTTCGCTCATAGGGTCTTCCCTACTCCAGACAAGACGCGATGTTTTCCGGCGTGCTAAACGTAATGACTGATGTTACGCAAACTAAGTCATGGAACCCTTTCAGGGTTCAAACAAAAACTCGATTGCCAGCTTTTTACGCCGAAGGCCTTACATACTACAGGTCGGGGCAACGCCTCGACACAGAAAACAATTCAACATCGAACCCTGAAAGGGTTCAATAATTTCTTTTGCGTAACATCGCTTAATAATAAATAGGCATTTACTTGAAGAGTCGCAACCAATCTACTCCCGCTCCCAATACAGTCCGGCGCCCGGCCCGATGGGAATATCAAGACTCATCCAGAGCACCAGGAAGAGCGACCAGCCGATGAGAAAGACAATGCTGTATGGTAGCATTGTTGCAATGATGGTTCCGATCCCCGCGTCCTTCATATACTTCTGCGCGAACGCGATGATGAGAGCGAAGTACGACATCATCGGCGTCACCACGTTGGTAACCGAGTCGCCGATACGATAGGCCGCCTGTGTCAGCTCCGGCGTGAAGCCCAACAGCATGAACATCGGGACGAAGATGGGGGCCATGACAGCCCACTTTGCCGATGAGCTTCCCATGAAGAGATTCATTCCCGCCGCAACAAGAATGAAGCAGAGGATCAGCGGGATTCCCGTAAGCCCGATGGATTGCAGCACCTCGGCTCCTTTGATCGCCGTAATGAGTCCGAGGTTAGTCCAGGAAAAATAGGCCACGAACTGCGAGGCGAAGAAAACCAAGACAATATACACGCCGAGGCTGCTCATGGATTTTCCCATCGCGTTGATCACTGCTGTGTCGTTGCGCAGCGAGCGCGTGGCAACGCCGTAAGCAACACCGGGCAAGAGGAACACCAGGAAGATGATAGCGACGATGCCGTTGAGAAAAGGAGAGTTAAGGAGGTCACCCGTTTCCGGATTGCGCAGCAGAGCGCCTTCGGGAATGGTTGCGAGGGCGAGCACTCCGGCAAACAGGAGTGCAACAAGCGCGGCAAGCCTCAGTCCGCGTCGTTCTTCCGGCTTCAAGCGTTCCAACGCGAGGCTCTTCTCCTCGCCTATGTATTGTCCTAATCGCGGTTCCACGATTTTCTCCGTCACAAACGTTCCAAGGAGCGTCAAGAGAAAAGTGGATGCTGCCATGAAATAGTAGTTCGCTGCTGGGTTAACAGTGTAGCTTGGCTCTATGATGCGAGCCATTTCCTGGGTAATGCCTGCAAGCAAAGGATCAACAGTTCCCAACACGAGGTTTGCGCTGTAGCCCCCGGAGACACCGGCGAACGCTGCGGCCAATCCCGCCAGGGGGTGCCGACCGAACGCGTGAAAAATAATCGCACCCAGCGGAATGAGAATGACATATCCCGCCTCCGAGGCTGCGTTGGAAAGCACGCCGGCAAAGACGACCACAAGCGTGATAAGTCTGCGCGGCGCGGCCAGCACCAGTGCGCGCAGCGCGGCGGTAAGGAGCCCCGAGCCTTCCGCAACGCCGACGCCCAGCATGGCCACCAATACCGTTCCCAGCGGAACAAATGCCGTGAAGTTTGTCACCATACTTGTCAGCATGCGCCGGACACCATCGCCGTTCAGCAAGCTCACCGGTACAATCTCTTTGCCGGTGCTGGGGTGCAATGCCGTAAAATCCACCGAGCCGACAATCGCCGAGCCGACCACTACCGAGGCAGCAAACAGCGCGAACAGCGTCGCCGGGTGTGGCAAGGCATTGCCTGCCGCCTCGATGAGGTCGAGCATCCGATACAAAAAATTCTTCTGCGGTGCGGTGCCTTTTGCCGCCATGGTGGTCTCCTGTGCTACGGTGGTAGTGGATGGTGAGGCGCAACGACGATGGGCGTCTCAGTTGGTCAACGCCCACACGACAATGTTCGTTCCGAAGCGCAGCGCTTCCTCGCGTTTCTCCGGAGGATCGTTGTGGACGTCGGGATCTGTCCAGCCATCGCTTGGGTTACTCTCATATGTGTAGTACACAACAAGTCGCCCGTTGTAAAAAAGGCCAAAGCCCTGCGCCGGTTTCTTGTCGTGTTCGTGTGTCTTCGGCGGCCCGCTGGGGAACTCGAACTGTGCATGGTAGATGCCGTGGCTGAAGGGAAGCTCCACCAATTCCTGCGCGGGGAAAATCTTCCTGATCTCGCGCCGGAAGGCTTTGTCCATGCCATAGTCGTCGTCGGCGTACAGGAAGCCACCGTTTTGCAGGTACGTTCGAAGGCGCCGCACCTCCTGTTCGCTGAACGAAATGTTGCCATGCCCCGTCATGAAAATGAATGGATATGTGAAGAGCTGATCGCTGTTCACATCCACATACTCATACGTCGGCTCCACGATGATGCCGGTATGTTCCCTGACGAACTTGAGCAGATTTACCTCAGCGGACTGGTCGTTGTACCAATCGCCGCCCCCGGAGTACTTGAGACGGGCAATCTTGAAGGCACTGGATACGCCGGGTGTTTGCGCAGACGCTTCTCCGCAAAGGGTGAATACAACGAAACACCATAACACCTTCTTCATAGAGCTTCCTGCAAGAATGAGTGAAGCGTTCTTCGGTTCATGTCCCAAGGTATGATTCCATCGGTGAAGAGTCAACAAGCCGGCCGTAGGTGTTTCTTGCTAAACGTCTCAATTTTATGTAACTTAATGTCCCGTTTCGGGTGGTCGAAACGGTTTTTTTCTCATCTGTGCGTCTCAGCGGAAGATGTTTGAAGATCTGAGTCAAAAATTAGAAGGCGTGCTCAAGCGCCTGAGAGGACAGGGCAGGATTTCGGAAGGAAACGTGACTGAAACCCTGCGCGAAGTCCGCCGTGTACTGCTCGATGCCGACGTCAACTACAAGGTTGCCAAGCAGTTCATTGACGACGTACAGAAGCGCGCCGTGGGTCAGGAAGTGCTTACCAGCATCACGCCCGGACAGCTTATCATCAAGATCATTCATGACGAACTGGTAAAGCTGTTGGGAGATAAGCACACAGGACTGCGCTTTTCTCCGATGCCTCCTTCGGTAATCCTTGTTGCGGGGTTGCAGGGATCGGGCAAGACCACCTTTTGCGGAAAGTTAGCAGCACACTTGAAATCGCAGGGCCGAAGTCCGTTGCTCGTCGCTGCCGATATCCATCGTCCGGCAGCCATTGATCAGCTCATGATGCTCGGCGGTCAGATCGCGGTGCCGGTGTATGCCGATCGTGCCGCCACCGCGGTTCAGATTGCCCGGCAGTCTCTTGACCATGCGCGGAAGAATGCACGTGACACCGTTATCCTGGACACAGCCGGGCGTTTGCACGTGGACGAGGAGATGATGCGCGAGGTTGAAGAGATCAAGGCAGCAACCAGGCCTCATGAGATTTTATTCGTCGTTGATGCGATGACCGGACAAGATGCCGTGAACACGGCCACGGCCTTCAACGAGCGGCTCAACTTCGACGGCGCTGTCCTCACGAAAATGGACGGCGACGCGCGGGGCGGCGCGGCGCTCTCGTTGCGGGCAACGGTCGGCAAGCCAATCAAGTTTATCAGTGTGGGAGAGAGCCTCGACGCGCTGGAGAAATTCCATCCCGAGAGGCTCGCCTCGCGCATCCTCGGGATGGGCGACATCGTCACGCTTGTCGAAAAGGCGCAGCACACTTTCGATCAGGCAAAAGCAGCCAGGCTGGAAGAAAAACTTCGCAAGGCGCAATTCACATTCGAAGACTTCCTCGATCAACTGCAGGAAGTGAAGAAGATGGGCCCGCTCAGTCAGGTCATGGGCATGCTGCCGGGCATGAACAAACTGCCCCAGGCCGCACAGATGGATGACAAGGAACTGGTGCGCATCGAAGCCATCATTCAATCCATGACGAAGCACGAGCGCGCCAACCCTAGCCTGCTCAACGGCAGCCGCCGCAAGCGGATCGCGCTCGGCAGCGGCACCACCGTGCAGGAGGTGAACAAGTTGATCAAGCAATTCGAGCAGATGCAAAAGATGATGAAGAGTTTCGGGAAGGGAGGCGGCAAGTTCAAAATGGCGCAGCGCATGAGAGCCGCGTTCTGAACCCATACCGACAGCGAGTTTTCAACGGCAACAATCAATTTCAAACTAACAGGAGGAACCCTTGGCAGTACGTTTACGCCTGCGACGCATCGGGAAAAAGAAAATGCCTCAGTATCATATCGTCGCAGCGGATTCGCGTGCAGCACGCAACGGGAAGTTTCTGGAAGTGGTAGGCCGTTACGAGCCGCTCCGCAATCCCTTGTTCATTGAAACAAAAGAAGATCGGTTGTTGTATTGGTTGAAAATCGGCGCGCAACCGAGCGACACACTGCGGAGCCTGCTGCAGCGCAGCGGCATGTGGCTGAAATGGAGCCTGCTGAAAAAAGGGGCGGACGAAGCAACCATCGCTCGCGAGATGGAGAAGTGGCAGATGGCGCAGGAGGAGAAACGCCGGCGCGACGAAGAGCGCAAAGCACGACGCGCAGCCGCCAAGCGGAAAGCCCGCAAAGCCGCGGGCGGCGAACCAGCCGCGCCTGCAGCAGCACCTGCCACCGCCTGAGCCGCAACGCCATCGCAACCGGCAAACGCTAAGCTCGCCACATGACGGGCGCTGCCGTAGAGTGTCAGATCTTCAGCAGCAGTGACGGATAAGATCTCACAACAATCACAAGAGGCGCGCTATGCGGGAGTTTCTGACGTTCATTGCCAAGCACCTCGTTGATAATCCCGATCAGGTGATCCTCGATCAGGAGGAGAAGGACGGCAAAGTCATCTTCAAGCTCCAGGTCGGTCAACCGGATGTCGGCAAGATTATCGGACGGAAGGGAAGAACTGCCCAAGCACTACGAACGCTGCTTGCGGCAGTCGCGGCCAAGGAAGGGAAGCGAGCCATCCTCGAGATCGCAGATTGATGCACGCACACCGTGAGCAGAGAGTTTTGATTGCGGTTGGAAAGGTTGTCAAACCATTCGGAATCCGAGGCGACCTTGTCATTTTTCCGATGACGGACAGCCTGGAACGCTTCAAGAAACTCGAGCGCGTGTTTGTCGGGCACACCGTGGACAGCGTTGCCGAAACGCAGGTAACGCATGTCGTTGTTGAACCAAGGGGTGTAAGGCTTCGGCTCTCAGACTTTGCCTCCCGCACCGCGGCAGAATCGCTGAGGGGCGCTCTGCTGTTTGTCGATCAAAAAGATGCCATCAAGCCGAAAAAAGGATCCTACTTCGCCCATGACCTGGTCGCGCTGAAAGTCGTGGACACGGAGGGCAATGACGTCGGAGTGGTAAGAGAGGTGATAAAATATCCGGCCCATGACGTCTATGTCATTGAGCGCAACGGCAAGGAAATCCCTATTCCGGCGGTGAAAGAGTTCATCAAGAACATCAACCTCGAACAGCGTACGATGACGGTAAAGCTTATCGACGGCATGCTGACGGAGCCGGAGATCGTGCAAGAGAAGACATGATGCGGATTGATGTTGTTACAGGATTTCCCAAACTCCTTCACAGCCCGCTGAACGAAAGCATCATCAAGCGGGCGCAGGAAAAACGACTCGTCGAGATCGCTGTACACGATCTGCGGGATTACACAACCGACAAGCACCGGACAATCGACGACACTCCGTACGGCGGCGGGGCGGGCATGATCCTGAAGCCCGAGCCGGTGTTCGCCTGTATCGAGCAGTTGCAGAGTCAGCGCCGCTACGACGAGATCATTTACCTGACCGCCGACGGCGAGCGGCTGACGCAAAAGCTCGCAAACGACTTGTCGCTTGCATCGAACCTGCTGTTGTTGTGCGGACACTATAAGGGCATCGACGAACGCATACGCGAGGCGTTGGTGACGCGGGAAATTTCCATCGGCGATTACGTGCTGACGGGCGGCGAACTGCCCGCACTCGTGCTGATTGATGTGATCGTGCGGCTGATCCCCGGCGTCATCGGCGATGGGGAGTCGCTGCTGACCGACTCGTTCCAGCAGGAGTTGCTCGACGGTCCACACTATACGAAGCCGGAGGTATTTCGCGGGATGCGTGTACCGGAAGTGCTGCTCTCGGGCAACCACAAGGAGATTGCTGCATGGCGTGCCGAGCAGCGAAGAAAACGTACAGCACAGCGAAGGAGAGATTTGCTGCAAGCCGAACCGGCAACGCAGACCGGTCAGGAAGGCACGTCGTAATACACGATCTGTTGTGCAGCGCGCAGGGAAAAGAAATCGAACACAACACTATCAGGAGCAGTCGTCATGGAAAAACTCAAGCTTGTTGAAGCCACACAAATGAAAAGCGACATCCCGTCGTTTGCACCCGGAGATACCGTCAACGTTCATGTGCGCGTGATCGAAGGAGACAAAGAGCGCGTCCAGCAGTTTCAGGGGGTCGTTATCGCCCGGCACGGCTCGGGGATGAACGCAACCTTTACCGTCCGCAAAGTATCCGACGGCGTTGGCGTCGAGCGCATCTTCCCGTTGCATTCGCCCCGGATTGCCAGGATCGAGAAGGTCAAGGAAGGCTCCGTCCGCCGCGCAAAGCTGTATTACCTGCGGCGGCTCGCCAGCAAGCAGATACGCCAAAAGACATCTGCGTAGTGATACGATTGGTGACGGTGCCGCAAACTTGAAGCACTGCACGGTATGAACGAGCGTACGAACAAGGCAAAACGGCTGGGGATCCCCCCGGAACTCTGCACGCGACCACTTACCGACGCGCTGCGCGAAAACCGCACGTGGTGCCTGGTCCACGACACACGCCCAGCGCTCGCCAAACTGTTGCGCGAACGAGAGGTGCACGCAGCCCTTCTCTCTCCCCTCGACTATGCAAAGGAAAGCTCCGACTACTGCATCGTACCAGACGCCGGGGTGACATCAACGGGCAATGGATCGGTCGTGGTGCGGTTCAGAGAAGGCGTCAAGCAGATTTCGACGCTTGCTGTGGACCCAGCCTTCGCCTCCGAAATCATCCTCACCAAAATCATTCTCGCCGAAGAGTTTAACATCAAACCGTCCATTCTCCCCATGCACGCAACGGTGGACATTATGCTGCAGAAGGCGGACGCCGCACTGCTGACCGGCGATGTAGCTTTTCACCAGTGGGGTGTGTCGGAGAATATCATCGACGTTGTGGAGGAGTGGAACGAGATGACCGGCCTGCCGTATGTGCATGCGTTGTGGTGCGCCTGGCAAAGCGATCTGGCGCGCAAAGATGCAGAACTGCTGCAATCTGCGCGACGCAAGGGGGTGGAAGGTATTCCCGATATCGCGATGCAATTCACTAAGGAACAGCGGCGGGGGGTTCAGGAGTTTCTCGAATCATTTGCCTATGAGTTAGCGCCCGATGCTCGTGAGGGTCTCGCCGAGTTCATGAAGTATCTGTACTACCACGGCGTCGTTGCCGATGTCGCCGATCTCAATTTCTACGAGGCGGAACCGGAAGCCGATACGCTGCCGAAAAGCGTCTCGCCCAACTAATTCGCTTTCTCCTGCGGTGCACGCCACTACATTTCTCGCCGCTTCCTCCACAGATGAGCTGTCCCACTATCCGGTGCCTGCCGTTGTCGTTATGAGATGAGGAGTGAGTGGATGCAGGAGTGGTTGAGGTACGCGCATAGCGAAGCCACGCGCCGAGAGTGTCCCTTCGGCGTTAGGCGGCCGGAGGGTGCCCGGCTATGCCGAGGAAGTGCTGAACGCTGTTCAGCGAAGCACGGGAGTCCGACGTAGTCGGGACGGAGGCGTGGAACGCCCGTCTTCAGCGGCTCGTTGCTGTGTTCCAAATTGAATCTCTCGCCGAGCTTGCGTAGATTGGCTTGAGTTTCGAACCACGCTGCTCGCGCATGCTCAAATCTCTCACCATCAAAAACTATGCGTTGATCGATGAGCTGACCGTTAACTTCGCTAACGGTCTCGATATCATCACCGGTGAAACCGGGGCTGGCAAGTCCATTCTCATCGACGCGCTGAGCTTGATCCTGGGCGAGAGGGCAACGACCGAGGCGATACGCACAGGAGCCGACAAAGCCATCGTCGAAGGAACGTTCGCGGTTGGCGAAAACCGGAAACTGCAGGCGTTGCTGCAGGAACACGAGCTGGAACCATCCGACGAGGTGATCGTGCGACGAGAGGTATCCGTGAAAGGAACAAGCCGCTGTCTCGTCAACGACTCGGCCGTCACGTTGGCGCTGCTGAAGAAGATCGGCGAGCTGTTGGTGGACTTGCACGGCCAGCACGAGCATCAATCGTTGCTGCGGACGGAAACCCACATTGACATGTTGGACGAGTACGCAGGGGTAGGAGAGTTGTTGGAAGAATATCGGGCAGCGTACCGCAGACTCCGTGCCCTCTCGCAGGAAATCCAGGCCGTGCTGCAGCGCGAAGCGCAGCTGAAAGAAAAGCTCGACCTCTACGCATTCCAGATACAGGAGATCGATGCCGTTGCCCCGCAACCCGGCGAGGATGAGCAGATCGAAGCGGAACTGAAGATTTTGGAAAACTCGGAAAAACTCGTCAGCGCAACGTCGGCGTTGTACGAGATGTTGTACGACGGGGAGAATTCCGTCCACGATCTTCTGAGCAAGGCGGCAAAACAACTGGATGAGCTTGTCCGAATTGACACACGCTTCGAAGAACACCTCAATGAGTGCCGCTCCGCTGAAGCGACCGTCAACGAGCTTGCCAAGTTCGTCCGCGACTACAGCAGCAGCGTTGAGTTCAATCCCGAACGGTTGGAAAAGTTACGCCAGCGCCTCGGTTCGCTCACGACGCTGAAGAGGAAGTACGGGGGTACGCTTGCTGCCGCCCGTACACATCGCGAGCGCATCGGCAAAGAGGTTGCGCTTGCGGAGAACTTCGACGCGACACTGCAGACGCTTACCGAGAAGCGCGAAGCGGAGCGCGCAGCGTGTGCGCAGCTTGCCCAGCAACTCTCCACGAGGCGCCGCGAGGCAGCGCGTAAACTCGACAAGGAAATCGTCCATGAGCTGGCAACGCTCGGCATTTCCAATGCTCGGTTCGCTACGCAGATTCGTCAGCAACCGCTCTCCACCGACGGTGCGTCGAATGACGATTTCATTATGCTGGAGAACGAGAAAGTCCGCATTCATCAGCGCGGCTGCGACGACGTGGAGTTCTTCATCTCCACCAACTTAGGCGAAGAGGTGAAGCCGCTGGCAAAGGTTGCTTCCGGCGGCGAAGTTTCCCGGATCATGCTCGCGCTCAAGAGCGTCCTGGCAAAATCGGACAGGCTACCGGTTCTCATCTTCGACGAAATTGATACCGGCGTCAGCGGACGGATTGCACAAGCCGTGGGCTTGAGTCTGAAGAACCTCTCGAAGTTCCACCAGATCATCGCCATTACACACCTGCCGCAAATTGCAGGGCTGGCGGACGAGCATTTTGTTGTGGAGAAGATCGAGGAGAAGAAATCCCGCGGCGGGCGCGCCATCACCTCCATCCGCAAACTCACGCAGGACGAACGCATCCATGAAGTCGCTAAGCTGATGAGCGGCGCCGAGGTGACCGAAGCCGGCCTGAAAAGCGCACGGGAGTTGATGGGCGTGAAGTGAACGGCCCGGCCCGACAGCATGGAGATGATCATGAAGCAACACGTTCGAGAACCTGAGGCAGAGTACGACGCAAGCAAGATTGATCTTGCGGCAAAAGCAGCCGTCGCAGAGGAGCTGGAGAAAAAGCGGAAACTCGGCCTGCCGATTGTGTTCGGCCGCGACGGGAAGATCGTGGTGATGGTGGGGGGACCAAGGTGGTGGACGAGAGGGCATACTGTGAAACAAAGGTGCCATCAACCTTATGAGCGTTGCCGAGATGTCCGCAGCGGGCCTGAGGGGTGTGATAGATTAGGTGGACGGCTATGTTCATGTTGTGGTATAGAGTGAGAATGTGGTGATGCGTTTGGTTTGATCTCCTTCAATAGGGTGTTCATTATGAGTCCCAAAACACATATCTACTTTATCACGGTCTCTGATGTCCAAAGAGTGGCAGAAGAAATCATCAACCGAAGGCTGAACGAGAACGAACTCGAAAGAGTTGTTGAACAAGTATTGGAGAACATCGAGTGGTATGATCCCATCGAGCGATCCATCATGGATATTGTCAGCCCATCGGAACTCACGAGCTAACCGGTATGCCCCTCCACCTCTACAATACCCTCACGCGTCGTAAGGAGCAGTTCGAGCCGTGGCATGAAGGCTACGTCGGCATGTACGTGTGCGGGCCGACGGTGTACGGCCACTCGCATCTCGGGCATGCCAAGAGCTACGTGTCGTTCGACGTGATCGTGCGCTATCTCCGGTACCTCGGCTACAAGGTGACGTACGTTCAGAACATCACCGATGTGGGGCACCTGTTAGGCGACACGAACGACGGCGAGGATCGCATCCTGAAGACGAGTCGCGCCGAACGGAAGCATCCGATGGAGGTGGCAGAGTTCTACACGCGCAGCTACTTCGAGGATATGGACGCGCTCAATGTGCTGCGCCCCGACATCTCGCCGCGCGCTACCGGACACATCATCGAACAGATCGAGCTGATCAAACAACTTCTTGCCAGAGGTCTTGCCTACGAAGCAAACGGCTCGGTGTACTTCGACGTTCATGCATTTGCGGACTACGGTAAGCTTTCCGGCCGCACGGTTGAGGAGCTCGAAGCGGGCGCGCGTGTGGAAGTGAAGGAAGAGAAGCGCCACCCGGCAGACTTCGCACTCTGGAAGAAAGCCGACCCCGAACACATCATGCGGTGGCCGAGCCCGTGGAGCGTCGGTTTTCCCGGCTGGCACATCGAGTGCTCGGCCATGTCCATGAAGTACTTAGGAGAGAGTTTCGATATCCACGGCGGCGGATTGGAGAATCAGTTCCCGCACCACGAATGCGAGATCGCACAAAGCGAAGGCGCAACCGGTAAGCCCTTTGTGAAGTATTGGCTGCATAACAACATGGTGACCGTCAACGGCCAGAAAATGGGCAAGTCGCTCGGCAACTTCACGACGCTGAAGGATGCGTTCACGAAGTGGAGGCCGGAAACGATTCGTTTCTTCATTCTGCAGAGTCACTACCGAAGCACACTCGACTTCAGTGATGCGGCCGTTGACGCAGCAGGGAGGGGACTGGAGAAGCTCAGCAACTCGCTTCGTAGTCTGCGTGAGCGCATCACGTCGGCACCCGAGGACGGAAGCACCGTGACGATCGATTTAGGCCGGTACAAAGCCCAGTTCCTCGCTGCAATGGACGACGATTTCAACACGCCGCAAGCAATTGCCGTACTCTTCGACCTGAGTAAGGACGTGAACCAGATGCTTGCCGGCGGCGCACCGATCGGTGCATCGGCCCTCCGACAGATTCTCGACTTCTACGATGCATTCGGAGGGAGAATCCTCGGGCTGACGTTCGGCGCTGACGCAGGCACAAGCGGCAGCGAGCTTGTGGACGGCCTGATGAAGCTGGTGCTCGATATTCGCTCCGAAATCCGAGCGCAGAAGATGTACGCCCTCTCCGACAAGATCCGCAGCCGCTTGCAAGCGCTGGGCATTGTGGTAGAGGATAAGAAAGGGGAAACCACCTGGCGCAGAAGTTCCTGAGGCGTTATGACAACCACGGTGATTATAGCCAACGGCATCGTTCTTACTTGCGACGCCAACAACCGCTGCGGCGCGTATCATCTCCTGCTTGGTAATGGCCGCATACTGGACCTCTCTGAGAGTTTAGACAAGCTGACCAGGGAGAACCCCCACGCAGAGATCATCGACGCGTCCGGCAAGCTGCTGCTTCCCGGGTTCGTCAACGCGCATTTTCATGGAGAGAGCTTTCTCCTCCACCCGCTGACGGATGGCACGCACCTCGCCTTCTGGAGAGAACACACGCAGTTGAAGCAAACAACGGAACGCCTGGTGCATGCATCAGGCATCAAGGATCTTCGTGTGCTGTACCGGACAACCTATGCCGCACATGCACGATGCGGCACAACATGCGTCGGCGAGTTTCCGCTCCAGGTGCATGAGGACGGCCTGACGCAAATGGCACGAGAGATCGAAGCGAGCCGAATGGGCTGCGTTCTGGCTCTTCAGACATGGGATCACATACGCTGGGCAAAAGCGCTTGGCGTAAAGCGCCCGCGCGTCGCGGTCAGTCTCGGCGACGAGCGCAACCTGACGGTCTACAGCATCGAGAATGCATTGCGTGCTGCGAAAGAGCTTCAGGCGTCGGTCCTCGCACACGTCGCCGAACAGCGCGAAGATGCAGAGACGATGTTGAGGAATTTCCAGAAGGGGATCGTCACACTCCTGCATTCCTTCAACGCCTTGCGTCCGGAAACCATCCTTGTCCACACAAACCACATAACGGAAGACGAGGCGGGGAAGGTGAAGGAAGTACATGGCACCGTCGTCGTGTGTCCCCGCTCCACCGCGGCAAAGCAAACGGGCTACCCAGCATTGCGTCATCTTGCAAAGCACCATGTGCGCCTCGCCCTCGGAACCGACTGGGGGAAGGTCGACATGCTGGACGAGATGCGGTTCGTCAGCCAGTTGCCGCTGGTGGTTCCGGGTCTGCGGGCGTTTTCACCGTTAGAGATCGTGCGGATGGCAACCATCAACGGCGCGGCTGCGCTCAATATGCACAAGGAGACGGGTTCGCTTGAAGCCGGCAAGCGCGCAGACATTGTCTTTTTCTCCCTCGACTCCATCCGTCTTCCTCTGCTGAGCAAGGAATCCTCCGCCGAAGAGGTTGCACGCGTCGTGGTCGACGCGATGACGACCGGCGACATCTCCGACGTCATGATCGCAGGAACGTTTGCCGTGCGAGATCGGAAGCTCACCGTGGTTTCGGAAGCCGAACTTACCACAGAATGGCGTGAATTGCGCGGTCGTTTTCTACCGATGCAATTCACTTCACCGTTCGTCGTGCAACCATCGGCTCAACCGACGAACATTATTCCATTCATTCAGGACCTGCGCGCACCGCAGGAGGAAATTACCGAAGGATTCGAATCGGGATTTGCTCCCTCTTCCCCCCTACCCCCCGTCACGCCAGCAGAAGCGCCGCCTCATCCTTTCGCAAGCAGGCCAACGATCCAGCGCGAGCCTGTGAAACCAGAGTTGCCCAAGGACACGCGAAAAGTCTTCGGCGAGGACGAGGATTTCTGACGGTCCGATGCGCCGCTGTTCCCCTGTCTCTTTTGTGAGATTGGTGGAGGATGGGGTTTGGTATTCGTTGCCTGTCTTTCTATATTGAAAGTGAACCGAACCCCTTCTTTGAAGTGTTCTTAATTGTGAACGTCCAACCCCCGTGTTGTTCATCAAACGCAACACAGCGGGCAGGAGGAGTAAAAGTGCTGAATTCCCAAACAGAAGGGCAACGAAAGTCTGCATGAAATCAAACCACGTAGGGGAACCCGGTGTCCAACGGTTGGCACTGATGTTGCCCCTTTCATGGCAGTCCAAGTAATGTGACAAAGGAGAAAGGGAGGATTCGTTATGAAGAATCTTCTGACAGGTCTGGTTGCGGTGATAGCTCTGGCAATGATCACGTCGGGTTGCTACACGCAATTGTCATCGACGCGTGAGGCAAAACAGGAAGAGCCTGAGTATGCCGAGGGCGAGGAGACATACTCGGAGCAAAACACCCGCTACGATGACGAGTATGATCCCTATTGGTCACCGCGTCGTGCGTTCTTTTTCTATTACTACTATCCCTCGTTCTCTGTCGGCTACTTTCCTTGCGACCCCTGGTACTGGCGATTCGGCTGGTACTATTCGTACTACGACCCGTTCTGGACTTGCGGCACATACTATCCGGGCTACTATGCCGGTTGGGCGTGGTGGGGCTATTCGTACCCGCGATGGTGGTGGCATCCATACGGATGGGGATATGGTGGATATGCGGGTAGATATGGTCACGGCTCGACGCGTACGGTGGGTGTGACGCGCACGACTGGTGACACGCGCAGCGGCTACGGTCGCGGGAGCGGTGGCGACGCGCTGCCGCCCGGCTACCGGAGTGGCAGTGGAAGTCCGGGCCGTTCGGGGACAGCGCAGCCATCGGAAGGCACGCGCATTTCCACCGGGAGAAGCAGTCGCGGTGAGTCAAGCGGCGGCGAGGCGCGTGGCTCTCGCAGCGGAAGCGTCACCCGCGGAGGTAAGACCCGCAGCAGCGGCGGTCGGGAGGCAACGCGCGGCGGCGAAGTTCGAACTCCACCGCGACCTGTTGCACCATCGGCACCGCCGGCAAACACGGGCGGCAGTGATCGCAGCGGCAGCGGACGTTCCGGCGGCGGCAGATCCTCCGGCGGCGGCTCCTATTCCCCGCCGGCACATTCCTCACCGCCACCAAGCTCAGCGCCTGCTCCATCGGCACCGAGTGGCGGCAGTCGCAACTCCGGCGGCCGCGGCGGACGGTAAGCTCTCGCGGATCTCTTGAGTCGACACACAACAATGAAAGAAAGAGGTGGTGATACGGTGAAGTATATCTGGGCTGTCTTGATTCTTCTGACATGCGGTTCTAGTGCGCTTGCACAGTTCCCCGAGGATGCACTTCGCTTCGCGACGCCGGGACTTGGCGTCGGTGCGCGCGCTATCGGCATGGGTGGCGCGTACACAGGCGTGGCAAACGACTACAGCGCGCTCTTCTGGAATCCCGCGGGGCTCGCGCAACTTGAGAACGGCGAGTTTTCCCTCGGGCTTTCGCATCTGAACTATGGGAACACCAGCTCGTATATCGGCGCTTCACAATCGTACACGAATAATGCGACGCAGCTGAACGCTCTTGGACTCGTCTTCCCTGTGCCGGTTCGACGAGGAAGCTTGGTGTTTGCATTCGGCTACAATCGTCAAAGCAACTTTACGACCGGTGTTTCGTTCGAGGCATTCAATCCCACGAGCAGCATCATCCAGACCTACACACGAGATGGCTCACCTGTCAGTGGAAACCCGAGCGGGATCGCCTGGGAGTTGTATCTTGCAGACACCACACGCAACGCACAAAACCAGCTTGTGTACTACAGTCCCATCGTCAACCGTGTAACGCAGTTGGGCAAAGTGTTGGAGGGTGGTGGACTGAACAACTGGTCAGCCGGCGGCGCAATTGATATTGCGCGGAATGTCTCGGTCGGGCTTTCGCTCACCTATGTCACCGGCACCTACACGTACGATCGAACATACAAGGAGCAGGACAATCGAAACATCTACTCCAGCTCCGTCCCCGGAAGCCCGCTTCAGTTCGATCAGTTCACGCAGGATGATTTTGTGGAGAGCGACCTTTCCGGCTTCAACGCAAAGTTAGGGCTGATGTACCGGGTGCCGGACCGATTCCGTTTTGGCATCAATGTGAAATCTCCAACGTCGTTCCGGGTAAAGGAGACGTTTGGCTCCACGTACAAAGCCTTCTATGACAATGGCGACATTGTCTCACCCGATCCCACCAATGACTCCGGCGAGTACGACGTCCTGACGCCGTGGGTGTTCAGCGCCGGAGCGTCCGTGGTCATTCGTGATCTGGTGCTCTCCGGCGATGTGGAGTACACCGATTGGACGCAGCTCGAATTTCGCAATGCTAACCCCGACGTGATTGCGTTGAACAAGGACATCAAGGATTTGTTCCGCGCAACGGCCAACCTGCGAGGTGGTGTCGAGTACGACCTCAAAGAGATCGGCGTGCGGTTGCGCGGCGGGTTCATCTACAATACGTCACCATTCAAGAGCGATCCGGCGTCTTTCGATCAGAAGTACGTCACTGCCGGTCTCGGCCTTCTTCTGAGCGAAGACACGATGCTCGACCTCGCGTACGCCCACGGATGGTGGAAGACCTTCCGCTACAACTACAGCGGAAGTCCTCAACTGCTTGAGGATGTAAGGACCAACAACGTTGCCCTGACCTTCTCCTATCGCTATTGATTGCAAGACGAAACACGTTTGAATATATTGAAGTCCGCCCCGCCACACTCGGGACGGACTTTGTATTTTGTTCTAACCTCCGGAGTTTGTTCTTGTCCGCGCGAAAAAAGGTGGTCCTCGGCGTCCTCGGTGTTCTGGTCGCAACACTGGTTGCGGGCGTGCTCTTTGTCCGCTCCCAGATTCGGAAATCATTTCCGGAAACAGCAGGCTCGCTCACAGTGCCGGGCATTGTCCAACCCGTGGAAATTACGCGAGACGAGTACGGCGTGCCACGCATCGAAGCACAGAACGAGCACGACCTGTTCTTCGCGCTCGGATACGTCCACGCGCAGGATAGACTCTGGCAGATGGACATGACACGACGGATCGGCCAGGGCCGTCTCTCGGAACTTTTCGGCAGCGTGACCCTGGAGTTCGATAAGATGTTCCGCATCATCGGTATCCGCAGGATTGCTGAAGAGGTCGAACGCTCCATCTC
>CAZIKE010000001.1:93187-102800 GCA_964539775.1 uncultured Chitinophagales bacterium
CCTGCAAGCCTATGCCGATGGGGTGAATGCATTTATCACGTCGCACACAGGGAAGTATCCCATCGAGTTCGATTTGCTCCGCTACGAACCCGAACCGTGGACGCCGCTGCAGAGCATCATCATCGGCAGGTTGATGGCGTGGGAGTTGAACCTTTCGTGGTGGGTCGATCTGACGCTGGGTGCACTTGTCGAGCGGGTCGGTTTCGAAAAAGCAAGTGAAGTCTTTCCTTCCTATCCTCCTGAAGTGCCACCCATTGTGCCGGCCAGCGAATGGAAGTCGGTCGTCAAACCGGCTCTTGCATTTCTTCGGACCGCACAGGACTACTGCGCATTCCGCGGCATCGGCGGACTGTTGGGCGGAAGCAACGCGTGGGTTGTCGCCCCACAGAAATCCGAGACGAACTCCGTTCTGTTGGCCAACGACACGCACCTTCAGCTCACCAATCCCTCCAAATGGTATGAAGTGAGCCTGCACGGCGCGGGGTACAACGTAATGGGGTTCTCCATTCCCGGCGTGCCCGGTATCGTGGCCGGAAACAATGAGAATATTGCATGGGGTCTCACGAACGCGATGGCCGACGATGCCGATTTCTACATCGAACGCATTGATTCAACCGATCCGAACCGGTATATGTATGATGGCCAGTCGCTACCTCTGACGATTCGCGAGGAAGAAATTGTTGTTCGGGACGACACGCTCCACTACGTCACAATCCGCTCCACGCATCACGGTCCCATCGTGACCGACGTGCACACGATGTTGAAGAAGGCGCGCCTTCCCTTCGTCGCCTCCATGCGATGGACGGGCGCCGAGATCAGCGACCAGGTGGAGGCATTCAACACGATCAATCGTGCAAGCAATTGGCAGGAGTTTCTTGCAGGCGTGAAGGAGTTCAGCGGACCCGGACAGAACTTTGTGTACGGTGATGCTCGCGGCAACATCGGCTACTGGTGCGGCGTGTGGCTGCCCAAGCGTTCGCCTTCGCTTCAACCGCTTCTTCCCCTTCCGGGCTGGGAGAAAGCTACCGAGTGGCAGGGCTTCGTGCCGTTCGAGCAGCTCCCGCATCTGTTCAATCCCCCCGAAGGGTTCATCGCCACAGCGAACAACAAGATCGTCGATGACAGCTACCCCTACTACATTACGGAGTTGTGGGAGCCGCCTGCCCGCTTCCTGCGACTGCGCGAAGAATTGAGCAAAGAACAGAAATTCTCCATCGCAGACTTCGAGCGGTTGCAGAACGATCAATTCTCGTACTATGCCAGGCGCTTCACACCGTACATCCTGGAAGCATGCAGAGGAAAGCTCGATCCTCCCTACGGCGACCTTGTGATGGAGTACTTTGCTAACTGGAATTTCGTCTTTGCGCGCGAAGATGTCGCCACGGCTCTCTTCCAGCAATTCCTCACCCATCTGATGAAGAATGTGTATGAGGATGAGATGGGAAGCGAGCTGTTGCACGATTACCTGCTGCTCATCAACATCCCGCTGCGCGTCACCATGCGGCTTGTCGAGCAAGAGACGTCATCGTGGTTCGACAACATCCGGACAAGCGTTGTCGAAACACGGGACGATATTCTTCTGCAGAGCATGAAAGAAGCCATCAACGCCCTCCGCTCGACTTTGGGGGATGAAACCAAGAACTGGCAATGGGGAAACTTGCACACCGTCACTCTGCAACACCCGTTCGGGCTGAAGAAGCCGTTAGACAAGGTCTTCAATATCGGGCCGTTCCCCTACGGCGGTGCGTCCACAGCACTCACCAGCGGCGAGTACAGTTTCAATGATGCAATGCAGCCGGGACCGTTCAACATCCCGTTTGGCGTCACGGTCGGCGCCTCGTTCCGTCGCATCGTGGATATGGGCAACCCCTTTGAAGCAAGAACCGTCATACCGAGTGGACAGTCCGGCCAGCCGTTCCATCCCCATTTCGACGATCAGACGGCGTTGTGGCTGAACGGCGCGTACAAGACCGTTCGCTCGGACAAACAATCCGCGCTGCACCGTATGCACCGCTTGACACTCACACCTGCATCATGATCTGTTCGGAAGCCACACAAACAGCACTTGCACGTGCCGAAAGCGTTGTGGCCTTCACGGGCGCCGGCATCTCTGCGGAAAGCGGCGTCCCCACCTTCCGCGGCACCGACGGCATCTGGGCGAAATTCAAGCCCGAAGAACTTGCCAACCTGAACGCCTTCCTTCGCAATCCCGAGTTGGTGTGGGAATGGTACGCTGCACGCAAGAAGGTGATTGCGGACGTTCAGCCCAATCCGGGACACTATGCACTTGTAGAGATGGAGAAGATGTTCCGGTCGTTCTCCGTCGTAACGCAGAACATCGATAACCTTCATCGTCGTGCGGGCAGCACACGGGTGTATGAGCTGCACGGTAACATCGAGCGCAACTTTTGTATGCAGTGCGGCAGGAACTTCACCAACGAGTATGTGCTGCAGGGGCCCTCTGTGCCGCGTTGCAGTTGTGGTGGATTGATCAGGCCCGACGTGGTGTGGTTCGGCGAACTCCTCCCCGAAGACGAATGGGCCGGCGCCGAGAACGCTTGCCGCAATGCGGACGTCCTGCTCTCTATCGGTACGTCGGGCGTGGTCTATCCGGCAGCGTCGCTTCCGCTCGAAGCCAAGCGCAGCGGCGGGTACATCATCGAAATTAATCCCGAATCCACGCCGCTGACCGACATCGCGGACGAGTTTATTCCGGGCAAGGCAGGCGAAGTCCTCCCCCAATTGGTGGCAATGCTTCGTCAGGAACGGCAGCACACTCTTCGCTAGGCTTATGGTATTGGTGTAGATGAGGAGATGATAAGCTCGATGAAAGCGTCCAAATACAACAACACGAAAATCGTTGCAACGCTCGGCCCCTCCACCAACTCCGTCGAGATGCTGATGCAGTTGATGCGTTCGGGCGTTGACGTGGTGAGACTGAACTTCTCGCACGGAACGCATGAAGATCATCTCCAGGCCATTGCCAATCTCCAGGAGGCGATGCGGAGCACGGGCGAGATTGTATCGGTCCTGCAGGACCTTCAGGGACCAAAGATCAGGATAGGCGCGTTCGCGGTCCCCTTCATCGAGCTGAAGCAAGGGCAAGCTTTCACGATCACAACCGAACCTATTCTCGGCGACCAGACGAAAGTCTCCACCACGTACACCAATCTTACGCAGGATGTCCATCCCGGGGACATGATCTTGTTGGACGACGGAAAATTGCGTGTCCGTGTCATGGAAGTGCGCGGCAACGATGTCCGCTGCGAAGTGATTGTGGGAGGAACGCTTTCTGCCCACAAAGGCATCAACCTCCCGAACGTTGCCGTCAGCACGCCGTCGCTGACGGCGAAAGATATTCAGGATCTCGAGTTCGGCATCAAGCACGATGTTGACTACGTGGCGCTGTCGTTCGTCCGCACCGCCGATGACATCCGCCGGCTCCGCAAGGCGATCGTCGAACGAATCGAGAAGAGCCGCTTCCTGCCGATCGTGGCAAAGATCGAGAAGCCGCAAGCTGTTGCCAACATTGATGAGATCATCGCCGAAGCAGACGCGATCATGATCGCTCGCGGCGACCTCGGCGTAGAGCTGCCGCCGGAGGACGTGCCGATGCTGCAAAAGAAAATCATCCGCAAGTGCAATGAAGCGGGCAAACCCGTCATCATTGCAACCCAGATGCTGGAGTCCATGATCAACAGCCCGACTCCGACGCGCGCCGAAGCCAACGACGTCGCCAACGGTGTGGTGGATGGCGCCGATGCGGTGATGCTGAGCGGCGAGACGAGTGTGGGGAAGTATCCGTTGGAGGCCGTACAGATCATGGACCGGATCATCCGCAAAGTGGAGGCAGAGAACCTCGGCACGAATCGTCTTCTCGACCATCCCCACAAAGGCGTGAGCAGCAGGCACGATGCGTTAGGACGCGCGGCATGCGTTCTGGCAGAACAGATGCATGCCGCCGCGATTGTTTGCGTAACACATTCGGGAGAGACCGCCCGCGTGCTTTCGCGCTACCGCCCACGTACGCGCATCATCGCCATCACCGACCGCGCCAAAATCCTGCGGCGCCTCAAACTCATCTGGGGTGTGCACGGCATCGTGCTCGAATCACTCGAACAGGACTCCGACAAGGCCGTCCACCAAATCCAGGAGAAGCTGTTGAACCTCGGCCTGATCCAACGAGGCGAATACATCGTGCTGCTCGCCGGGCAGCCGTTCTTCGCCCGCGGCTCCACCAATTTCATCGAAGTCGAGAAGGTGGCGTGAAGCAACCTCACCTTGCACATCCCTCTCGATTCTTGTATCATAAACTCGATCCCATCAATCCAAACAGAACCCCAAGAAGCATTGGATAAAGGCGCCATCATCAGCGCAACAGCAGGCTACGTGAAGGCCAGACTTTCCGGTGAAGGTTCGGGACACGACTGGTTTCATATCGAGCGTGTGTGGAAGAATGCCATAACGATCGCTGACACAGAAGGAGGCGACCGGTTCGTCATTGAGCTTGCAGCCTTGCTGCACGACGTTGCGGACTGGAAGTTCTCCGGTGATGAGATGGCAGGAGCGCGCGAGGCCCGGAGGTGGCTGGAGAGCATCGGAGTCGAGAAGGCAACGATCGACCACGTCTGCACCATCATCGCTCGACTCTCTTTCAAAGGCGCAGGGGTGCCAGACAGCATGCCGACGAAGGAGGGCATGGTCGTGCAGGATGCCGATCGCCTTGACGCTCTCGGCGCAATCGGGATTGCGCGGACGTTTGCCTACGGCGGGCACAAAAGTCGCGAGATGCACAATCCCTCCATCGCCCCAACACTCCACCACTCCTTTGAGGAATACAAGAACCACAACGGCACAACCGTGAATCACTTTTACGAAAAACTTCTACTCCTGAAAGATCGCATGAACACCCCAACGGCCAGGAAGCTTGCTGGGGAGCGTCATGCATTTATGGAGGAATTCCTTCAACGCTTTTTCCGCGAGTGGAACGGAGAAGCATGACGCAGCCTTTCATGACACCCGACCAGCTTGCCAACGGTCTGCTCTGGTATGTCGTGTTCCTGTTCTCGACGACACTCCACGAAGCGTCGCATGCATTTGTGGCGATGAAGCTGGGGGATCGCACAGCGTATCACGGCGGGCAGGTAACGTTGAACCCTCTGCCGCACATACGCCGCGAGCCGTTCGGCACGGTTGTCGTACCGATTCTTTCTTTCTTCCTGAGCGGATGGATGATGGGTTGGGCAAGCGCGCCGTACAATCCGCAGTGGGCGCTGCGCTATCCACGTCGTGCGGCATTCATGGCGTTAGCAGGACCCCTGTCGAACCTCCTGCTGGTCGTGTGCGCCGGTATGCTCATCAGGCTCGGCATGGCTTTCGGCATCTTCGCTCCTCCTGAAACTATCACCTTCATGCACCTCACCGACGTGCCCGCCGATGGTGTGTGGATACAGGCGGCGACAATGCTCAGTGTGTTGTTCTCGTTGAACCTCCTGCTCTTTGCGTTCAACCTTCTTCCCGTTCCGCCGCTCGATGGAAGCGGCGTACTGCCTCTGTTCATGAGTGCACGGTTGGGGCAAACCTACATGAGCGTCATGTATCGCTCGGGCCTTGCGCTGTTGGGCTTGATTGTCGCGTGGCAGGTGTTCGGATACGTTTACTCGCCCCTTCATCAGGCTGCGATCAACCTGCTGTATCCTGGACTTCAGTATCGCTGAGCGAGTTCTCAACGGAACAATGCAACACCCCGAATCGGAACGACCCGATGTTCAGATGGCGTGCTTCCTTCCCTCATTCACTGTTCTGAGATAGTCCATCAGCGGCTGGAAATATTCCAGCATGGCGCGCGCGCTCAGGTCTTCGCCGGTCGTTTCCTTCAGCACAGTTCGCCAATCCTTGCTTGCGCCGTGCTTCATGATGCTGCGCAGGAATGCGGCCACGTTTTTCTTGCCGTAGTAGTTGCAGGAACGAGGGTCCTGCTGGAGGATGGTGCGCGCAATGTAGTCGTGCAGCTGGAACTTCAGCACACAGGAGAGTGCGTAGTCGTAATACTGCGCGGGATCGTCGATGATGTGCGTCTTGGTTGCGGCATCACAGTACTGCTCACCGCGCGGTGTGGGCGGCACGATGCCCTGATACTGCTCCACGTACTGCCACCACCGGCTGTTGAACTGATCCTTCGGCAGGTTGCTTTCGTACAGATCGTGTTCGAAGTGCGACATCGTTCCGGCTGCAAAGGGAATGAAGACGACTGAGTTGCCGGAGAGCGCGTCGTTGAGGAGCCATTGTATGTGGTCGATCTTGGTGTCGGGCCGCATCAACCCCACCTCATCGAGGTAGGGCCGCTGCAGCGAAGCGATCGCCATCAGGTCGCCGATGCCTTCATGGTAGCTGCGGTTTGCCCCGTCGCGCAACAGCAGCGGCACATCGGGATTGGTGTATTCGATGAAGTAGTAAATGTGTCCCAATTCGTGATGCGTGGTGCGAAACCATTCGGCAGTAGGCTCGACGCTCATGAGCGAGCGATAATCATCCTCGAGGTTGAGATGCCAGGCGGATGCGTGGTTGTTCTTCTTGCGTGTCGATGCCGGCCCGACGGGATACAGGTCGGATTTCTCCCAGAAGGTGTGGTTCAACTTCGGGAAGCCCATGCTCACATAGAAGTTCTCGGCTTGCTGCACAATCCACTCCTTGGATTTGTCCTTGAACAGCGCGTCGAGGTTGACCGCCGCAACGATGCCGGGCCAGTTCTGCCCCCAGCGATTGGGCAACCAGTGCGCGGGAAGCTTCTCGGGAACAGGTTGCTTGTAGCGTTTGGCAAGCTCGTAGCGAGCGTACGTGTGCAGCTCGCGATAGAGTGGTCTCAGCTCGACGATCAGCTTCTCCATCAATGCCATCATATCTTGCGTGCTCATGCCGTAGTCTGCCACCTCGAGACCGAAATAGGAGCTATAGCCCATCTCGCGCGCGACCCGGTTGCGTAGGCGTTGCAACTCCACCAACCCGTCCTTCAGCTTCACGCCGACACCCTTCGACGTTTCCCAGGCAAACAATCGCTCCCGCACGTCGTTGGATTCCTGCAAGATGCGGTCGATGTCGTTCGTCGTCACCTTCCTGGGTTTGCCATCCTTGCCGGTCATAACGTACTCATAGCCGTAGAGCACGCTTGTCTGTTTGGTCGTAGCGGCGATGAGCGAGTCGACGGTGGCGGGAATGGTTCCCGGGCTATGGGCCGCCGCGAGCCGAATTTTGTCGAGCTGACGCACCTGAAGCGGATCCAAGAGGTCTTTCTGCGCGAGAAGCGTTCGGGTCTTTTCGATGACATCGACACTCCCTTGAAACTTCGCCAGGGCTTTCGTTGCTTCCGTAGCCAGGCTATCGTGCTCGTCGCTGATGTCGGTGTTTGCCAGCCACTGTGCTTTGTTTGCCTCGTAGTACAACTTCTGGTATTGTGTAGTGTACGACGAAAGGAATTCGTCGGCCTCGCGCTTCGGGTCTCTTGCACACGAATTCACTGTTATGATCGCGCAGACAGGAATCACCAGGCGATACATCATATCCTTCTTCTTTCTGTGAACGATGAGATAAAACGTGAACGAACGTCTGTGCAACGGCAAGCGGCTACTCATTCACACGCAGGCGACGATTGCGAACAAGAGACGCGAGAACAGCAACACTCAGCACCGATCCCACCACCGCCAGTGAAATGGTGATAGGAACGTGAACGAAATCCTCGACCAACATCTTACACCCGATAAAGACCAGAATGAACGAAAGTCCGAACTTCAGATAGTAAAACGTGTTCATTACCCCTGCCAGGAGAAAGTACAGTGCCCGCAGACCGAGGATCGCAAAGACGTTGGACGAATAGACGATGAAGGGATCACGTGTTATGCCGAAGACGGCCGGAATGGAGTCCACGGCGAACACGACATCAGTTGTCTCAACAGTGATCAGCACCAGAAAAAGGGTGGTGATATGGATCTTCCCCTCCCGACGGATGAAGAAGTTATGCGACTCGAATCCGGGCTGCACGCGAAAGAACTTTTTCGCCAGGCGGATGAAGATGTTCTTCTCCGGATGAACCGGCTCACCGCTGCTGAAGGCCATCTTCCAACCGCTGATGATGAGAATGATGCCGAAGACGTAGAGGATCCAATCAAAACGAGCGATGAGGGCTGCGCCCAGAGCAATGAAGATGCCGCGCATAATGAGGGCACCGAGCACACCCCAGAACAACACACGATGGTGAAGATGAGGTGGAACACCGAAGTAGGAAAAGATGACGATGAAAACGAAGATGTTGTCCACCGAGAGTGCTTTCTCCATCAGGTAGCCTGTAAGAAACTCGAGGCTGACGCGCGTCGCTTCCGCCGTGCTGCCCGTTCGCTCCTTCAGCCAGAAGAACAATCCGAGATTGAAGAGCAGTGAGAGAGCAATCCAGATCGCGCTCCAGATGGCCGCTTCCTTTACACTGACCTGCTCGTCTTTCCGATGGAACACACCGAGGTCGAGCGCAAGGAGGAAGAGGATGAAGAGATTGAAAAGGATGAAAAGGAGAAGTTCGTTCTGCGGCATACGGTTCAGTCTCCAGCGCCATTTATCTGCGCGGTCAGCCAGCGAGCCATGGCGCTCAGGCTGTGCTCGCCAATTTCATGCGCCATCGGAAATTCATGATATTCGACGAGCGCCTTCGCCTCCTCCAGCTTGGCTCTGATGATGCGGCTCGCCTGTACCGGGATCAATTCGTCATGCGCGCCATGCGCAACATAAAAGCTCTTTCCGGCAACGTCTCGCCAGCGATAGGTGAGATGTGTTCCTTCAGCAAGATACCCGCTATTGGCCATCACACCGCGAAACACTGTAGGCTCACTCAAAGCCATCGCCAGGGCCATCACAGTCCCCATACTGAACCCGAGGAGATACAGACGCTCCGAATCGATGGGGTAGTGTGCAAGCGCATCCTGTACAAACTGCGACAGCCGTTCACAGCTCTCTCGGAACTGCACCGGATCGGGTCTGCCCAGCTCGGAGAAGTCGTACCACTTGTATCCACCCCATTCAAGCGGAAAAGGCGCACGGACGCTGAGGGTGAGCAACCGCGGGTCGAGAAACGGCGCGAGGCCCGCAAGGTCGTGCTCATCCGCTCCGAGGCCGTGCAGCATGATCACGGTAGGATACGGTGCGCGTGTCGGCGCTTCCGGTTCGAGGAGAATGTGATGAAGAGTGGAGCTCATGGGTACAATCGCTTTCATGCGTCGTTCTGCTTCACAAGTATCAAAAAGCCGTTGTAGGAAATCCAGTCTCTCCACAACGGCAAGACCACTGATCAGTGCAATGTCTGAGTTCGGCACAGTCAAGGTACGAAAAGGGGGTTGTTTGTTCAAACGCCGACAGCAATCCATAAGCGAATTGTCCCCACCTACTTCCTTGCTTGCCGCCGATATTTTTCCCTGTACTTCTCGTACAGCATCGTGTGCTTGCTGGTGAGATCGATTTTCCGCCCCTGAATGAATTCCATCTCCACCTGTGTCACGATCTCTAACGGATCGCCGGTGGTAACGATCAGTGTTGCATCTTTGCCGACCTCAAGCGAGCCGATGCGATCATCCAC
>CAZIKE010000002.1:0-73939 GCA_964539775.1 uncultured Chitinophagales bacterium
TCCATTGGACCTTCGTGGGTGTGGGCATGTGCGTCTTGCCGGTGAAGACTCTCCGTCCCTCCTTCGTCTTAACGATGAGCGGGCGGTCTTCGTAGTTCCAGTAGCATACGTTCTCGGGTTTGTAGTACTTCTTCACGTTGATCTGGCTGCCGTGGACGGACGGATCAAGAGTCATGTTGAACGGATCCTCCGTGTTGAAACGAGGCAGCCCGTCGAATACACAGAATTTGTAGTTGCCCGCCCAGTGCCCGACACCGGAACCGGGCTTGCCGATGTTGCCCGTCAGTGCCATCCACAAGAATGTTCCTCGCGTGGAGAGATCGCAGTGGAAGTAGTGGTTGATCCCTTCGCCGGTGTGAACAGCGGCGGGTTTGATCGTGCCAAGATCACGCGCAAGCCGGACGATAAGGTCCTTCGGAGAACCGGTAATCTGGTGTGTGGTTTCGAGGTCGTATTCGGCGCAGAGTTCTTTGTAGAGCTGGAAAACCGTTTTGACCTTGATCTGTTTTCCTTTGACATCTTTCACCGTGAAGTTGCCGTCGAGAGCAGGGTCGAGTTTCCTGTCATCAATAAACTTGCCGACATCTTCACGCGTGATTGCCACCGGCTTTTTCGTCTTTGCATCCCATACCACAAAATCGCCCCACTGCTCGCGTGCTTCGGGATCGATCTTTTGCACGGTGACGCTGTATCCTTTCAGCTCCCGATTCCTGTAGCCCTTGAAGATATCCGAGGCACGGAGCAACTTCAGCGTATCCAGCCTCACCAGTAGCGGCATATCGGTGAAACGCTTGACGAAATCGGCATCGTAGAGTTTTTCTTTGAAGAGAATATTGGTAACGCCGAGCTGCAGTGCGGTATCCGTTCCGGGTCGGAGGGGAATCCAGTAGTCAGCTTTCTGCGATGACGGACTATACTCGGGTGCGATGACGACGATCTTCCCTCCGCGCTCCATCGTCTCGATCCACCAGTGTGCATCGGACATTTTGTTTTCGACGAAATTCACCCCTTGAATGATGAAGAGCCTCGCGTGGCGAAAATTATTGTGGTCATCGTCGTGTGTTTGAATGCCCGTCACCATCGGGTGGCCGGGCGGCAGGTCGCCATGCCAGTCGTAGTTCGTCCACGAGCGCGCACCGAGCGGCTCTCGATGGTGCTTCCTCGCCTCCGCTTCATCGTGAAGCGCGAGCATGTTGGCAAAGCGTTTCAGCGCCTGGATGCGCAACGCGCCGTGGAGCGACATGCCCGGGCGGATCTTCACGACTTGTCCGCCGCTGCCGTGCATTGCTTCGATCATTTCTTCCGGATATCCTTGCGCGCGTAGGCGGTCGGCACCTTCCTCACCTTGATACTTTTTCATCACGTGGAGTAGTCCAAGTGCCGCGTAGTTGGAAACCTCGTCCCAGCTCACCCTCAACCAACTATCGTCACCGCGCTGGAAATATTTTTTATCTGGAACACCGTTCGCCGCGGTCGGAAAGCCAGCATCAGCCCAGTCCTTCCATCCTTTTCGAATCATCGGATATTTCACACGGTACGGCCCGTACATCCGTCGCACGTACGTGTAGCCTTTCAAGCAGCCGCGGGGATTCCAGGACGGGGGAATTGTGTTTCCGTAGATGTCGGTCACTTCGGTTGCGTCGTAGTTCTGCTCGATGCGAACGACAATGCCGTTGCGCACGAACGCGCGCAGCCGGCAGTTGTGCGTATCATTGGGCGCGCAGATGTACGTAAACGTTCGGTCGTAGCGATACTGGTCGCGGTACACCTTTTCCCAATCGCGATCGGGATAGTAGGCGAGAGGATTGTCGACCTTGCGAACGAACTGAAGGAGGTTGAGATCGAGGAAACTAGTTGCCAGGACTGCTCCGGCTATGCCTCTCCCGGATTGCCTGAGAAAGTCGCGTCGGCTTGTCGTTTTCATACAATGACCTCGTATAATGAGAACTAACCTGAGACGTACACTTCGCATCTCCAATTTGAAGAACCGTTCCCGTAAATGGATTTCCCATAGCTATCCGAGTAATGAGAGAGAGAAAACTGCGGATGGGGGACGCAAGTGAGGAACGGCGTGTGTGAAAGAACAACGTATCGCCCTGTGTATTCAAGGCAGGAGGACTTCAGGCGACGGGGAAGTCCAGATATTCGGATTATGGTATCCGAAATATACCCCGACGCATGGGTATTGTCAAGTAGCCTCTGAAAAAAAATCTACCAGTCGGGCAACCGGAGGGATTCCTGTCCTCATCTACTTATCTCAAGATTGCGTTCTGGAGCGTTCGAACGGCTCCCCAGAACGACAGAAGCAAAAAACCTCCGAAAGCGATGGCCTCGGCAACGATGGTCTCCGGCGTCCCCAAACCAATGGTAGCATAGCGCAAAGCGTCCGTGTGCCAGGTCAGCGGATTGAACAGCGAGATGGTTCTCAACCACGGGGGCATGGTGTCGATGGGATAGAACATGCTGCTGCCGAACATTAAAACAAAATAGGCAACGTTCAAGACCGTGTTGAAGATGTCGTTGCGATGAATCCTGAGGGCAAAGATCGCGAGGAAGAAAAACCAACCTGCTGTCCCCAGGACAATGCCTGCCAACGCAAAACCAAGCAGCGGCCACTGAATAGGAATGTCGAGGACAAGAACCCCCGCCGACATGGTAATCGTGGATTGCAGGACGGCAAGTGAGCAGTTGAACACGATTTTGCCGATGAGGAACTGCCCCCGCGTCATGGGATAGGTCAGGAATTCGTAGAAGATGCCGTTGTCGCGATCGACAAAGAACCCGTACGAGGTATTGATGGCGATGCCGAAGCATGCCATCGATAGGACGCCGGCGAGAAAAAATGTCTGGTATCGTACTGTGATACCTTCGGAAACGATCCCGCCGGAGAGCGCTTTGTCCAGGCCGATGCCGAACATGAGCAAGTACACTAACGGCATGAAGAGATCAAAGAACATCCAGACCAGGCTTGTCGCGCGAATCCGATACTCCCGATAGAGGACGGCAAGAATCATGCTCATGTCTGTTCCTCCTCCGAGGGTCCTAACAGCTGAACGAAGGCATCTTCCAGTGTTCCGCCACTTACTTCAAGATGGATAATCCTCGTCTCTCGCGAAAGCTGCGTGATGGCTTCCAGCAGCCGGGTTTCAACGCCGTTGACGGACAGGATGATCGTGTTTCCTGTTCGTTCCAACCGCGATGGTGCGAGGGCATGAAGCGTGGCAACAATAGCGTCCGTAAGATGATCAAACGTCATGCTCACCTCAAACACACTCGTCACGTTCGCCTTCATGGTGTTGACGTCGCCGATGGCAACAATTCTCCCCTTGTGGATCATGGCGATGGTGTCACACAATTCCTCCGCCTCGTGCAGGATGTGTGTCGTCAGGACGATAGTTCTTCCCTTGCGCGCCTGCTCACGAATCGCATCGAGTACCGCCCGCTTGTAGATCGGATCCATGCCTGTGGTGGCCTCATCGAGGAACACGACGGGCTTATCCACCATGAACACTTTGGCGACTTGCAACCGCCGTTTCAGGCCGCCGCTCAGGTCCATCACCTTCGTGTTGCTGTGCTCGGTAAGGCCGAACTGCTCCATCACAGTCATGGCGCGCTGTTCGCGCTCATGCGACGGGACGGCATGAAAGCGCGCATAGGTTGTAAGATTATCCCTGACCGAAAGGAACATCTCCAGCGCATTCTCCTGAAGGACGGCGCAGATCTGCTGGCGCACGTTCAGTCCGTTCTTCTGCACGTCATATCCCATCACGGAGGCCGTGCCGCTTGTCGGAGGAATCAGCGTCGTCAGGATGCGCAGCAGCGTCGTCTTCCCAGCACCGTTCCTTCCTAACAGGCCAAAGATCTCACCCTCGCGTACCGACAGCGAGAGTCCATCCAGAGCACGAGCACCCTGCCGGACTTGCCCCTTATACACTTTGACGATATCTTGTGCTTGAACTGCGATGTTTGCCATGAAATGACCAACAAGAGTACGTCATACCACCTACGCAGGTTGTCAATAAATGAATTTCGTCTGTAAATCCCAACATGTTCTGCAACCATGTTCTGGGTGAGGGCGTACTATTGAACAGGATACGTGTCATCATTCGTTGTCAAGGTTTGTGTATGCTCCGCCGCAGCATATTTTCTCTCATACTGGCCTCCTCGCTTCTGGTTGGCGCACTGGCAGGCGAGAAGACCGTGGTGTCGCTGCGCGATTTCAGCAAGACCGAGCTGAAGGCCGCCGGGATAATTCTCTCCCAACCGACAACGGTACACATTGTTGCGCGCGGCGCTGCCGGCAGCAAATGCGACAGTGAGAAGAAATGGAGTGGCGACGACATGTTTGCGTACGGCTGGATCCTCGATGCCGATCGCCGCGAGGTCGTGTGGGTGATGACGAACGAGAACACCTCGCGTTCACGAGACGATAGAACCTTTGATGATGAAGTGACTTTGCCGCGAGGAACGTACGAGCTGTATTTTGCCGCAGCAACCTTCACCTACGTTTCGACATTCAAGAACCTCAATATGAATGTCGATCATCGTGAAGGGGGGCTGTTCAATATGGGGATCTCGTCGAGCAAACGGGAAAAGGGGTGGTTGGAAAGCTGGTTCGACAAGTGGTTCGGCGACGATGTGCGTGAGGAATGGGAGAAGCGGTCGAAGGAGTGGGGGATGGAGGTCTTGGTCGATGAACGACACGCGTCCTCTGTTACCCCGTTCACCCCACCGAAGGAATTCTCCCATGTCCTGTTCAAAGCAACACGGCTTGGCGAGGACGAATTCATCCGCCAAACCTTCTCCGTGTCCGAACCGATGACCGTGCGCGTCTATGCGCTAGGCGAGGGGTTGCGAGGAGAATATGAGCTTGCAGACTATGGCTGGATTGTCAACCTGCAGGACCGGTCGCGTGTGTGGGAGATGCAATGGCGGAATTCCCAGCATGCAGGCGGTACGTCAAAGAACGTGAAATTCGATGGCCAGGTCATGCTTCCCAGAGGCGAGTACACACTCTACTACGTTACCGACAACAGTCACTCGGCGGTTGACTGGAATTGCGCACCTCCTGCAGACCCCCTGAACTACGGCATCACGCTTGTAGCACACTCGGACAAGGACGAGGCGCACTTCAAGCTCCTTTCCCATGTCGATGAGGGATATGCTTTCCTCAGTCTTACCAAGATGCGCGATAACGAGAGTCGCAGCGAAGGCTTTACGCTGAGGCAAGATGCGCGCATTCGCGTCTATGCCATTGGCGAGAGGAGCAACCAGCGACGATTGATGGCCGACTATGCCGTCATCCTCGATGCGCGCACGAGGACAAAGGTCTGGACGATGGATGTTGATCGCACGAGCCACGCAGGCGGTGCATCGAAAAACCGTGTCATTGACGAAATCATCACCCTACCCAAAGGAAGCTACATCGTTCACTACGTTACGGACGGTTCGCACGCTTACGGTGACTGGAACGCGGATCCTCCCTACGACGTGGAACATTACGGTGTCACACTCTACGGCGTCGGCGGGTCGTTTGATCGATCCATTGTCATAAAGTATTTCGACGAGCGGGACAAGTTTGCCCTCGCACAAATTATCCGCGTCGGCAGCAGCGAGAATAAGTCCGTGCGCTTCAAGCTCGACAAGACGACGCGTGTACGCGTGTACGCGCTTGGCGAGGGCTTCAGTCGCGAGATGGCCGACTATGGCTGGATTACGGATAACAGGACGGGTACGACCGTGTGGGAGATGACCTACTCGATGACCACACACGCCGGCGGCGCACGCAAGAATCGTCTCGTGAACACGACGATCATTCTCGACAAAGGCGACTACACGCTGCACTACGCCACCGACGATTCCCACGCGTATGGCGATTGGAACTCCGATCCTCCGGAGGATTCCGAGTACTGGGGTATCACACTGTATCCGGACGAAGGCACCGCACCGCCTGTTCCCCCGTCGCCTCCGAAACCGCCCGGCGGACGCGACGATTGATTCTCACTGATTGAATCTCTACCTTTTCTCACACCACTTGTGAGAAACGAATGCCAACAACTCGACGTGAATTCTTGAGGCGCGCCACGGCAGCCGGTGCAGGCGCGCTTGCTGTTTCTGCTTTTCCTTCTTCACTGCATTCCGAGCTTGTGCCGCCCAGCACCGTTGTGGCGATTTCCAGTGGTAATGGATTGCCTGCGGTTACCAGGGCAATCGACATGATTCGCGAAGGCGCTGACGCGCTCGATGCCGTGATCGCCGGCGTTAACATCGTGGAGGACGATCCGAACGACACCAGTGTCGGGTACGGCGGCCTGCCCAATGAGGAAGGTGTGGTGGAACTCGATGCCGCAGTGATGCACGGCCCCACCCATCGCGCAGGCGCAGTTGCCGCCCTTCGGAACATCAAGAACCCGTCCAGGGTCGCACGGCTTGTGATGGAACGAACCGACCACGTGCTGTTAGTCGGCGAAGGCGCATTGCGTTTTGCCCGTGCTCACGGATTCGTCGAGGAGAACCTCCTGACCGATCGCGCGCGCGAGGAGTGGCTCCGCTGGAAGGAGAACCTTTCGACCAAAGACGACTGGCTTCCTCCGCACACGCCTGAGGATAAAGATATCGGCGGCCTCTTCGAACCGTTCTTTCGCCACACGGGCACGATTCACTGCAGCGCGATGGACATGAAGGGAGACATTTCCTGCGTTACAACGACCAGCGGGCTTGCCTTCAAGATTCCCGGTCGTGTGGGAGACTCGCCGATCATTGGCGCTGGGCTGTACTGTGATAACGATGTCGGTGCCGCAGGTTCTACAGGGCGCGGCGAGGCAAACCTGATCAACTGCAGCAGCGTCATGGTAGTGGAGTTCATGCGGCAGGGCACATCGCCGGAACAGGCGTGCCTCGAGGCCTGCAAGCGGATTGTCGAACACAACAGAATGCGGCGACTCAAAGATGACGCCGGCCGCCCAACCTTCAACGTGAACTTCTACGCCATCAACAAGCGAGGCGAGTACGGCGCGGCGGCAATCTACAGCGGCAGCAAGTACGCACTGCACGACGGCACGACGGCCAGATTGCTCGACGCGGCATATCTCTATAAACGATGAGTCGGCGTTGTGCAGCGTGGTGTGTCGCGGCAGCCTTGCATACGATTGCTGCCGCTTCCAGTGCCCAGCCTGAAACTTTCGTCACGCGTGACCGCGACACCCTCCGGCTTGGGAGCCATCCCTTCTTCTTTCTGGGCACCAACGCCTATTATCTGTTGGAACAGGCGGCACGCGGCGACACACAGACGGTGAAGGATCTCTTTCGGACAGCCGCGGGGCTGAACATGACCGTCGTACGCACGTGGGGTTTCTTCGATGCACCGGACAGTCTGAACCCTGCAGTGATCCAGTACCGACCCGGAGCGTATAACGAGCGCGCACTTCAGGCTCTCGATTTCGTGCTTCTCCAGGCCCGCATCCACAACATTCGCCTCCTTATTCCACTCGTGAACAATTGGGATGATTATGGAGGGATGAATCAGTACGTCCGCTGGCGGTCGGAGGTGGGCTTCCCTTCGGAGCAGAGGGCATCCCGCTACTCAACGGAGGATCTCACAGTCCTCATTCACGGCTCCGGCGGGCGCTCTTACCGCTATGCGCTGAACGAGCACTTCGGGCACGATGACTTCTATTCCGACTCGATCATCGGATACTGGTATCAGAGCTATCTTCGTATGCTCGTCAACAGGCTCAATACGTTGACGGGCATCCGATACCGGGATGATCCGCATGTTTTCGGATGGGAATTGGCAAATGAACCTCGCTCGTCCGATCGCACAGGAGCGTTGGTGCGACGATGGGTCGAGCGGACTGCCTCGTTCCTCAAGTCCGTGGACCCGAACCACCTTGTGGGCACGGGCGAAGAAGGCTTCGACGTTCGCCCCTCTGACTATTCGACGGCTTTCTACAACAACCAATCGTGGCTCTTCGATGGAACCGCGGGCGTTGCGTTTCGCGAAAATATTGTGACTGCGACTATTGACTTTGGCAGTTGCCATTTGTATCCTGAATCGTGGAATCTGCCGTACAGCGCTGGCACGACGTGGATACGCGATCATGTTCGCGTTGCCCGTTCTGCGGGCAAGCCGTTAGTTTTGGGCGAGTTTGGCGCGCGCACGCAGCGAGCGGCCGTGTACGAAAGCTGGCTCAACACGACGCTCTATGACGGCGCCTCCGGAGCGGTGGTGTGGCAAATTCTGGAGGGCCCGCGCACCGATCGTGAAGGTTACGGGTTCCGATGTCCGCAGGAAGAGTCGACCTGTGAACACTTGCACAGAGCCGGAGAACGATTCGTTGCGAAATCCTCCGGCGTGATGCAGCCACCACCTTTGCAGATGGCGTTGTGGCAGAACTATCCAAACCCGTTTAACGGCGTGACGATCATTCCCTACATACTGCCTGTCGAAACAGATGTGAACATATCGGTCTTCACAACGACGGGCGAGCATGTGGTAACCGTGGTTGATGCAGTGCAGGGCCCGGGTGAACGCAAGGAATTACTCGATGGGCTGATGCTGGCGAGCGGAGCGTACTTCTATCAGTTGAAGGCGGCGATTCCGGGCACTGGCATCGCATACCGACGTACACGAAAATTGATCTTGCTTCGTTGAGTTTATCACAGGAGGTTGTCGCACAACGTCTTTGTTAATACCTGAAGGCTGATTATGAAGAAGTTGGTATGGCTTGTTCTGTTCTTGAGTGCTCTGGTTCATCCAACTCGAAATCTTCTTGCACAGCAGTACCGGCTGGATACGCTGGCGCAGAGTCCGGCGGTTGCCCTGCCGGTGTGCATGGCGTTCACGTCTGAACGCATTCCGCGTTTCTTCTTTACGGAGAAGAACACAGGAAACATCAAGATCTTCGAGCAGGGAGCGGTTCGACCCACGCCGTTTGCCACGTTGAGTGTCACCACGAGTGGTGAGCAAGGACTCTTAGGCATTGCACTCCACCCGCAATATCCCGACTCTCCTTTCGTCTACGTGCAATACACGCGCAGTGGAGATCGCGCCAACGTGGTGGTACGGCTTCGCGACTCGAGCGGTATTGGTGTTGACCCGCGGACGATTGTCGTGTGCACGCGTATCAACACAGCAACCAACCACAACGGCGGCAATTGTCACTTCGGGCCTGATGGCAAACTGTACGTGAGCTTCGGCGACAACGCAACATCCTCCAACGCGCAGGACTCCACGCCAACAAACCTGCGCGGCAAGATCCTTCGTCTCAATCCCGACGGCTCCATTCCACCCGACAATCCTTTTGCAGGCACACCCTTCTGGTCCATCGGGCATCGCAACAGCTTCGACTTTACATTCGACCCGGTGACGGGCATTATGTACTGCACGGAGAACGGACCCTCGTGCGATGATGAAGTCAATCGCGTACCCGCGCGCGGCAACATGGGCTGGCCCGTCGAAGGCAATTGCACATACACAAACAATCCGGCGTACGTTCGGCCACTCTACTACTTCCCCAGTTCGCCGCTTCCGGCGCTGACGGGCATCGTGGTGTACCGCGGCACGGCGTTTCCGCGCCTGCGCGGCAAGCTGCTGTTCACAGGGAACAGCACGCCCACGCTCTGGACGCTCACACTCACGGAGAACGGCGATACGATCGTGCCGGGGTCGTTCACCAACTTCTTTACCTACTCCACCGGATTCGCCGATGTTGAAGTTGGCCCCGACGGAAACATTTATCTGACCAATGGACCGTATAGCGCGAACCGTTTGTTACGCCTGCGACCCATTGCCCCGACGTTTACCTCAACACCCCCCATCAACGCCACGCAGGATGCACTGTATACCTATACGCCCACGTTTACCGGCACGCCGCCCGGACTGTCTCTTCTCGTCGCGCCTGACGGCATGACGGTCGATTCGACAACGTGGTCGGTGCGTTGGAGGCCGACAAATGCCCAGGCCTTACAAGGGATGCACCCTGTAACGCTGCGCGCAGAAAACGGCGGGGGCTTCGTTGAACAGTCCTTCAATATCTTCGTTGCAAATGTGAACGATCCACCCGGTGTATTTCATCTTCTCTATCCGTCCAACGACACGACGTTTTCTTTCACCAACACGCCAAGTATCCAGTTTGTCTGGACGCCATCGCAGGATCCCGATCTCGATACCGTACGCTACCGGGTGCAGATCGATACCGTCAACACCTTCAACAGTCCGGCGCTGCGCGACACATCGGCAGGAACAGACGTTTCACTCCGCGTTCCGTTCCCGCGCGTCAACCGCAGCTATTTCTGGCGCGTTGTTGCTTCGGATGGACAGATAGCGGTGTACAGCGCAGAAGTGCGGCGCTTCAACATCACAATTGTTACTGCTGTGCGCGAAGTAACGGGAAGTGAAAAAGAAACGGAACAGCAGGCAGTTCTGGAGCAGAATTTTCCCAACCCCTTCAATCCGATGACCACCATCCAGTACACGATCCCCAAGGGAGGATATGTGCGACTTTCCGTCTTTAACTTGCTGGGACAGGAGGTTGCAAAGATCTTTGAAGGGATTCAAAGTGCAGGCACCTACGACGTAAGGTTCAGCAACCAGGAACTTCCCACCGGCATATACTTCTACCGCATCCAGGCACCCGGCTTCGTCGAGACGCGGAAGATGATCATCACGAAATAGTGAGCGATCAAGACGCTACTTTATCCGCTTGATCACCAACACGGTTTTATCGTCTGAGTACTCCACCATCCTGTTGTGGATTTGCACGTCTTCGAGGATGAACTGGCAGATTTCCTTGGGCGTGCGGAAGCGATGCTGTTTCAGTTGATGGATGAGTCGTTGCTCGCCGTACAATTCGCCGTCGCCGTTCGACGCTTCGGTGATTCCATCCGTGTAGAGAAGCAGAACGTCACCCTTCCGCATGACGGTGAAATCCGTTCGATACCTCTCATCGGGGAAGGGTCCAAGGATTTGTCCGGTCGCCGGCAGCAGCTCCACTTCATCGGTCTTGCCACGGAGAAGGATGGGGTTGCTGTGTCCGGCATTCACATAAAAGAGGAGGCCTTTCTCGCTTGTCGTGAGTTCGAGGTAGACCATCGAGAGGAATTGCTCTGCCTTGAAGGTCCGGTGGACGAGGCGGTTGATCCGCGTAATAAACGTGTCCATTTTCGTTTGGTATTCCACGCCCATGCGCAGCGCGCCGGAAACGTACAATGCCTGTGCTGCCGCTGAAAGGCCCTTGCTCGCCGCGTCGCCGATGACGACGCCAAGGCGCTCTTTGTCGCCCGACGCCTGCAAGTAGTCGAAGAAGTCGCCGCCTACGATCCGCTCCGGCAGGGAGACGCCGTACATCTCATAGCCGGAGAACCTCAACTCGTGCTCAGGGAGAATGCTGCGCTGAATCTCCCGCGCCTTATCCAGATCCTTTTCCAGCTCCGCTGCCTTCGACTCGATGCGGCGGTTTCTCAGTGCCGCAGTCAACACGCTGCTGATGATGTTGAGCGCGTATGCCTCATCCTGCTTCATGTACTCCGCATTGAAGCCGATAACGTAGGGATAGAGGCTATACCCCTTCCACTGCACCGGCTCGCCCACACCGGTGGCGGAGTACAGCCGGATGCCGCGCTGCCGCAAATACTTGTCTGTTTCGGTTGCCACAATCGTTCGTTTGCGACCAAGTTGCAGGAACATGGGGTAGTTCAGGACCCGGAGACGGAAGTTCTTCTTGATGGACTCGACTTCGCCTGATTGATAGATCAGCCGGTACGTGCCCTGGAGAGGTTCCAATTTCCAGATACGTCCGCCCCGAATGGGGATTTCCTCGTTCCGAATGATACTCTCCAGCACGTGGCGAAGCAGATGTTCATCGGTGCGAAATTTCTTGTTACTGAAACTTTCAATCGTTCTGTAAAGTCTATGCTGATTCATCGGCGTACACGAACTGTGGTTGAGAGAAACGTGGGGAATGCACTTGCGCCATTCTAATCCGCATGATACTTCTTCTCGCCGACGCGGAGGGCAACGTCAACATGATCTTCCTTCCGCGGAATGGCACACGAATAGATATTGCTGTACGCACAGTAAGGGTTGTAGGCCTTGTTCAGGTCGATTGTGTAGACAAAATTCGGGTCGGGGTGTTCTTCGCCGACCTCGACATAGCGACCGACCTTGTAAGTGTCCTTTCCGGTTGTTCTGTCCGTAAACCACACGCTCAACACGTTGCGATAGAGCGCATAGCGCTTTGCATCGTGCGGCGTAAACTTGTACACGTTGATGCGGATGGTTTTCATCATTCCATACTCGTCCGGCACATCGAACTCAAAATAGCCATACCGCAGATACCGCCGCTCTTCGTCTTTCGTTCCCATCACCGTCACGGTTTCCGGGTGTTCGTACCGGTGAAGGATGGACCGCCCGCGGAAGTGGGGGTTGATGGGAAACCACTTGATCCCATCGTAGTGAATCGTGGTGTCGCGTTGAAACGGCGAGTCCGGGCTGCTGCGGAAGAAGTCCTCTATCGCCGCTCGGTGCTTGATATTATCCTCCACAATAGTGACACTATCCTGCGGCGAAAGCACAGGGTGGCGCGGCGCTTTTCCACAGCCCGCGGCAATGAGGTTGGTCATCACGAATGCGTACGTGAAGCACCGGAAAGCCTTGATCGTCATGGGGTCCGTTTGAGAGAATGACACGAATTGTCCGGCACTTCAAGATACGGAGCGATGGGGTGACAAGCAAAGACGCCGCATTCTCTTGCACGCTCTTGACTTCGCGACCGGCAAGGCGTATCTTGCACGGCGTTAAACCCATCCATCAACATTCTTCACTCACCGCCATGAAAAAGATTCTCGTCGTCCTCCCCATGTTGGTTCTGGTTGTTCTCGCGTACGGGTTCTTCATGTTGCAGGCCCGCACCGTGCGCGCTCTGGAACAGGTGGGCATCCCGGGCAACTTCGTCAAGGAGTGTATTTGGTCCAGTTTCAGCGGCGGCTATCTGAACTACCCGAGCGTCGTCAGCCTCAGGAAGATTGCCTCCGGGGAGCGCGCTGCCGTCGTGCGCGAGATTGCTGAGTTTGCGAAAGCCTACGCGCGCTCGGACGAATTCCAGCGGAACTATAAGCAGTACCGCGAAAACCAGAAGCCGGAGAAGCCGTCTCCTCCACGAACAGTGGCCGAGCAACGTCGTGCCGACAAAGAAGACATGCAGCGGCAACTTCGCGAGGCACAGGAAAATCTGAAGCAGACACCCGCGGAATACCGCCCCATGCTTGCGCAGACCATCGAGATGATGAAGCAACAGCTCAAAGAGATCGACAACCCGGAGAATCCCATGTACTCGCCGCACATGGAGGAGATGAACAAGCAGATGTACCAGTCACAGCTTGAGGAGTACCAGAACCAGCTTGCGCAATGGGAGCGCGACTATCCGCCCACACCTCGTACGATGATCACAACATGGCTGACACGGTTTCTTGAGGAGTCGCGCGGCGTTGACTACAACGCCAAGCTTACCGAAGGAGAGTATGGCAAGATGGTATTTGTCAATCCTGTGTACGAGAGCAAGTCACCCCACTGGAAGATGTGCTACCGCGCAGGGCGTGATGTGGTGGAGGCCGGCCGTGCTGCTGCTGAGCAATGGCTGAAGGAATTGCAGTGAACCATAGGGGGAGCGCGGGCGTAGGTGCGTATCGCCTGTGTTCGTGGTTCTACTCGTTGCTTCCGTAGATCTCATCAACTCCGTACTTGCTTGCAGCCCAGAGAGCGAGGTTGGTGCAGAGTGCTGCAATGGCGTGTTTCTCCGCGTCCTTCCGCACGACAAGATCGTACGTGTCGGCAACAAACTTCATGTTTCTCAGAATCTTGCCAACCTGTTCGCGTTTGACTGCGCCATGCCAGTAGGCCACTTGCGTCTTGATCATCTCGCCGTGACGGCGCAACAACTCTCCCATCGGGAAGACCTTCTGGCTGAGCGGTGTGCGCGGCGCACAGATCTGTGTCAGGTCGTCAAAATACTCATCCCAATGCGTTGCAAAGGTGTGGTTCTCGGGTCTGCGCAGGTAACGGGCACGCTCGAGCGAGAACCGCGCCTTGGTGCGCACGCGGAACTTCGGCACCACGGGGTGCAGGTCGTAAAGCGTTTCGTAGAGATCGGGCGTTGCTTCATCAAACTCCTTATACGCCCAGCGTCGCTTCAGTTGACGCCAGGTAGCCACACAGACAACAGGTGCCTTGCTGCTGTCGAGGTAAATGAAGCGCCCTTTCTCTGCACCCACAACCGTAATCCAGTGTCCCCATCCATCAACGCAGAGAAGCGCGGGGTAGCCGCGTTTCAGCGTCAGTAGCAATTCGTGCTTTGCGCGTAATGCGTTCTTCTCGCGCACAAACTTGATCGTACAATCGTACGCCCTTGCAGCTTTGCCGAGTTGTATTTCGTCGGTTCCGTACCACCACGTGGAACCGGCGATCTCGCTCACCTCTTTTACGTTCACGAACTCTCCGAGCATAATGAGCGCGTGTTTCAACGCAAAGGGTCCGCACTGCCATTTATTGGGTTGGGGATATAAGCTCATCGTCTATGCACTCCTTCGATCCGATCCGACCACACATCCTTCCCGCCAAAGCAGGCTCCATGATGGGGGAGGAAAAATAGAGAAGAAGGGGAGAAAATCAAAGAGAATCTCGGCCGGAGAAAATCTACCATTTTCTTTAGGAAATCCGCCAAACTCCAGGCCGCCAGTGCGGAGTGCGGTTCATGGATGAGCCAGCAGCTTTAGCTCGTGTGTAAACGCAGAGCAGCGATCGAGAACCTGTGGTGTTCTCCACCCGCAGCCGGGGTCAGAGCCGCTGTGTATCTTGAGCTTAGCGTTTTGGCAAGGCCCTAAAGATCGAGCGCGGTGCGCACCTTCACCAGTAGCTCATTGGGCGTGTAGGGTTTCTGCAGCACGTGCCTGGCTCCCATCGCCAGAACTTCTGCTTTCTGCTCGGGGTCGATGTAGCCGCTGGTCAGCATGAAGCGAATCATGGGATTGATCTGCAGAAGTTGCTGGAACACATCATATCCGCTGAGCTTGGGCAGGCCAAGATCGGAAAAGACAAGGTGGATTTCCTCCTGATGCTGCCGGTACACTTCCAGCGCTTCTTCACCATCACTGGCAGTGAGCACTTTGTATCCGTGCGTCTCGAGCACGGATTGTGCGAGGATGCGCAATTGCTCCTCGTCTTCGACGATGAGGATTGTTTCCGTGCCCGACGGGAGCGTCTCGGGAAATACTTCACGCACACTTTCGGCCTCGACTGCTGCGCCCTTTGTCGGCAGATACACGAGGAATGTCGTGCCTGCACCCGGCGTGCTCACCACATCGACGAAACCCGCGTGGCTCTGCACGATGCCATAGACCACGGCAAGTCCCAGCCCCGTTCCTTTGCCGCGCTCCTTGGTTGTGAAGAACGGCTCAAAGACTCTGCGACGAATCTCCTCGCTCATACCCGTTCCCGTGTCGCTCACTTCAATAACGATGTAGTGTTGCGATGAGCTGCCGGGAAACTTCGCCTGCACTTCACTGTCGGTTGCCGGTCGCGTCAGCAACGTCAGCGTACCGCCCGACGGCATGGCATCACGCGCATTGAGGCACAGGTTGATGAGGACTTGATGGAGTTGATTGATATCGACCGTAATGAGAGGGAGCTCGCGGGCAAGTTGTGTGGTGATCGTAATCGTCTTGGGAAATGTTTCCGCCAGAAGGCGTGCGACATCCTTCACCACGGTATTGATGTGGGCTGATTCGAGGACGACATCCGTCTTGCGAGCAAAGGTCAGGAGCTGGCGGACAAGCGCCGAGCCACGCTGCGACGCGCTCATGATTGCTTCCAATCCCCGCTTTACACGATCGGGGGAAGTCCGGAACCGCTGCACCATGGCGGCGTGTCCGAGGATGATGCCGAGGATATTGTTGAAGTCATGTGCGATGCCGCCTGCAAGCGTGCCCAGGCTTTCCAGACGTTGGATCTCGGTCAATCGCTTTTCCAGCGCTTTCTGTGCAGTGATGTCGCGGACCATGCCGGAAATGATATCGTTGTCGAGCGACGCACTTACCAGCACCGTCTTCTCGTGTTGGTGCTTTGTCAGCATCTCCAGTTCGAAGTTCATCACCTTGCCGGATTTCTTCAGCTCATCGATAAAGCGCTCGCGGTCGGCCATGTTCTTGTAGTACATCAGCGCGCTGCGGGACATCATCTCCTCCTGCGTCTCGAACTCGAACATCTGCACCATCGCCGGATTCACGTACAGGATCTCTCCCCACACGTTGCTCTTGAAGACACCCACCGTAGCATTTTCGACCAACTCCTTGTACACCTTCTCTGAGGCGGAAAGGGCTCGCTCCAGCTCGGCCCGCCGTGCAAGATCTCTCTGCAGCAACGCGGTGCGCTCGTCCACTTTTCTCTCCAGATCGTCCTTCAGGGCTTTGAATTTGGAAAGGAGCAGGGCAACAATGAGGAACATGCCCGTGCGCGAGGCTGCATTCCAGTACGTGTACGCCGGGATGCCGTTGTCTGTCTGCCAGAACGCATTGGCCGTAAGCCACGTTAGTCCGCACACCAGGCTCATAGCCATTCCTATCCACAAGCCGGAGAACCATGTCGTGAACATCACAGGGATCAAGTAGAAAATCGTCAACCCGATCTGCGGACCCGTTACGTGATCTGCTGCGCCTACGATCAGCGTCCCAAGGATGCCAAACAGGACGACGAGGTTCCGTGAGCGCGTCAGACGTTCCGTGATGGATGTGAGGGTTATTGCCATTGCTCTGGTGTATTCTTTCTCAGGGAACCCACGTCCCGAACAATCGAGACGGCAAGCGCGACCACGGCCGCACCGCTGACAGCAACGCCCGTCCAGCGGACGATCATTGCCATCGGCTCCGCTGCATCGAGACGGTCGGCCAGCAACCAATGCCAGTCATGGATCAAGCCTTCCCGAATCAACTTGAGATTGCGGTAAGGTGCATCGCCGATGTACGCGGCAACGTTGACGAGATTCTCTCCGAACCAGAACAACGAATACGCGCTCTGCCGGGGTTTTTCACGAAGCGTCACCACCGCCAGCGCAAGCGGAAGAAGACATTGCATGAGAGATCCTCCGAGGATCGCCATCGTTCGACCGAGCGGGGCAAAGATCACGTGTCCCGCCTCGTGCATGAACAGGTTCACCAGGTCCAGCACCCACAGCACAAACGGCGGCTGAAAACCCAGGGGATCGGCCGGGTGATACTCGAAGGCGACAAACCAGAACACGTATGCCAGAGAACATGCAATGATGAATCTCGCGGCAATGCGCACGTGTTGTTTCACCGCCGTGCCGGAGCTATTTTTTGGTTTCGCGATAGAACAGAATCAGATCAGTACTTACCGGCGGTGCCTCCAATTGTCGCAGCAACGTGATGATCTGGCCGCGATGGTAGCTGGAGTGGTTGACCACATGTTGAAACGCCTGCCAGTACACGTGTTTGTACACATCGCCCTTGAGTGTTTTCATTTCGAACACCTCGTGCAGTTTCTTGTCGGACATTGTCCCGATCCATTGCGCCATCACGAAGCCGACCTGCTCCCAGATCGCTCGCAGCTCGGCGGCGGTTGCGATCTCCTCGGATTTCAGGAAGGGTTGTGGGTTTCCGTTGAAGCGTTCCAGCCATATCTTTTCGGCGCCGACGATGTGTGTGAGCGTGCCGTGGATGCTGCCATGACTTGTCTTCATATCCTTCTTGTACTGCTCATCGGTCAGGTTCTGCACTGCATCAAAAATCCTGTTATTGGCCCACGCGTTGTACGCGTGCAGCATTTTCGCTTGCTGTAACGTCATGGCGCATCTCCATTCTTGTTATTTCGTCATGGTGAAGATATTGTAGGCGAGAATAACAGCAAAGAGGATGAAGGCTCCTCCCGCAAACTTGAAGATTGTTGTGATAAATGCCGCGGAAAGCTTTGCATGGTGCTTCATGATAAAGCGCAGCATGACGGCAAACCACAGGGTGGTGCCGATACCGAACCCGATCGAGTAGAACAGACTTGCGCTGAACGACCGTTCGAGGATGGCCTGTGCATGCAGGTAGCTGATAACGGCGATCATCGAAGGGAGGAATGTCGGGGTGGCAAGATTGGTGAAGGCGATGAGCGTCCCGAGGAAGAACGGTGAGCCGTGTCCCATCTTGCGTGCGCGCTCCTCCTGCGCCCGCTCCCGTTCGATGATGTTGCGTTCGGCCTTCGGATCGTGTTTGTCCAGGAGATACCGAATCCCCAACACGATCAGAATCAAAAAGCAAAGAGCCTGGAACAGAATCGACACCCATCGGTTCTGCAGAAAGAAGCTGCTGAGCCAGACGACAAGCGCCGATGAAGCAAAGGCAGCAAGCAGGTTGTAGAAGACATCCATCACGGCGGCGCCGGTGCCGACAAGCATGGCTCCCTTGTATTCTTTACTGACGGCCTTCTTCATAAAGGCAAGCGCCAGCGGTCCCGGAGGGATGGAGAGCGTGAAGCCAAAGACGATACCGATGACAAGAGCGCTCGCCATCAGTCGAGCAACCCACGTTCTTGTGCTCGCTGGCGCATGGCAGCAATCCTTCTGCGAAGGTCATCCATCAGTATGCGGAAGCCAGGGTGGGAGCGAAGTGATTCGAACATCGGCTCCAGTGTTGCCCAGCGATAGTCGCGCCAGCCACGTTCCACAGCCGTGCGGAACCACGAGACTGCTTCTTCCGGACGTGACCTTATGGCGAGAATCGTAGCGATGCCCACCGGGTTGTACGCATCCTCAGGATAGAGGGAACTTTGCCTTGTGTAGTACGCCAGATTGGAATCGAAAATGGCCTGCGCCTCGCGGGTCATGCCCAGCTTGAGCAGTGTAAATCCAAGTTGATTTCCCGGCCCATCGTGATACGATGATCTTGCAACCGACCTCCTGTAGTACTCGTGGGCGAGCTTGTAGTTGCCGTCCAGCAACTCAATATCGCCCGCGGCGTGTAGGATGGAAACATCCTCGGGCGATACCTCGAATGCTCTTGCCGCATGCCATCGAGCTTGGCGCTTATTTCCTTGGTTGAGATAATGGTAGATCAACGACCAGTGTGCAACGATCAGGTTATCATCCAGCGTTAGGGCGCGACGGTACCACTGAAGGGCCAGAGAATCTTCTCCCAGGAAATCATACATGCTGCCTACGTTCACATAGCGCGCACCGACATCGGGTGTTAAAGCGACACCCTTGCGCATCCACAGAATGGCCTCGTCTATGCGCCCGAACCCGAAGTGAATGAACCCGATGCTCGCAAATGCCGGCGCGTAGCTCGGGCTCAGCTCGATGGCGCGTGTGTATTGTGGAAGTGCAAGGGACAGTTTGCCGAGTGACTCGTATCCTTTTCCCAAAGTGTGAAAGCCATCGGGCAGCTCCGGGTCGAGACTGATTGCTCTGCGGGCGTATGCAATTCCCGTGTCAACCGAAGTGCTGGAAAACCCAAACGCGAGATACCGCGCAATGTGCGCCAGGCCCAGCAGCGCGTATGCCGCCGCATAGTTTGAGTCAAGTGCAATTGCCTGATGGAGAAGATCAGCGGCCCGTTTGTTGCCCTCAAGCGTGCGCTTGTTCTGAAAATCCCTCGCTCTTAAATAAAGACCGTAGGCCTCCAGGTTTTTTGTCGGTACAGATTTCAACAGCTTCTTTTCCTGGGGCGTAAGGCGTGCCTTTAGTTCGCGCGCAATGGCATTGGCAACCTCCGTTTGTATTGCGAAGATGTCCTTCAGTTGCCGATCGTAGGTCTCGGCCCAGAGGTGTTTGTCATCGGGCGCATAAATCAGTTGACCAGTGATGCGAACACGATCTGCCGATCGCCGAACACTTCCCTCGAGAATTGCCGTGGCCCCCAACTCACCGGCAATCTCCCGTATACTCTTGTCCGTGTTCTTGTACTTCATCACCGACGTTCTTGAAATGACATTCAGCTCTCGAATCTTTGCCAGTTGTGTCAGGATATCTTCTGTGATACCGTCGCTGAAGTACTCATCCGCCTTGGAGTCGCCCAAGTTCTTGAACGGGAGCACGGCAATCGTTTCAGCTACAAAAGCGTGTTTAATCGGACGCGGCAACGGGGGCACACTGAACGAAAGCGTGATGGCAATCGTAATAATCAACCCATGAAGAACAAGCTCGGTTCTGGAAAATCGCTGGAACCCCTCCTTGCCGTGGAACCATGCAAACACGAACGCACTCGCAAGGCCGCATGTGAGGAGCGTAACCACCACGGGCATGAAAACCGACGGGAGATTGTAGGTCTCGGTGAAGAGCTTGATGATGCCAATGATGGTAAGCGCCGAGCCAATGTAAATCGCCAACGTCTTCCGAACGTTGCGTGCCTTCAGTTCGTTGAAGAAGCCCTTCACGACGGACATGCGCTGTGGTCGAGGTGGTGCTCGAGGACTGTGGTGGCTGAACCGGCTTCAAAATACGGATTCCGCACGCAATGTGCAATCAAATGCCTGCCCTGCGATATACCAACACGCACTCAGTGTTCTTGTCAGGCATGATGTGCGAAGAGAGTGGTTGTTCTCTGCGAAGCTTCTCTGCGCGCCATCGTTCACCACCCGCGTGGGAGAAGAAAGGCTTCGACGTACCGCAGGGGTAACAGGCTTCATGCGAACGACCTATTGCCTCATTTAAGAATCGACCATTGCTTCTCAGCTACCCACTTCCTACCTTTGATCAAGCACATCGTCTCCACAATCATCGTTCATTCCCATGCGCGAATATCTGGACCTCGTCGAGCGTGTTCTGACCCACGGGACGTACAAGAAGAACCGCACCGGCGTCGACACGCTTTCCTGTTTTGCCGAACATTACAGAGTCGATTTGAGCAAGGGCTTTCCGTTGCTCACGACCAAGAGGGTGAATTTCAAGGCAATGGTGCACGAGGTACTCTGGTACCTGTCCGGGGAAGATCACATCCGCACGCTGCGGCAGCATACAAAGATTTGGAACGCGTGGGCGGATGAGAATGGAAATCTTGAGACAGCCTACGGGCGCTATTGGCGGCGATTCCCGAGCGCGCAGATCAATCCACAGACCGGGACTTATGAAGTGGCGGAGATTGATCAGATCGGAAAAATCATCGAGTTGCTCAAGACCGATCCGAACTCGCGGCGGATGGTTGTCACAGCCTGGGAGCCGGGCAATGCGCTGAAGAGCAAGTTGCCTCCCTGTCACTACACGTTTGCCTTCAACGTGCAGGGAAGGAAGCTCAACTGTCATCTCACTCAGCGTTCCGGTGATATCGCCATCGGCATTCCGTTTAACCTTGCCGCGTACTCGTTGCTGACACAGATTCTCGCCCAGGAGTGTGGATTCGAATTGGGGTTCTTCAGTCATACCATCGTTGATGCGCACATTTATGTGAACCATATCGAGGGACTGAAGGAACAGCTCAAGCGGACGCCGAAGCCTCTGCCCCGTCTCGAAATCGCGCGCAAGCCCATCGACGAGTTGCGGTTCGATGATTTCTCGTTGATTGGCTATGAATGCTATGAGCCGATCAAGTTTGAGGTTGCCGTGTGATCCTCGCCCTCATCGCTGCCATCGGCAAGAACCGTGTCATCGGGAAGGCCGGGAGGCTGCCGTGGCATATTTCCGAAGATCTCAAACGCTTTAAGCGCCTGACCACCGGCCACACGGTGCTGATGGGGAGGAAGACGTTCGAATCCATCGGCACGCCGCTTTCTAACCGTCGCAATGTCGTTATCACTTCCCACCCTCTTCCTAATGTCGAGACCTACCCTTCGGTTGATGCAGCGCTGCAAGCGCTTGCAGGGGAGGAGCGCGTGTTTGTCATCGGAGGCGCGCACCTGTATGCACAGACTCTGGATCGAGCAGACGAGCTGTACCTGACGTTGGTGGAAGGTGAGTATGAGGGTGATACCTTCTTCCCGGCGTACGAGCATCTGTTGGAGGCGCGCTTCCGACGTGTGCGCACGGAGAAGCATGAGGGGTACACGTTTGTCGACTATGTGCGAAATGCAGCACCCTGATTGACGCGAACGGGCAACGCTGTCGGTGCGATGAGACTTCCCAGGTGCTTCTTGCCGCCATGCTTGTGTTGCCTTCCTTCCACGTTTTCGCTACATTGATCCGGGCACATTCGCACTCGTTCTTTCACTCCTGCATGCACGCCTTACGGGTAGACAACGTTTCTTTCGCGTATCGGCTCGGCAATCCAACCTTGAGGAATGTTTCCTTTGCCGTGCACAAGGGTGAGTTCCTGAGCCTTGTGGGTCCGAACGGCTCCGGGAAATCCACGTTATTGAGATTGCTCGACCGTATTCTCCTTCCTGATGAAGGGACAATTTTTGTTGAGGGAAAGAAGCTTGCAAGCGTCTCGCGTACGGAGCTCGCGCGTCGTATCGCCTTCATTCCACAGGACGCGGGCATTCTTTTCCCGTTCACCGTTGCCGAGGTCGTGTTGATGGGCCGATCGCCGCACACACGCGGTCGTGTGTTCGAGAACGACGCTGACCGGAACATCGCAACAGACATGATGCGGTTGACCGATACGCTGCATCTAGCGCGCCAGCCGGTTACCGCGATCTCCGGAGGAGAACGACAGCGGGTCTTGATTGCACGAGCGCTCGCCCAACAACCCGAAATCCTGTTGATGGATGAGCCGAACGCCCACCTCGACATAGCACATCAGCTCGATACGTTTTCTCTTATCAAGAAACTCAATCTTGAACAGAAGCTCACGGTGGTTTGTGTCTCACACGACTTGAACCTTGCAGCAACCTACAGCGACCGGATCGGCATCCTCGTGTGTGGTTCGCTGATGGCGTTGGGAACCCCACACGAGGTGCTGACGGAAAGCACCATACGCGCGGCATTCCAAACGCAGGTGATCGTGGACCGACACCCTGCTCAGGACGCGCCGCGTATTTCACTTCTTCCCGTATCCTGACGAAAGAACGACCATGAGCATCTTTGAACAACTGCAGAAACATGAGCACGAGCAGGTTGTCTTCTGTTCCGACATCCCGTCGGGTCTCAAGGCAATCATCGCTGTGCACAATACCAATCTTGGTCCCGCGCTCGGCGGTACGCGCATGTGGACCTACGCAACGGACGCGGAGGCGCTGATTGACGTATTGCGCCTCTCGCGCGGCATGACGTACAAAGCCGCCGTCGCCGGATTGAACCTCGGCGGAGGCAAAGCAGTCATCATCGGCGACCCGAACAAGGACAAGACGGAGGCGATGTTTCGCGCCTTCGGTCGGTTTGTGGAAGGTCTTGCGGGACGCTACATCACGGCCGAAGATGTCGGGACGGACGTGCGCGATATGGAATATGTGCGGATGGAAACGAAATATGTGACGGGCATCGACCGGGCGCTTGGCGGAAGCGGCGATCCTTCTCCTGTCACGGCGTTTGGTGTTTACGTGGGGATGAAGGCGAGCATGAAGGAGTTGACCGGCAACGATTCCCTTGCCGGAAAGAAGATCGCGGTTCAGGGGGCGGGGCATGTGGCGCAGTACGTGTGCGAGCATCTCGCCAAGGAAGGAGCCAAGATTGTTGTCTGCGATATTTTTCCCGAGAAAGCCAAGCGTGTGGCAGAGAAGGTGAAGGCCGAGGTGGTCGAGCCGCAGCGCATCTACGACGTGGATGCCGACGTGTTCTGTCCGTGCGCGCTGGGGGCCATCGTCAACGATGAGACGATACCACGATTCAAGTTCAAGATCATTGCCGGCGGCGCAAACAATCAACTGGCCGATGAACAGAAACACGGCCGCATGTTGATGGCAAAGGGCATACTCTACGCCCCCGATTACGCAATCAATGCGGGGGGATTGATCAACGTCTCGAACGAGCTTGAAGGGTACTCACAGGAACGAGCGCTCAAGCAGGCCGAGGGGATCTACGATATGATGTTGAGGATCTATGCCATCTCCAAGAGCGAGAACGTCCCGACGTTCGAGGCCTCCAACCGTCTTGCCGAACAGCGCATTAAGGCGATAGGACGCATCAAGTCGATCTATGCAGGCAAGTCCCAGTTTGTAGGACGTTTAGGCGAGAACGATTTCGGCAAGCGATAAGCGCTCATGAGCAGTAGAAACATCCGACGGCGGATCATCCGGGAGAAAGTGATGCAGGCGTTGTACGCGTACGAGATCACCAAAGATCCGCCCGAGCATGTCATCAAACATGTTCTGGCGGGGTTGGAGCAGAACAAGGATGCGCACGCCTTTGCCCGGCAGCTCGTTCTGACCACCATCCAGCACAGCCCGGAGCTTGACAAGATTATTCGGACGAAGGTCGCCAATTGGGACTTCCGTCGCATTGCCGTCATCGACCGATTGATCTTGCGGATGGGGATTTGCGAACTGCTGTACTTCAAGGAGATTCCCCCCAAAGTATCAATGAACGAAGCGATTGAACTCGCCAAGCTCTTCAGCACAGAGAAGAGCGGGCAATTCGTGAACGGCATTCTGGATGCAGTGTTGGAGGATATGACGAAGACCGGCGAACTTGCCAAAGCAGGCCGCGGCCTGTTCGAAGGCACCGGACCTCGTGCCAGATCGAAATCCGCCAAGGCGTAGGCGTTGTGTTGTTGCCCTGTCCGCGTCCATGAGCCGACGAACCCTGCAGTCCCTCCTCGAGCGCTTGGGCCTGCATCGGCCCGAGTTGCGTGCCTGGGCGATGTACGACTGGGCGAACTCCGCGTACTACGTTGTTATCATTACCGCAATCTTCCCCATCTATTACCAGAAGGTGGCCGCGGCGGGAATCGACAAAGAACTTGCCACGCAGAGGTTTGGATGGGCCACAACACTCGCGCTCGCACTCGTTGCCATTCTCTCTCCCATCCTTGGCGCGTACGCGGACTATCGTGCTGTACGCAAGCGCATGTTGGGCGGTTTCCTGATCCTCGGCGTTGCGACTACAGCTTCCTTGTATTTCGTCCAGCAGGGCGACTGGCTGTCGGCATTAATCCTGTTCGCCCTCGGCAACGTAGCCATCGCGACAAGCTTTGTGTTCTACGATTCACTCTTGCCGCACATCGCAAGCGTGTCAGAGGTGGATCGTGTGTCAGCCGCGGGCTATGCCCTCGGGTATCTCGGCGGTGGGCTGCTGATGCTGCTCAACGTGCTCTGGATCGTAATGCCGGAGTCGTTCGGCATTGTTGATAGCGGTGTGGCAACGCGACTTTCTTTTCTCAGTGTTGCGCTCTGGTGGGGAGCCTTCTCTATTCCGCTCTTCCAGCGAGTGCCGGAGCCGCCGCGCGTGATCGAGGCTGATGAACGAAGCGCCACAAGCGCGGTGCATGTCACGTTCACGCGGCTGGCAGAAACGTTTCGCGAACTCACCGGCTCGTACAAGCAAGCAGCACTATTGCTTCTTGCCATGCTCGTGTATAACGATGGCATCGGCACGGTCATCCGCATGGCAGCCATCTACGCCGAGACCCTCGGGCTTCCCACAAACGACGTCATTACGGCGATCCTTCTTGTCCAGTTCGTGGGCATTCCCTTTTCGTTTCTCTTTGGCAGCTTGGCAGGGAGAATCGGTGCGAAGCGCTCGATCCTCCTCGGACTGGGAGTATATGCCGCAATCACTGTTGTCGCCTACAAGCTCGAAACGGTTCGGGAGTTCTACCTGCTTGCCATTCTTGTTGCCATGGTGCAGGGTGGAACCCAGGCGCTCAGCCGCTCGCTCTTCGCTACCATGACACCGAAACACAAGACGTCGGAGTTTTTCGGATTCTTCTCGGTCTTCGAAAAGTTCTCCGGCATCCTTGGGCCTCTGCTCTTCAGCCTCATGATTGCCCTGAGCGGCTCGAGCCGCAACGCCATCCTTGCTGTCTCCAGCTTCTTCGTCGTCGGAGGACTGATCCTTGTGCTCGTCAACGTGGAAGAGGGAAGGCGTCGGGCAAGCGAGGCGGAGAAGTTGCTTCTCGATGGAGAAGGGGAGAACCATCCTCAGGCTCGCCCTTAATTGGACTGTCCTTCCTGTTTACTTTTCAGCAACACTTCCGTACTTTGCATCAGGATGGAGTTCTCCATCGGTGTCTTCTTGCCACGAAATCACATGCAGAGCGGTTCACTCACCTCCGATATGGCAACGTATTTTATATCTGATGTTCATCTGGGACTTGGTACGAAGGAACACGAGAAGGAAAAGGAGAACCGCTTGCTCGGATTCTTGCGAGGAATTTTTCCCACCACCGAGATGTTGTTCATCGTTGGCGATCTGTTCGATTTCTGGTTTGAATACAAGACGGTGATCCCCAAAGGGTTCCACCGGACGCTGGCGATGCTGCAGGAGTTCACCGATGCGGGCAAACCGATTCACTATCTTGCGGGCAATCACGACTTCTGGATGAATAATTACTTTGCGGACGAGTTGGGTATGACGCTGCATTTTGAGCCATTTGACATCAGCGTTCAGGGGAAACACATTTTTCTCCACCACGGCGATGGGCTGGCGCAAAACGACCTCGGCTACCGGCTGATCAAGCCCATCTTACGCAACAAACTCAACATCTGGCTGTACCGCTGGTTGCATCCCGACATTGGTGTGCTCCTTGCGCGAGGATCCTCGCGCACAAGTCGTGAATACACTTCCACCAAGGACTATGGAGAGGAAGAGGGGATGGTGCGTGTGGCCGAGCAAAAAATTCGTGAAGGGTACGACATCGTCATCATGGGGCACCGACACAAGCCGAGTGTCGTGCCCATCGAGCGGGGCGTGTATATTAACTTGGGCGATTGGATTGCGCATCGCACATATGCGGAACTTTCCGACGGAACGATCGTGCTGAAAACCTGGCAGACGTAACGGAAGAATATGGCAATCTCGAGAGACGAAGATCTGGAACGCTTTTTCAACGATCCTGACTTCAGAAGGCAACAACTGAAACGTCAACGCATCAAGATGGCGCTGCGCCAGGTGCTGGTGGTAAGTGCTGTGGTGCTTGCCGGTGTAGGAGCGTTCGGCACCTATCTCGCGTCCGGCCTTCCATCGCTGGACAAGATCGAGAACCCGAAGCCGGAGCTCGCCACCAAGGTCTTTTCGAGCGATGGCGAGGTGCTCGACCATTTCTACATCAAGAACCGCTCGCAAGTGTCTCTTCATGAGATTCCCCAGCTTGTCGTCGACGCATTGATTGCAACCGAGGACAAGGATTTCTACAAGCATTGGGGGGTGGATCTGATCCGTTTCGGCAAGGCGATGGTGAAGAACCTCTTTTCGCTTCGCTTGAAGGAAGGTGCCAGCACCATTACCCAGCAACTTGCGCGCAATCTGTACCTTGGTAAGAGTGATCGGAACGCGTTCGACAAGGCGGTACGGAAGATGCGAGAGTTCATTACGTCCGTTCAACTCGAGCGGCGTTTTACGAAGGACGAGATCCTTGAGTTCTACTTCAATGTGGTCTATTTCGGGCGAGGGGCGTATGGGATTTCTTCGGCGTCGCAGGTGTACTTCGGCAAATCGCCTGCGGAACTCTCCTTAGGCCAAATCGCTACGCTCATTGCCGTACTGAAAGGTCCAAACTACTATGACCCGATTAACCATCCGGCGCGAGCCCTCGCGCGTCGCAACGTTGTGCTCTCACAAATGGAGAAGTACGGGTTCATCACGCCGGAACAGGAGGCGCAAGCGAGGGAAGAAAAGCTCGATATGAAGTCCGAAGACGAGATCCTCACGCCCGGCATCGCACCGCACTTTGTGGAATACGTCCGCCAGCAGATGATGCAAAAGGCGGAGAAATACGGCTTCGACATGTACCGTGATGGGTTGAGCGTGTATACCACGCTGAACGCACGCATGCAGCGTTATGCGAACCAGGCTGTGGAGGAACATCTCACGCAATACCAGAAGATGTTCGACAAGATGTGGGACTGGAAGAAACATAAGGATGTCCTGCAGAACGTGATTGACCTCGCTGTGGCGACATCACCGGAATACCGGCGGGCCGCCACAGCTGAGGAGCGCGACAGTGTATCGCGGGCGCTCCGGGCCAACCAGGCCTGGGTCGACTCGATGGCGCGCATTGCCAAGCGCATCGAAGTTGGCTTTGTGGCTATCAACCCTACGGACGGGAATATTCTCGCCATGGTCGGCGGGTCGAACTTCCGGCAATTTAAGTACGGGCTGAATCACGTAACACAAATCAAGCGGCAAGCAGGCTCAGCCTTCAAGCCCTTCGTCTATACGGTGGCTATCGATAACGGCTATCCGCCAACGTTCGAACTGTTGAATCAGCCTGTCACACTCATCATGGCGGACGGAAAGCGCTGGACGCCGGAGAATGATAACAAAGAGTTCGGTGGGAAGATGACGATCCGCGAGGGCTTGAAGAAATCCGTTAACCTCATTGCCGTCCGCGCTATTATGGATATCGCACCCAAGACGCAAGTCGTACAATATGCAAGGCGCATGGGGATAACGGCAAAACTGCCACCCTACGAATCGCTGGCATTGGGCGCGGCGGAGATCTCGCCGCTGGAAATGACAACCGCGTTTGGCGTCTTTGCCAACCGGGGTGTATGGGTGGAGCCGATCTCCATCTTGCGTATTGAGGACAAGAACGGAAATGTCATCGAAGAAAACACCGCAACGAAGCGTGAGGTCTTGAGCGACGAAACTGCCTTTATCATGACATCGATGCTTCAGGATGTAGTGGACCAGGGAACGGGGCTTCGCGTACGCAACTTCTTTCATTTGCCTGCGGCAGGAAAGACGGGGACAACCAACGATTATGCAGACGCCTGGTTCCTCGGCTTCACGCCCCACATTGTAGCAGGTGTGTGGGTAGGGTTCGATAACAAGACTGTGCGCTTCACGAATGCCGACGGCCAGGGTGGACGCGCGGCGGCTCCCATCTGGGGGAGGTTCATGAAGTACGTGTATGCCGACAAGAGCATCGGCCTGCCGTTAGAGAACTTTTCTCGACCATCCGGTGTGTTCGAGGATTCCATCTGTGTGACAACAAAGCAAATCGCGCGTGAGTTTTGCCCACAGAAGGCTGTGGAATATTTCACCGAGAGAATGCGACCCGATAGCTGCTCGATCCACACCAGCGCGCATTGGAGGGACTTCCAGGAACTACCCGGAACGATCCGCTACTGAGTACCGCACGGTTCAAAAACACAGATGCCCGCCACCGGGGCGGGCACCTGCGTCACCGTCGCCGCAATCCGCCACCACGGTTCAATCCACCCTCAACTCACGCTCAAAGATCTCATCGCTATCATCGTTGGGAAGAGGCGCGAGAGCTCTCTTTCGTTCTCTGATGAGTAACAGAGGAACCGAGGCGAGCGCAAGAAGAGCAAAGTACTTGAAAAACCTCATTTCATCCCACCTGTGTGTTTTGATATGACTGTCTGATGCTATCAAGAACATACAACGGAACCGTCCCGGGTACCGTGACATTCAACACACGCAGAGCATCAGACGGGCTGGCTTTGGTGGTAGGGGGCTAAGAAGCCTTTCTCGGGAACGGAGTCTCATGTCCTATTGTGTAATTTTACGGACGAAATTCTGATCGCTCCGCAGCGTCAGCAGATCAAGGTCAAGAATCTGCTGCAATGAGAACCGCCGATACATTGCCTTCGCGAGAAGAGCATATGCCTCCGGAGCCGGTCCGCTCTGCAGAACGGCGGCACGAGCTGCATAATAGAGCGTTTCGTAGCTCTCGGGCGCAAGTGCCACTGCACGTGAACTTGCTACCATCCCCTCTTTGAAGTTCCCCATGCGCGTTTCGATAAGGGACAGATAGGAGTAAAGCCGGGGGTCTTGTGGGCGCGCTTTGAGGTGCTGCTGCACGAGCCTTCTGGCCCGTCCGAACGCTTCATCCCACAAGCTCTTCGGTTTCCCCGCAAGCTGATACATTCTGCCAAGATTGTAGAGTGCGGCAATAGTGTCGGATTCCGTTAAGAGGCGTTGCTTCACGACGTCTAATGCCTGCTCTCGCTGGTCATTGGCGACCAGCGCCGCTACATAGGCATCGGTGTAACTGCGCTCTTCCACGGGTTTGAGCGACCACTCCACTTGAAGTGCCTGCAAAGCCGTTTGCGCATCGCCTATGAGAAGGCTGAGGTTCCCGAGCATAGCGTGAGAAACGGGATTGCGGGGATCGTGCAGAACGGCTTGACGTGCGGCCTCCAGCGCCTGCTCCGTTCTACCGACTCGCAGCAGGGCAAGAGCGAGGCGACGCTGCGCTTCCGCATCGCTGGGAGCCATGTCCACCGCCTGGGTAAGTCTCTCGATTGCCCCATGGTACTGTGCGTTGTAGTATTCGATCATGCCCCACAGCGTGTACACGTCTGAGCCTCTTGCGCCCAAGCCAATCCCGCGCTGAAGGTTTGCATGGGCTTGTTGAAGGAGTGATGGAGAAGTATCACGCGACGCTTCATACACCAGAACACGAGCCTGTCCCCAAAGAATCTGCGCTGCGGCAAAGAGCGAGTCTTGCCCTATGGCGTCCTGTAGCACGCGCATTGCCGAATCAAGAGTAGCCGGCTCCTGGCGCTGGATCAACGCGCGGGCAAGAAGATATGACTCGTAGGTCCTTCCCAGGGGCGTGTACTTTGCTAAAGCCGTTTGTGGCTCGTCGCTTTGTATGCCCATCGCGCGCGTTAGCGCCGGAATCGCTTCGTTACGGACGACTGCAAGCCGATTCCTCCGCAGTGCATATGTGTTCTCTGCCGCGATACGACCTTGTGACAGCTCTCGCAGCGAGAATTGAACATGAACGGAATCGTTTCCGGCAAGAGTACTCAGCGTCAAAACGTACTCTGCGCCGATCTCTTGAGCCAGGCGTGTACCGTCGATGTCGCTCTTGTGACGGTGCAGGCTGGTGGCTGTTGCGAACACATCCACGTCCCGGAGCTGGGAAAGCCGGCTCGCAAGGTCGTCGGCCAATCCAATTGTCAGATCGTCAGAGGTGTTCTGGTCATTGACGTAACCAACAGGGATGATGAGCAGCGACGCTCGCTCGCGAAAGACTGTGTTGCGAAGATGATGATAGATCACCGAGGCCGTCTGCAACCCCAAAAACACAAGTACGCCCGCCAACACGACGCTCAACTTATGTCTCGCCAGAAAACTCCCTGCCATCGACACAACCGTCGTCGGAATAGGAGAGTCGGAGTCGTGAGCATCTGTGGGCGGCGATGGTGGTGGAGTTACCCGTTCAATCTGCTGTGCTGTCGGTGGCGTGTTGATGGGCAAGGAAGGCTGCACACCGGGAATGGGTTGTTGTTGCTCTTCAAGCCGTCTCCTGTTTTCTTCGGCGACAAGGCGCTCGGCAAGTTCTTTTGCCTTTCCGACATCGCGTCGAAGCTGAAGAGCGGTGGGGTTCTCTGGGTCAAGCGTCAGCAGCGTTGTGATCTTCTGCGTTGCTTCGTCGTACTGCTCACGCTGGTATGCCTCCGTTGCTTCGCTGAGCAATGTCGCGATCTGCGATCTCTCTTCGGCAAGCCGGGCAGCACGCAAGTGCTTCTGCGCGGCTGATTCCTTTAACCTGTCGATCTCGGCACCGAACTGATCCACGACCGGATCATCGGGCAGGAGCGCAGCGAGTTCACCGTGTAACGCGGATGCTCGTTCCAGGTCGTTGTTCACAAGTGCCTGTGCCAGCTCGTCACGCAGATCCGTTACCTCGGAGCCATGCAGGACGTCCAGGGCAGGGGCAGACGAATCGGTTGACGGCAGCAATGGGGTGGGGGTTTCGAGGGCAAGCTTCAACTCCTCCGCTTCAATCCGTGCAAGCTCGGCGTTTTCTGCCCGCCTACGGATTTCCTCCAGAAGCTGCCGCGCGCGCTCATCAGCGAACATAATTCCTCTCCGATACCATACTCTGCCCGAGAATCTTCAAAACACTCATCTGCGAGAGAACAGGTGCAAGCGGTCTGCCAAACCTGTGCTCTCCTCCATATTGTATATCGGAAGATGGGGGACAGTTATTTAGACTGAGCATCAGCGAGAATGGCAAGCACGTCCTCTTCCAGCGAGGTGTGTGGCGCCTCAACGATGCGTCCGATTTCCTTTCCGTCCTTGAAAAAAATAAACGTGGGCACACGTTCGATCTGGAATTGATCGGTTACACCGTCGGAACTTTTCTTGCTCCGGTCGACCCCGTAGAACTTTAGATGAGTAGGGGGAATGGAGGAAAGATCGGCAAGCTTGAGAAACCTCGGCACGTGTTGCTTGCTATCGCTGCACCAGGTGCCTAAGACAACCACGATATTGACGTCGGAATGCAGCAGTCGAATCATCTCGATGAAATGTTCTTCAATGTGCGTCGAGTCGTAGACCTGCAGAAAGCGTGGATAGGCCGATGTCATGAAATCGTGTCGCTGAATCCATCCGAGCGCCATCTCCTCGCTCGACGAGGATTGGGCTTCCCGGCTTGAGGTGCATCCTGATCCAACGATGAGGAGGAATGTGGCGATGAATATCGGCAAACGTTCCATCAGGTGTCGGTCCTTTTATTTGTTTTCAGAACTGAATCAGCTATATTTAGTTCCACACACAAGGTAGCGACGCAGCGAATCAAACTCAACGATCACCATGGCCAAGCCGTTCGATAGACGATACGACGTAGAAGATACCTCACACATCGACAGAGGAGCGCTGGAGACCTTCCGGTACGAGTATCCCGGCAAGGATATCGTGATCACCATTAGCACGGATGAATTTACAGCGGTGTGTCCCTGGTCGGGGTTACCGGACTTCGGAACGGTGAGGATCGAGTACATTCCGGACAAGGTTGTTATCGAGCTTCGGTCGCTGAAGTACTACCTGCTTTCATACCGGCCTGTGGGGATTTATCAGGAGCATGCCGTCAACCGGATTCTTGAAGATCTTGTTCGTTGTGCGAAACCCAAGTGGATGAAGGTCGAACTTGATTACAAGATTCGCGGCGGTATTCACGCGGTTGCGAGCCGTGAGTACAACGGGAAGCGTCGGCGTGTGCGGTAAGTATGGGACGTGCATTTCCGACCGCGCTTTATGTTGTGTGTGCGTCAAGAGCGAACGTCACCGGGCGGTGTTGTTCATCTATGCGCTGACGCTTACCCTTTTGCCCCACTGAAGTAACGCTTCAGAAAAACTGCTTCCTTTACATTGTCGTGGAGCCTTCTGGCAATCCTGAGGGCTCGCAAGTCGATGGTGAACGTAATAAGATGGCGGTTCGTCTGGCTTCTGTTCGAAGCGAGAAGCTTGCCAAGTGGATCGAAGGCGTAGGAGTACCCTCCTTCGGTGTCTGTTGCGTTACAGCCAAGGACAAAGATTTGGTTCTCGATAGCGCGGGCTTTGAGAAGGGTTTGCCATGCGCTATCCCGCGCACGCGGCCAGCGGGCGGGAACGAGTAACACATCCATTCCCCTCTGTACCATCACCCGGAGAAGTTCAGGGAACCTCAGGTCGTAGCAGATGATAACACCTCCTCGTATGACGCGCTTTTTCGTGCGAATCGCAAAGGTTCCGGCGTTCAGCCTCCCGGGGTGAAAATACCGGCGGTCGTCTGTGGGTCGGAACAGGTGGATTTTATCGTAGCGATGTATGAGCTTTCCGTTCGAGAAGACAAGCGTGGAATTGGTTGGCGACGGACTGTTCTCGTGAAGGAACACGCTGCCGGCAACAATCGTGCATCCAAGGACTCGAGAAGAAACTCTGATGGTAGAGAGAAGCGGGCTGTTCAACCTGTGCGGCTGCGCCCCGTGGCGCAATGCCGCGTAGCCCCCGTCGACCAGCTCCGGGAGAAGGAGGATGTCGAGCGAAGAAATGAGACGAGCATAGTGCGGGTGTCTGAGCACATCGGCATGAAAGCCAAAGCCGACACGCACTATGCTCATGGTGAGTTACTTGCGGGAGATGTTGATGGCGCGTTTTCCTTTCTGCTCCGTCTTCACTTCGAACGTTACCAAATCCCCTTGCCGCAGTTGATCGCGGAAACCGGTCTGCTTTACGTTGCTTTGGTGAAAGAAAATATCTTCTCCGCCATCCACGGTGATGAATCCGAACCCCTTTGTTGCATTGAAGAATTTAACAGTGCCTTCCATAATATACATCCCTCTTCCTAATGATTGACATGAGAACAGAAAGCCCCAGTCCGCGCTAGGTCGGGGACCGGGGCTGTTCTGCGTATACTTGGTTAACGTGCTTATATCTTGGTCACGTTCGAAGCCTGCAAACCCTTCGGTCCCTTTTCGACGTCGAACTGGACCTTGTCCCCCTCGTTAAGGGTCTTGTACCCCTCACCAACGATGGCCTTGTAGTGGACGAACACGTCTTCACCGCTGGAACGCTGAATGAAACCGAAGCCTTTGGCCCCGTTGAACCACTTGACTGTTCCTGTTTCCATAGGAACATCCTTTCAAAGAAGTTATACATGCTGTACGGCAGAGCCGCCCCCGTGGGGCACCAGATTTATTGCCTCTTAATAGCCAACAGCTCTGGTAGCGGGTGTCCACACTCGACTATCACCGCTGTTTTGCCGTCCGCCGAACATTCTCTCGAACTTCTTTGCGGGAACGGAACCATTAAAAGTGCAAAAACGGTGTACTGTTGTTTGCGTGCTCAAGATAGCAGTTTTGAAGTCGAATTGCAAGTAGGTGAGGACAGCAGACCAGGAGAGGAAAAAGGAGGCTTGAAAGGCCGAAAGGACAGAACGTATCGCCGCGCTCTGCCCTCTCCAGCGAAATCTGTTCCCCTCCCACCGAAGGGAACAACGCACTGTATTGGTTCAACTCGTGATGAGGTCGTCCACGTCGTACAGGAGATTCACATCCACAGCCTGGCCGTTCGGCCGTAGTGCGACGGGCACTGCCATGTGCTTGCGCCGTGCGAAAATCAGGGGGATGGCTACCAGCACGCCGATCAGCGTGGTGATAGTAAGCGTCTTCATGCTTTGTCCTTTGGTTACTGAATACACATAAACACTTCGTCGTTCAGAGTGCTGCTGTAGGTAATGGCGTACCAAGCTTGCACGTCGATTTCCTCCATCAGAATCATCTCCAGAAACTCTCGCTCATCTTTCGAGAGTTCGTTGAACCGATACAGCTTTTTCATGGCATCCCCCGCCTGTTATATGGTGAATTCTCCTTTCACCTATCTCTTTGTACGAAATGTGTGCCAGAAAAGATTCTCTCCGTTTTCTTCATCTTGTGTGCTATACGAGCACAATCGTGGACAAGACAGGAAGATTTTGCCTGTTTCAACACACACCATAGAGAATTTCTTACAACCGCGTGTGATGCCGGTGTGCTTTCAATTCAACGAGAATTTTCCTATGTTGAATACGAATCAGGCATCGTTCTCCCCTACGGAAGCCCCGATTCCCGGAAAAACTCATCCCGTGTGTGCACATCACTGAAGGAGACCTCTTATGCTGAAAGATATCGAGCAACTTCTTGGCGCTGATTCGAAGTACCTCCTGGAACATCAGTGTAAGACAATTCCCAAAGAAGCACTTCACCTCCCAGGACCGGACTTCGTGGACCGTGTATGGGTGGGAAGTGATAGGAAGCCGGGCGTGCTGCGGAGCTTGCAACAGATGTTCAATCACGGAAGGCTTGCTGCCACCGGCTATCTCTCCATTCTTCCTGTTGACCAGGGGATCGAACATTCTGCGGGAGCCTCGTTTGCTCCGAATCCTATCTACTTCGATCCGGAGAACATCGTCAAACTCGCGCTGGAAGGCGGCTGCAATGCCGTTGCCTCCACGCTCGGTGTGCTTGGCTCCGTTGCACGTAAGTATGCGCACAAAATCCCCTTCATTCTGAAGTTCAATCACAACGAGTTCATTTCCTATCCGAACACGTACGACCAGATTATCTTTGCGAGCATCGATCAGGCGTTCGATATGGGGTGCGTCGCGGTCGGTGCGACGATCTACTATGGTTCGGAAGAATCGAAGCGGCAGATTCAGGAGGTGACGGAGGCATTTCGCTACGCGCACGAGTTAGGCATGGCGACTGTCCTCTGGTGCTATCTGCGCAACCCTGCCTTCAAGACCAAAGAAAAGGACTACCACGTCTCGGCCGACCTAACCGGACAGGCGAACCACCTTGGTGTCACGATCGAGGCGGACATCATTAAGCAAAAGCTTCCCGAGAACAACGGTGGATACAACGCGCTGAACTTCGGGAAGACGCACAAGAAAGTGTACGAGCAGTTGACGAGCGATCACCCGATTGACCTGACGCGCTACCAGGTTGCCAACTGCTACATGGGACGTGCCGGGCTGATCAACTCCGGCGGTGCTTCGGCCGGTGAGAGCGACCTTGCCGAGGCTGCACGCACTGCAGTCATCAATAAGCGTGCTGGAGGGATGGGCTTGATTTCCGGACGCAAGGCCTTCCAGCGCCCGATGGCAGAAGGCGTGAAGATTCTCAACACCATTCAAGACGTGTACTTGACGAAGGAGATCACCATCGCGTAAGCACACCAAACCAATTACCAAAGGCACCGCATGGCAAAAACTGCGTCAACGGTCCATGTAAGACCGGGGAAGGCCTCTCCACTTGATCCCTTGATCGAAAAACTGAATTCCTTCTCTGCCGACAACTACTGGGATCTCGGCAAGTTCTTGGTGGAGAAAGTGATTCCTGCCGCACTCAAGGAAGGAATCTTCGGCGAGCAGATCTTGAAGCGCATGGCAGATGTGCCGGGCTTCAAGTTCCCCTACCACATGCTGAAGCAGTGCCAGATGTTCTACACCTACTATCCGGATGTCGAGAAGCGTCCGCTGCCGGAGATGTTTTACTTCGAGCTGGCGACGAAGGTGGACGACAGCAAGAAGCGCTCGGAGTACGAAAAGATGGCGCTGGCCCACAAATGGACGATCTCCGATTTGCAGCGCAAGATTCGGGAAGATGAACTTGCACGCCGCGAGGACGAGAAGACTCGTTTCGGGTTCGACCTGAAGGAGCGGAACGTGTGGTCCTTTGAAGCACCCGACCCTCGGTTCGGGAAACCGGGATACAAAGGTCGGCTGCCGGGGCAGGTAATTGCCAATGCATTGTTCTACTACACCGAGCCGGGGTGGTTCGTCGTTGATCCGATGGCCGGAAGCGGCACGATGGGCGATGTGGTCTCGACGATCCCGTACTTCGCAAACCTTACGTGCACGATGTATGACATCGCGCCGAGCGACGAGCGCATCCAGCGCGCCAACATCTTGCAAACGGGTATCCCCGAACCGTCGGGCACGGTCAACTACGTCTTCCTCGATCCGCCGTCCGATTTCTACCCGAAAGCAGATGACCCGGAGTTCTCTGCCGCCGCGGCAAAAGCAGAAACGATGATGAAGTTGAAAACGATTCTGCGTGAAGGCGTACGCGTGCTGAAGTCCCGAGGCCGTCTTTCGATCATCGTTGAGGTCACCATCGGCAACTTCGGCTTCATTGACTTTCCGTCCGAGATTTCCGCCGTCATGAAAGAGTTGGCGATGATCCCTATCGGCAAAGTGTACCTGCCGAAGCGAGGGGAGGCCGCACGCACTCGTGCTCACGTTACCACCGAAGGACCGAAGCCGATGGCAAGTGAGTGCAGAGAGTTGCTCACGTTCGAGAAGCCATAGGAGGAAACCCGATGGCTGAACGGAAGAAACTCACCGATACGGAAATCGCGTCATCCCTCCAAGCACTCAGCGGCTGGACGATCGAAAACGGCAAGCTGCACAAGGAGTTCCGTTTCAAGAACTTCAGCGAAGCGTTCGGCTTTATGGCGCGCGTGGCACTGATTGCCGAAACCATGAACCACCACCCGGAATGGTTCAACGTGTACAACAAGGTCGTTATGGACCTGACGACGCACGACGTCGGCGGTATCAGCAACCTGGATTTTGAGTTTGCAAGGAGGGTGGAAAAGCTTATCGCATAGGAGGTGGTTGGCAGTCATCGGCTTCGTGCGTTGACATACTGCAAGAGTTGGGACGCAATCTCCCCCGTACTTCCTTCCATTCAAGATCCCAAAGCAATCTTGGCCCCCCTAGGTGAGCACACGTCCGATGATATAGTCAGCGTCCTTCTCCCACGTCAGCGCCTTGAAGTCCACGTCCCAGAAAACCCACTTGAGTCGGGAGCGGAGGGGAAGTGCCTTTGCGCGCTGGTTTGTTTGTTCTCTTCTATTTTGTGAATGACTCTACAAGCGAGTTGAACTCTCTCTCGGCCGCAGCAACTGTCTTCGCCGGGCCTGTCAGCTTGAAAAACACCGAGCCTTCCGGCGCCGCGACGATTGCTCCGAGCAGCCTATAGTTCTCGTGCTTGCCTGTAGATTGCATCATTGGTCCTGCAGGGGCAAGATACGTCCCGGCAATCTTCACGGTTACGACCTTCATTCCGTTCACTTCTTTCTCTGCTTGTTCAGGCCCTTTCGGGTTCTCGAACTGCTGGACCCACCGGTCAATATTCATCTGCACGTCGCCTCCCTGCCCACTGCCGAAGAAGAACACGCCGCATTCGGCGCCCTCGGCATCGCCGCTTGCAGCCGGGATGGTGTACGTCGCAACGCGCATCTGTCGTGCGGGGCCCGCGCTCCACGAAGCGGGGACTGTCCAGCGGACGCCGGCAACGGCGCTCACCATCTCGCCGCTGATATCAGGATGCCCGGGGGGCAACTGCTGTTGCGTGAGTTCAGGAGGTGGGGGCGGCGCTTGCTGTTGCTTTGACTCGCAAGCGGAGAAAAGCATGCCGGCGATCATCAGGAGAGCCATACTGATCTTCATTCGTACATCCTTTCGACCATTGTTGCGTCTTTGGTGTGGAGATATGATAGGGGATTTGCCGATGGCAATCAAATGAAAGCTCCGATAGGGAATTCAATGCGAGGAGAGTTGCTGGAGCCGCCTTTCGGCGTCGGCCTTGTTCTGAATGTCTCGTGCCGTTATGATGGGCAGGTTTATGACGCGGGCAAACTCCTCGCGGGCGAGTTCTTCTTTTCCCCAATCCCAATACAACATGCCCAATTCGTAGTGATGACGTGGAGCAGCGGAATTCAATTCAATGGCTTTCTTCAATGCCCGCTCTCCCTCTTCGAACGATCCCTCGGGGAGCCGTCCAAGAAAGATCGCCGCAAGCTGACGTTCGAGCCAACTCAGCCCGCCGAGTGCCCGATGAAAGGAACCGAGAATGGAGTACGCAATATCGTTTGCGGGGTTGAGCTGGATGGCGCGGTTGAGTTCATGCAAGATGGTGTGTGCGTACCGGACTTTCGTTTTTCCGCCAACATGCAAGGCGACGCTTCCCAGTGCCGCTGCGTACCACGTGTGCGTATCGGCTGAAAGCGAGTCGAGCTGGACGGCACGCTGCGCGTACTGCTCTGCTTCACGGTACAGTCGCTCGCTCACTTCACCCTCTTCCACATCTCCCATACAAATCAGCACGCGTGCAAGGCGCCAGAGTATTGCGGCTGAATGCGTTTGGCTCAGAGCCGAGCGATACGCCTCAACCGCGCTGTCGTAGTGAAGTGCGAGAAATGCAGAATCGCCCCGGACCATTGGATCCGGGCGCTCCTGTGCGTGCAGTGAAGATGCAACAAAGGCGACGAGAATGACTGTCATCCTATTTCGCCGCCACACGCCTGATCTCCGGTTCGGATGCCGACGACGGGGCTGCTTTGCCGAAGGGTCGAAACGCAAACACGAGCTGTCTGAAGTAACCCTCGGGCACGAAGGTCCTGAGTCCGTACTCCTGTGCCTTTTCAGGCGGCAGCCAGGCGGTCCCGAATATCCAGTCCCAGATGGCAAGCTTCGTGGCAAAGTTTCGGTTGCGTCCCTTGCTTGGTGTATGGTGCAAGCGATGCATCTCCGGCCCGTTGAGGAAATGCTGCAAGCGACCGGTATGCACGTCAAGATTGGAATGGATGTACATGCCCCACACCGCGCTAATCACACCCTTGTAGGAAACAACTTCGGGCGAGGCGCTCAACAGGACAATCGGCATGAACTCGACTGTCTGATTGATGAGGATTTCAAGCGCGTGCGAGCGCGAGCCGGAGAGCCAGTCAACTTTTCTCGGCGAATGATGGGCTTCGTGAATGCGCCAGAGGAACTTGTTGCTGTGCTGCCAGCGATGCATCCAGTAGATGTAGAAGTCGTGCGTGACGGTGAAAAACACCAACTGCGCCCACAACGGCCAGCCGGACAGCAGCTGCAGGCGCGAGAGCCCCGTCCACGCATCCACCGTGCGGATAATGTAGTTGAAGATGATGATGCCGAGGATGTAACTCTGTGCGATCGTATACAGGGCGAGGTCGTCGAAGAACCCTTCGCGCAGCACCTCCTGCCCCGGATTGTAGGGGAAGATGCGCTCGAGAATGATGAAGAGGATCGCCGCACTCGCAATCATGATGATGGACGAAAGCTCTGCATCCGACATCCGTGCGAAGTACTGAACAATCCATTGAATGAGATCTGAGATCATGCCTGTTGACTCCAATGCACCGAACTATCATCCATCAATCCACCAATCCGTTACTCCATCAATCCATTGATCCACTGCCCCATCGTTCCTCACCCTCTCACACTTCCACCTTCTCCTCCTCTCCGCTCTTCACTCGTCGAAGCTTCTCCCGCTGTTTCAGTTCTTCAGGATAGATGTGCTTCACGCCGTCGCCCAAGGCTTTCTCAATGTCTCTGATGTTCGATACCAATCGCATCAGTCCGCCGATTTCGACGGAAGCAGCCTGATCGCTTCCCCACATTGCGCGGTCGAGCGTAATGTGCCGCTCGACGAACGTAGCGCCGAGCGCAACTGCCGCCCACGTTGGCGAGAGGCCGGTCTCGTGTCCCGAGTAGCCGATGGGGCAATCGGGATAATGCCACTTCAGGGTGTGGATCATCCGCAGGTTCAGTTGTTCCGGCGGACAGGGGTAGGTTGACGTTGCGTGTGCGATGAGCAGATGTTTTCTGCCGAGAATGTTCACGGCTCTGTCGATCTCTTCCAGTGTTGACATACCTGTGGAGAGAATCAACGGGCGCCCGGTCGAGCGGTACTCGAGCAAGAGGTCAACGTCGGTGAGGGAGGCCGAGGCAATCTTGTAGCAGGGCGGGTCGAACTGCTTCATGAACTCCACCGACTCCTCGTCCCAGCAGGAGGCGAACCACAGGATGCCTCGCTCTTTGCAGTGACGGTCAATCGCTTCGTACTCGCTCTGGCCGAACTCGACTTTATGCCGGTAGTCGATATACGTCATGCGTCCCCAGGGCGTATCGCGCTCGATGTACCATTGGTCTTTGGGTACACACTTTTCGGGCGTGCGCTTCTGAAACTTGACGGCGTCGCAGCCTGCAAGCACTGCGCCGTCAATCAGCTTTCTGGCAATGGCGAGTGAGCCGTTGTGGTTAATGCCGATCTCGGCGATTACAAACACAGGCTGGCCGTCCCCTACAAGCCTGTCTCCAATACGCACCACCGCTTGGTTCATGCTGCCTCCTTTGGGTTGTGAAAGAGTTACACACGATGTTTCAACAGCCACTCTGCAAAATCTCTAAACGCCCCCTGACCCCCATTGTACTTGCATCTGTAATGCGACACCGGACGGATGACGGGCATGCCATCCTTTGGCGTTGCGGTGATCCCTTCCCGAGCAATCGCCTGCATAATCTGCAGGTCATTGACGTCGTCGCCGATGTAGGCGAGGTTTCTCGGGTGAAGCTGTGTTTCCTCCAGGATATGCGGCAGATGCTGTGCCTTGTCCTGAATGCCAAGATAGAGGTAGCGCATGCGAAGCTTCTCCGCACGTTTCTTCACGCTCGGCGAGGTCTCGCTGGTGATAATGGCCGTTTCGATGCCCGCCTTGCGTAGCAGCTCGACGCCCATACCATCTCGAATCGAGAAGCGCTTGAACATCTCGCCGTTCTCGCCATAGTACACGCCCGTATCGGTCAGCACGCCGTCGTTATCTGTAAGCACGAGTTTGAGGTTGCGTGCACGGACTCTGAGTTCTTTGGTTGAGAGTTTCTTATTCATTCTGGTTGAGCGAAGCGAACGAACAATGTCATTGCATAATCATGTGATCAGGCCTTTCGCAAACGGCACTCAAGGGTCATCACCACGCCGTCCATCCGCCATCTACCACCACATTTGCACCCGTCATGTACGCGGACGCGTCGCTGGCAAGGAAAACGATTGCGCCCTTGTAGTCCGTCGGTGCGGCCATGCGCCCGAGCGGCGTGCGAGCCGCGTAGTTCCGAACAAAGAACTCATCCTGTGCATTTTCGACGCCACCGGGTGAGAGACAATTCACGCGCACGCCCGCACGGCCCCAGTACGCGGCGAGGAATTTGGTAAAGGAGATGATCGCTCCTTTCGTCACGGGATAGGCAGCGGACTTGTAGAACACTTGCTCGCCGTTGGGCTTCTTGTAGAGGGATTGATCAGGCGCGACGATGCCGTACGTCGACGCAATGTTGATAATGCTTCCTCGGCCGGTCTTTGCCATCACCGTTCCGATGACTTGCGAGCAGAGGAACGTTCCGGTCACGTTCACGTCCAGCGATTTCTGCCAAAGCTCCAGCGGATAGTGTTCGAACTGCGACAACTCCAGCGCCGCCTGCGGGTTCTCGAACGTATCGTTGATGGCCGCGTTGTTGACGAGGACATCCATACGACCGAACTCCTTCAGCACACGGTCGCGCAACGATTCCACCGATGGTTTGTGGGTGATATCAACGCCACATCCCAATGCGCGGGGCAAGCCCGTGTGCATCAACTCGGCAGCGAACACGGTACACCTCGGCTCATCCAGATCGGCCACAACCACATTAGCTCCCGCTTCCGCCAGCGCATAGCAGTGCTGCCTGCCCAACAAGCCTACTGCGCCGGTGACGATCGCTACTCTTCCTTGAAGCGAAAACAATTCTGTGCTCATGCAATGCTTTCTTCCGGATGACGACGGATCGTCATCCCGCTACTCTTTTACGACCTTGGGCTTGATGTTGAAGTTGCTCGTTTTGCGGAACACCGGCTCCACGCACTCGCCGCGCATGTAGCCGCGCACGTTGTTTTCCTCGACCGCCTTCTTCAGGATCGGCAGCACGTCGCGGTACGCCTTCAGTGTGTAGGCGACGTCCTCTTCGGTGTGTGAGAAGCACATCGTATGGAAGCCGCTCCAGAGAATGCCGCGCTTGAACAGCTCCTGTTGCAGGAGCGATTTCATTTCTAGCGGGTTTCCAGCGCTTGCGTCAAAGCTAACGATGGAGCGGAACCCGAACCCCGAGCACTTCGTGTAGCTCATGCCCAGCTCCGCAGCGATGGCGTTGTACCCATCGCGCAGTTTGCTGCCGAGCCTGTCGAGATGCAGGGTCACCCGCTTGGAGCGGATCTCGTTGATGGTTGCTTTCACTGCTGCAAGCGACAGCGCCTCGCCACCGAAGGTGGTGAAGAAGAAGACATCCTTTTCGAACAGCGCCATCACGTCGCGACGCCCGCAAAGAATGCCGATGGGCATGCCGTTCGCTACGGCTTTCGAATAGGTGGCAAGGTCGGCCTTCACGCCGAAGAACTCTTGTGCACCGCCAAGCGCGATACGAAAACCCGTCCACATCTCGTCGAAGATCAGGAGCGAGCCGTTGTGCTCACACACTTCTTTCAGGCGATGCAGAAAGTTCTCGCGCGGCGGCTCGAACACCATGGGCTCTACAATCACCGCCGCCGTGTCGCTGTCCATCGAGTCCACCACCGACTGGATGTCGTTGTAGTTGAACGTGAACGTCAGGTCCTGCACCGCCTGCGGGATGCCCTTGTTCCGGTCGGTAACGCTGATGTACCAGTCATGCCAGCCGTGGTAGCCGCAGCAAAGAATTTTGTTGCGCCCCGTGAATGCGCGCGCAACGCGCACCGCTGCGCTCGTGACGTCCGCGCCCGTCTTGCTGAAGCGAACGCTCTCCGCATTCGGCACCACCTCGCGCAGCAACTCGGCCACCTCCACCTCCAGCGGATGCATCATCGAAAAGGTGATGCCATCGGCAAGCTGCGCTTTGATGGCGTTATCCACGGCCTCGTAGCAATAGCCGAGCGAAATGGGCCCGATCGCCATGTTGTAGTCAATGTACTCGTTGCCGTCCACGTCCCACACATGCGCCCCCTTGCCGCGGGCGATGTACTTCGGCGCAACGCCGCGCGTGTACTGCCCCGGTCCCTTGGCAAGCGTCTGCGTCAGTGCCGGAATCAAACCGAGTGCACGGGCATAGAGCTTGTCCGATTCGGTAATGGTCGGATAGTGTGAATTGAAAGCGATGGTGTTTGGCATTGCCTCCTCCGTTTTCGCTGGGTTCAGGACTCAGGGGTTCAGGGTTCAAGCAGGTCTTGCCTGAACCTTGAAACCTATACATGTCCTACTTCAATCAGATTGAGGATTCGTTTCGTCATCTGGGGCCCGGTAAAACCCTCATACTCCAACACGTCGTTCAACAGCGCGGGTTTGAACCAGCGGTTTTCCAACGCAACCGGATATACGCTACACATGGTTTGATGCTTTACCAGTACCTCGCTCACGATCGTGAAAAGGCCCCCGGTCAGGAAATGATCCTCGATCGTTACGAGCATCTGTGTGTCTCTCGCAGCGGCGAGAATTGCCTCCTCGTCCACCGGCGAGAGTGTGCGCATATTGAGCACACGTGCCTCGATGCCTTCCTGTGCCAGCAGCTCGGCTGCGTTCATGACTTCTCGAAGGAGAAACCCATACGAGAGCAACGCAACATCATCCCCATCCTTCAGCACTTCTGCTTTACCGATTTCGAATACGCTGTTGTGCTCGAATGTTCTCGGCAGCGCGTTGTAGCGCATGTACGCCGGATGAGGATCGGCAACCATCGCAGCGAGCGCCTCGGCCTGTTCTTCGGCGTCGGTTGGGCACAGCACACGCATGGCGGGAATGCCGCGCAGAATCGAGACATCCTCGATCGCTTGATGCGTGGGACCATTCGCTTCGGAGAGAAACCCTGCCACGGCACCCACGAGCTTCACCGGCAAACCCGAAATGCCCACATCCGTGCGGATAAACTCGAACGCGCGCATCGTCAGAAACGTAGCCAACGCATGGCAGATCGGGATGCGGCCGCGCAGCGCAAGTCCCGCCGCCGTGCCGATCATGGTCTGCTCCGCGATCCCGAAATCAATGAACCGGTTGCCCAACAAGCCGGTGATGTTGCGCATCGCCGCGCGATTCTCGGCGGTCAGGACGACGATGTCATCTCGCTGGTCGACAAGGCGTTTGAGTTGTTCTTCGTACGTCATAAACCTCTTTGTTCCGGATGGATTCTCGATTCCTGCATCCTGCATCCAGCACCGCCCCGTGCTTTCGTCACCGAACGACCAGCGTCTCCGACGACAATGCGGCCTTCCCCTCGCCGTGCAATTCCTTCAGCAGGGCTTCAATCTCTGCATGAGTGAAATTCACGAACCATCTGTTGGCTTGTCGCTCGATGCTCGGCAATCCTTTGCCGCGCACGGTGTCGGCGATGATAACGTTTGGCTTCCCTTCTGCGATCGGAAATGTCGCGAACACCTTCTCCATCTCCTCGAAGGAGTGTCCGTTGACGCGCTTTACCGACCAGCCGAATGTCTCGAACTTGTTCTCCAACGGCTCGATCGGAATCAACTCCTCCGTCCGAACGTTGGCTTGAAACTCGTTGCGATCGACGATGGCAATGAGGTTATCGAGCTTGTATGCTGCGGCGACGAGGCTCGCCTCCCAGACGGAGCCTTCGTTCAACTCGCCGTCACCGAGGAGGACGAACACGCGATTGGACCCGCTTCGCATCTTGATGTCGAATGCTACGCCCATCGCCACCGAAAGAAGATGGCCGAGCGAACCGGAATAGAACTCCACGCCGGGGATGTTCCTGTTCGGATGCCAGTAGATGAAGTCGTTGGTCTTCAGATGATTCCTCAGGCGGTCTCGGGCGAAGAATCCCAGCTCGGCAAGCGTTGCATAGAGCGCAGGCACATCGTGCCCCTTCGAGAGAAAGAAGTAATCCCGCGACGGGTCGTGGACTCTTTCCGGCGAAACGTTGAGCACGTGTGTGTACAGATAGACGATCAAGTCCGCGCACGAAAGCGAGGCGCCGATGAAGCAGCCGCCGTCCGTTGCCATGCGGAGAATGTGCTCGCGAACGCTGAGCGCGAGGTGTTCAAGTTCGTGTTGTTGCGTCGGGTTCATCGTCGTATGTCCTGCTGGGAGTGTCCCTCCACGTGCAGTGTTGCCTGCTCATTGGTCGGGACGGAGTCGAAGAGCCTGTACTCCGCTTCTGTCACTGTTCGTAGTTCGCCGGCGTGATGCCGGTACCAATTCATGCCCGCATACTTCGCATTGATGGCCGCAATCTCCGGCTTCTCATCTAATAATCTCAAAATATCATTGATCGAAAAAAACGGAGCCGACTCCTTCCACAGTGCATCATACACGCGCTGGAGAAAGGCATAGTCCTCCGGATAGTCGATCGTCCACCGGTGGCTCATCGAATAGTTCAATCCCGTTTCCCACACGACGTTGCCGATACGGAAGCGTTCAGGACGTTCCCAGATGAAGGGCGTGGTATGCTCCCGCTCGAAGTCTTTTGTTGCTTCACGCCAGGCAATGGAGAGTGTCTCCATCGTCATCACTTCCACATCATTCCCGTCCGGATACGTGGCGGGATGGAGGTTGCTCACGTAATCGTATTCCGTGCTGTGCTGCAAGAAGAAGCCCAGGACCCGATCGATCACTCTGGGATCGATCAGTGGACAGTCGGAAGGGATTTTGACGACAACGTTGGCGTTGCGTTCTCGGGCTGCGCGGTAGTGCCGATCGAGCAGGTCGGTTGGATGGCCGCTGAAGCAATCGATGCCAAGCGAATGGCACAGGTCGCGCACGGGGTCGTCTTCGGGATCAACGGTTGTTGCTACCACCAGCTGGAAGGGAACCGAGGCTGCGCGTACGCGCTCGAGCATCCGCTGCAGCAGCGGTTTTCCTTGCAACGGCATCAGAATTTTTCCCGGCAGGCGGCTGGACCCTGTCCGCGCCTGTACGACGACAAGCATACGCATCAGCTCAGCCTCGCGAGCAGATGGGAAAACACCTCGGAGTATGAACGCCTGCCGACAACCCGCCGCGCTCGCCAACGAACTCGATGCGGCGTGCGGTCTTCCGGTTCCGCTTCAAGGACCTGACGGCACACCTCCGCAATCGCTTGTGCCGAGGTGCCGTCATTTTGGATGGGGGTCAGCTTCTTGAGTTCCTCAACGTCAAAATCGGAGTAGCATTCTTTCCCTAAAGCCAATCCCACATACACGGTTGTAGAGTAGCGCGTGATGAGCACATCGCAGTTGGCGATCATATGCTCGGTGTTGCCGCCGGTGAACACGAGTGCGCCGGGCGCGTACTGCTCAATCTCGCGTGTTGCGCGCTCGACATTCTCGTTCGGATGAAGTTTGAACATCAGTTGCCGGCCGTTGGCGATGCGCAGAGCGTTCTGGATGAATTTCTTGCGGTTTTCGTACTTGTACGTCTCGCGCATGTCGCTCGTGCAAACAAGCACGTAGTGTTTGTACGGGAAGTCGTTGTTGAGATACTCTTTGCAGTTGTCGAAGTTCGGGATGCCGGTAACGACAATGCGCTCGGCTGGCGCGCCTTTGCGGATGAACAACTGCCGGTACCCCTCGCTGGCAACGCAGAAGCGATCATACATCCCGCTCAAGCCTGTCGTGGCCGTGCTGGCGATCCAGCGCGGGAGGAACGGGAATGCTTTCCACAGATGATAGGCGAAGTTCTCCGGGTCGGTCATCCCCTCCTGCACCACGACGACTTTCTTGCCGCGGATATTTCGTGGCATCACCAGATCGGAACAGGTGACGACGAGATCGTAGTCGTTACGCTTTCCCTGGAAGTCGATGGGCAAATCGTATGCATGGAGATAATCGAGGCAGCGCTTCATCAGCTTGTTGCCGAGGATGGAGAACTCCAGAAGGTTGCTCTTGCGCAGGAGGTCGAGCACAGCGTCGCCATAGTAGGGTGTAAACCACTGCTCGTACTCCCGGAGGTGAGTGGCTACCTTATGCAGTTGCGTGGTCTGGTTGATGGAGCCGCAAACGAAAAGAATCTTGTGTTTCATACGCAGGGGATGGTGTATGAGCCTGGCAACGCACGCTGATCTGCCGAGAGTTGCCTATTGAATGTACGAGATTTCCTTCGTTCGGGTGTTGCGTTGGTTTTATGAAATTGTTAAAGAACTGCAGCAGAGTGCAGCCCCATGTGTCGCTTTGAATAACAGGAAGCAGCGCCCTTACGTTCCCGCAAACGTTCCGCCCTCCGCTTGAACCAAAATTATGAGATTTTGACTGAGATGCAATCGGTCGGCTGATGTGCCTTGTCATGCTGAACGTCTCTACATGACCGATCTGCTCGCGACCCGGTGTTTGTCAATCCAGTACATCCACGGAACGAAGAGCCACTGCAGCATTGCCGCGTACGCAAGGACGTTCTCATCGGGTGGAGGAGGACCGACAATGTTGGCGATGTAGATGATGACAAGGAACGCCACAAGTGACCACAGGCCAAAGCTTCCAACGGTATCCACCGCCCGCGTCGTTTGTGCGTACAGCACAATTGCTCCGACGAACAGCAAACCTTCCACTACCACTGTTGCCGCTACGCTGTTCCACAAACCAAGGCCCGCGCGTGTTTCGATACCCGGCATGAGAGGCAAATCCGGGCGATGCGTAATGAAGTCCAACACCCAATGGCTCAGCACCGCGATGCCCAGGATGAGTGCTGCCCCGGCATTGTCCTTCACGGCATAGTACACGGCGCCGAATGCGATTGACCACACGACCACGGCGACGAGGCTGTGTGTGTATGGATAGTTGTAGAAATCCAGCGGTGTGAATGCCGTGGCTCCGGGTGCAATCCGGGCGCCTTCCAGTCCTAGGAGCAGAAAGATGGGCCACATCAGGTCGATGAATTGTGCCGCAAGGAAGAGGGTGCCCAGCGAAAGGGTCGGGGCAGGTTTCTTTGCGGAGAAGCTAACGGCGAAGTGACCGAGAAACATCGGATCTCATTGAGGATCGTTGAGAATATCGTTCTTAACGAAAGATAACTTTCCGTGTGGGGAAGTGCAATTGTTCGACCGTTGTTTTTGCTGACACGATTCTGTACCTTTGACAGGTTTCCATCACATCCCCTACGGAGGGTTCATGGCAGTAAAGACCTCAACACTTGAAGGTGGTATCGGTCTGATTGAGCCGAGAGGTGATCTTATAGGCGGTGAAGAAACAGATGCGGTACGGAAAGCAGTGGCAGGATTTGTCGAGCGGAATTATGACAAGCTTCTCATTGACCTCAGCGGTGTCACGTACATGAACAGTACAGCAATCGGTGTGTTGGTGGGAGCGCATACCACATACACCAAGAAGGGCTGGCAGGTCAAGCTCTGCGGCGTCAACAAGAATATCAACAGCATCTTTGTGATTACCAAACTCTCGCTTGTCTTTGATGTCTACGACACGAGGGCCGAGGCGCTGAAGAGCTTTCGGTAGCCGCGGAACGATCCTCGGGCATCGACGCGAGCGTTCATCGCCGCGTCGACGTTCTCTGAAAACTTCATACTCCAGATCGTGTCCCCGATGTCTCTCGCGAACATATACTGCACTTCGGGAGAGTTCACCCATCTCTTCGTTGCCCATCGCTATGACGCATAACGGCACACGAACATTCCTCTTCGCCAAGATCGAAGGACCGATACCGGAGGACTGACATGAGTTCAACAGTTCAGGGGTACATCGTTCTTGCCGATATCAGCGGCTACACGTCATTCATCGCGGGAACGGAGCTGGAGCATTCGCAGGCGATCGTAGCGGATATTTTGCACGTCGTCGTCTCGCATCTGGTGCCGACGCTGGAGCTTGCCGAAATCGAAGGCGATGCGGTATTTGCCTATGTGCCTGCCGATCGGCTCGCACGCCGCGAAACGCTGCTTGAGCTGATGGAAACAACATACCTTCGCTTCCGCAACCGCAGAGAGTCCATGCGCATGAAGACAACCTGCGCGTGCCGCGCGTGTGCTGCCATCCCTACACTCGATCTCAAATTCATTGCACACGCCGGCACGTTTGTTCTGTAGACGGTTGCAGGAAAGCAGAAGCCTATCGGTTCCGACGTGATTCTTGCACACCGTCTCCTGAAGAATACGATCGGTACAGCCAAAGGCTGGCGGGCGTACGTGCTGCTTACGGAGCGCTTGCGGGAAGAAGTTGGGCTTCCAGACGAAACACTCTTCTGTACGGTGGAAGAGCACGAACACTTCGGGCGCATCCGCATCTGCAGCTATGATCTGCATGAACGCTACAAACAACTCACAGCCACACGCCAGAAGGTGCTGGCGAAGGATGAGATTCACGGCCGGTACGTTATCACCTTTCCCGCCCCGCCGGCGGTGGTGTGGGATTGGCTCTGCAGTCTTGAAAAGCGCACGCTCTGCGCTCCCACGGACGAACACTGGTCGGGTGGCCAGCGGCTGGGGGGACGGTCCTGTGTCGGGGCATCCAATCACTGTGATCATGGAAGCGGGCGTTCCACCGAGACCATCATTGATTGGAAACCTTTTGAGTATTATGCGGCGGAGTACAGTGGCCTGCCGGTGCCAATCATCATGACATACGAACTCATTCCTGTGGAAGGAGGAACGCGCCTGATCTGGCAGATCTGTTTCAAGATGCATCTGCCTCCGTGGCTGTGCAAGCTCATCGGCGCGTGCATCAACAAAGTCTTCGTCAGAATGGACAGGACGTTTCTGCGCATGCGTGCGATGATGGAAGCGGCGTTGCCTCCGGTGCCGAGTCCCGGCTCTCCATCACCGGCACCCGTTCCATCGCTCTCTTCTGCGGCGTAGCTCGGTGGGTGCGGGTCTCTCCCACGAGGGGTACGCTCGATTGCAAGCATACCGAGGATCCGCTGCACGGCGACTGATCTATCAAAGCTTCAGGCTGTCCAGCACATCACGGATCTTCCGCAGCAGTTGTTGAGGTGAGTAGGGCTTATCTACGAACTCCCGAACGCCTCTCGTCAACATCTCCGAGCGTTGGTCCGGATCGACGTAGCCTGTGGCAACAACGCCCGCGAGATTCGGACGTACCTCCTGCATTTTCTGAAATGCCTCCCACCCACTCAGCTTCGGCAAGCCAAGGTCGATCAGAACAAGATCGATCTCCGCAGCATGCTTCTTGAATTGCTCCACTGCTTCAACCCCGTCGCGTGCCCCGAGCACGGTGTAGCCTCGTTCTTCGAGGAGCGCTTTGACCAGCTCGAATAACGCGGGCTCGTCTTCTGCCAGGAGAATCGTCTCATTCCCACCCGTCGTCTCCTGTGCGGCGCTTTGTTCAACAACCTGCGGGCTGCTTCCGGGTGTGGGAATAGGGAAGTAGAGATGAAACGTTGTTCCTTTGTGCGGCTCACTTTCGACATCGATGAATCCCTGATGCGATTTGACGACCCCGTAGACCATCGCAAGGCCAAGACCCGTTCCTTTCCCTTTCTCTTTTGTAGTGAAGAACGGCTCGAAGATCCTCGCCTTCGTCGTCTCATCGATGCCGCCTCCGGTATCGCTCACGCTCAACCGGACATATCCATGGCCGGTAGCGTCGGGAAAGCGTGTGCGCAGCGCGTCTGCGTCAACAACGCCGGTGGTGATGGAAAGCGAGCCGTGTTCCTGCATGGCGTCACGCGCGTTCACGCACAGATTGAGCATCGCCTGATGCACCTGGTTATGGTCGGCAAGGATCACCGGCAGTTTTGGGGCCAAATGGGTTTCAATGCTGATGGTTTTCGGGAACGTGTGCGCGCACATCTCCGCCACTTCCTGTGCAACAGCGTTGAGGCTGACAGGTCCGAGATTGGCCTCGCTCTTGCGCGCAAACGTCAAGAGTTGGCGGACAAGCGCCGCGCCGCGCTGAATGGCGGCAGTCATCGCCTCGGTATTCTTCACGACCGTCTCCCTGTCGCTGCGTCCCTGCGCAAGCACCGAGGTGTACCCGAGCAGGATCCCGAGAATATTGTTGAAGTCATGTGCGATCCCCCCGGCCAGCGTTCCGATGCTCTCCATCTTTTGTGCATGAAGGAGTTGCTCCTCCAATCTCTTGCGCTCGGTGATGTCGCGTGAGACAATGACGACGTTGGTTGGGATTCCTTCCCGAGCATGAATGACATTGCCCTGTGCCTCGATGTGCCTCGTGCTGCCATCGCGGGCTACCATACGGCACTCGATGCGGAAGCTCTTACCGGATTGAACGGTCGCCTCGAAGGCGCTGCGTACCCGCTCTTGATCGTCGGGGTGAACCTCACGAAACGCATCCGTGCCGACCAGCGCCTCCGGCTCGCCGAGCAGGGTTGCGTACGACGGACTGACATAGAGGCGCCGCGCGCGGAGATCAACCAATGCGATCAGATCGGTAGCGTTTTCCGTAATCAGGCGGAAGCGCTCTTCGCTCAGGCGCAAGCTTTCCTCGGCTCTGATGCGCTCGGTGATATCGCGGTCCACGCCGCGAAATCCCGCGACGTTGCCCTGTTCGTCCACGATCGGGCTGGCGCTGCTTTCGAGCCATCTGTAATTGCCCTCCTTGTGAAGCCAGCGCATGCGTCTTCCACGCCAACCTTTCTTCTGCACGATACAGGTCGGGAAATCGGCGCTGAACGCAAACGCATCTTCCTTGTGCAGGAAAGGAAGGATGGGCTTGCCGAGAATGTCGCTCACGGGGTAGCCGGTGATGGAGGTGAAGGCTTCGTTGCTGAACGTGATGCGGCCCTCACGGTCGCTTTCCCATATCCAGTCGGAGCTGGTCTCGATGATTGCGCGAAGTTTCTGCTCGCTTTTCTGCAGCGCTTCCTCGGCGCGGCGTCGGCGCGCATGGTCTTCCTTTTCCTTGAGGGCGCGCTGGACAACATGGACGAGGCGGGAGAGGCGCTGCTTGAGCACATAATCCGTGGCGCCGCGCTTGAGGCTGTCGATGGCGCGCTCTTCGCCCATTGCCGCTGAAATGAAAATGAACGGAACATCGGGGGCTTTCTCCTGCGCGTGGGAAAGCGCCAGCATTCCGTCGAACGATGGCAGGGAAAAGTCGGAAAAGATCAGGTCGTAGTGCTGCTTTTCCAACTCGGCAACGAAGGAGCGCTCATTATCGACGCGAACAACCGTACAGGATATACCCGCAGTATCGAGCAGATTCTGGATCAGTTCTGCATCGTACGGACTGTCCTCGAGATGCAGTATACGGATTGGCTGCTTCATGAAAAAGTGTGCCTCAGACATGCAGTCTCACGGCCGTTTCCTTTTCGGGGGCGGCTCGTTGATGATCGCCCAGAACACCCCGACTTGCCGGACCGATTCTACGAACTGTGTGAAATCCACCGGCTTCACCACAAACGCATTAACACCAAGCTCATAGCTTTTGACCAGGTCTCTCTCTTCACGCGATGACGTGAGAACCACGACCGGGATCGTCTTCAAGTCGGGGTCCGACCTGATGACTTTGAGGACTTCAAGACCATCGACCTTGGGCATTTTCAAGTCAAGAAGGACGACGCAAGGGTTGCCGTTGTCGCGCCCCTCGTACTTGTTGCGGCGGTAGAGATAATCGAGTGCCTCTGCGCCGTCGTTGACCACGTCCACTTCATTGACGAGGTTGTGCCTGGCAAGCGCTTCGAGCGTCAGTTCTACATCGTTCGGATTATCCTCCGCGAGGAGGATGCGGCGCAACTCATTCATTGTATGGACCTCCGGGTATAATGGCGTGAGCGTTTGTGTTCATGAAGTTCTACCGGGCTGATCACGCGGGAGAGAGAAAAAGAACGTTGCTCCTTTGCCGGGTGCTCCTTCCGCCCACGTGCGACCGCCGTGGCGTGCAATGATGCGACGGACATTGGCAAGGCCGATGCCGGTCCCCTCAAACTCGCGCGTACTGTGCAACCGTTGGAAAACTCCAAAGAGTTTGTGCGCATGGCTCATATCGAAACCGACTCCATTGTCGCGCACAGAAATAGTGTGTTCGGTGTCGGTGGTGTGTGATGCGATCTCGATGCACGCACGAGCGGTGTTCCGGGTGTATTTGATGGCGTTCGAGAGAAGGTTCACAAACACCTGGCGCAGCAGCGATGGATCGCCCGGTACGCTCGGCAGCGGATGAATCTTCCATGTGATAGCGCGGCCCTCGGTCTCTCCCTGCAGCGCCTCGATCGCTTCGCTGACAAGCCTAGAAAGCGGGACCATCGTCTTGACCATTTCTGTCCGCCCGACCTGCGAAAACACCAGCAGGTCGTCTATGAGCTGGCCCATGTGTTTGGCCGCTGCAGAGATGGTGTTGACGTAATGTCGCCCCTTCTCATCCAGCAGCGTTTCGGCATGGTGCCGAAGTAAAGTAACGAAGCCGTCGATGTGGCGCAACGGCGCGCGGAGGTCGTGCGAGACGGAGTAGCTGAATGCCTCCAGTTCTCTGTTGGCCTCTTCGAGCTGCCGGGTCCGCTGCACCACAAGCGCTTCGATGTTCTCCTGATGTTTCTTCAACTGCTCGCTGAGTTCCTTTTCCTTGGTGACGTCCGCCGAAAGAATGAAGAGACCCTCGGGGACAGGCTCGATGCTCAGGTGGAACCACCGGCGAGAGCCGTCGGGATACACAAACTCGTTCTCCATCCGCCGGGAGACGCGTTCGGTCATGCACTGCTGCAGCACCGCGAAAAGGGGTGTATGCTCGATGTCGGGGTAACACTCCATCATCGTGCGTCCGAGGAGGTCTTCTTTACGACGGCGGCCATGATGTGCTGCGACATCGTTCAAGTAGAGGTAGCGCCAATCGGACCCGATGATCTGGCACCCTTCCAGCATATGGTCGAGCGTGGTGCGGTAGCGTTGCTCCGACTCACGCAGTTGCCGTTCTGCCCGCAGGCGCTCGGTCACGTCGTGTGCGACGACCAACTTTGCTTCTCTGCCGGCAAACTGCAGCTCATGCGATGTGATCTCGACATCCATCAGCGTTCCGTCCTTCTTCTTGTGCCTCCAGATGCCTGCCTTGTCGAGTCCTTTGTGGCTCTGGGCAACGTCCGCAACCAGCCGTGCCACTTCTTCCGGAGGGCGAATATCCTTGATCGTCATCTGCAGAAATTCCTCGCGTGCGTAGCCGTAGTGGTAGATGGCAGCCTCGTTCACTTCGAGGAACCTGAGCGTTTCGACATCGAACACCCACATCGGTAGCGGGTGATTCATGAAGAGATTGCTGAAATGTTCGTCGGCGTCTTTCATGAGCTTTCTGTTGGCTACGTATCACGCCGGGAGAGAAAGAAAGAACGTTGCCCCTTTGTCGGCTTCTCCTTCCGCCCACGTGCGGCCGCCGTGACGTGCAATAATGCGGTGGACGTTTGCAAGGCCAATGCCGGTCCCTTCGAACTCGCTGGAGCTGTGCAGTCGTTGAAACACACCGAAGAGCTTGTGGGCATAGCTCATGTCGAAGCCGACTCCGTTATCACGAACGTAGATGACATGTTCAGCGTTGTTGCCTTGCGTCAAAGAGCCGATCTCGATGGATGCGTGTGTACGCTTCCGCGTGTATTTGACGGCGTTGGAGAAAAGGTTCACAAACACCTGGCGCAGCAGCGATGGATCGCCCTGCACATCGGGTAGTGGAAGGATCTTCCACTCGATGATGCGGCCCTTCGCTTCTGCGTTCCGTACCGTGGTGAGCGCTTCCTGCACCAGCACCGAAAGCGAAACGGTCGTCTTGACCATTTCTGCACGCCCGACCCGCGAGAACACCAACAGGTCGTCAATAAGCTGGCCCATTTGCTTTGCCGCACGGGAGATGGTCTGGAGATAGCGCTTCCCCTTCTCGTCAAGTCGGTCTGCAGAATGCTGCCGCAGAAGATCGGCAAACCCGTCGATATGACGAAGCGGTGCACGCAAGTCGTGCGAGACGGAATAGCTGAACGCCTCGAGTTCTTTGTTGGCAGCTTCCAATTCTTGTGCGCGGCGTTCGAGGTCGTGGTTGAGCCGCTTGATCTGGTTCTCGATCTCCTTCCGTTCCGTGATGTCGCGGATTGCTGCACAGATAAGGATATCGTCTCCGCTTCCCAAGGGTCCCAGGGTGATCTCGACGGGAAACTCGGTGCCATCCTTGCGCAAACCGTACAGCTCGAGTCCGACCCCCATCGGACGGACACGCGGGGAGGCGAGAAAGGCATCGCGATGGCGAGGGTGATTCTGGCGGAAGCGATGCGGCATGAGAGTCTCGACCACCTCTCCATACAGTTCCTCTCGCCGGTATCCGAACATTGCTTCCACCTGTTCGCTCATCAGTTTGATTCTTCCCTGCGGGTCCACAATGACGATGGCGTCGGGGGCAGATTCGAGCAGGCTCCTGAAAAGCTCTTCTGCGCGCTTGCGCGGCGTTATGTCGAACATCGTGGACCGGCTGGAGAGGTAGTTGCCGTTTGCATCCTTGATGGCTGTGCTGCTGAGAGACACGAAGAAGGTTGATCCATCCCTGCGTTGCATTTCAACTTCAAGATCATTCATCACGCCGCGCTGCTTGAATTCGGGGAAATTTTTCTCGAACGCAGGAATGCTCTTCGCCGAAATGACATCGGTAAATTTCAACCTCCCGATGACCTCCTCCCGTGTGTAGCCGAGCCATGCCAGCTCGGTGTCGTTAATGGCGACGAACGTTCCGTCGCCGGCGAGCGAATGATACCCGCAGGGCGCGTTGTTGTAGAGATCTCTGATTTCTTCCGATGCTCGGCGCAACTCCTCCTCAGCTCGCTGCCGTCCTACCAGGTCGCGATGGACCACAACATGTATTGCTGCAAGGATGAGCACAACGAGCACGGCAAGCAAGCTAAAGGTCAGGATCGTGTTCCGGGCATCAGCCTCCTGTTCCTCACGGCGAGCGGCCAACAGTAACCGCTCCTTTGTACTCATTATTTCGATGAGGTTGCTGATGCGGGCCATTGCTGCAATGCCTGCTCCCTGGTGGATTATCTCCTGCGCGGCCGCTGGACCTTGTCGAAGACAGAGATTGACACTCTCTGTACTGAGTTGGATTCTTTCTCTCACAAGAGGCTCGAGGGAATCAAGCAGAGCGAGTTGTACAGGATTGTCTACCACAAGGTCACGCAGATGCTCGATATGGCCATCAATACGCTGGGTGGCGGCGTGGAAGTCCTCTAACAGCTCGGAGCTTTGCGTAAGCACATACCCGCGCGCCGCGCTTTCCACGTCCCTCACGGTCGAAAGCGTTGCTTGCATTTCCGCCAGCACCTCATGCGAATGCGCGACAAGGCGGGTGGAGTTGATCGCTTGGAGCGTGTTGTGGTACGAGATGATGCTCACGACAAACACCGCGGCAAGCGCCGACCCGAACCCGGCCAGTATCTTCCGGTCAACCTCCATCGCGGGCGTCTTTCCTGCTGCACGCTGGCGGTCAAGGGAGGTCACGAGCAAATCCAGAACAACGGCTGATCCCAGAGTGAGAAACGCAAGAGCGGTGTTCAGCGCCATCGGAATCACCCCGCTGCTGTAAAGCAAAGGCCTGCCCATCAGATAGCTCGCGCAAAAGGCAAGTCCGAGCAGCATGGAGACAAATGCGAGCAAGCCTGCAAGGTTCTCCGTGCTGCGGCGTGCAGGCTGCATCGAGAGCAGGAAGATCGCACTGCCCACGAAGAAAAAGTTTACGCTGGTAAAGAATGCCATGCGTGCAAGCGGAATCTGGAGAAACTTTTCTGGTGGCGGATTGATAAACCAACGATCAACCCCTATTTCCAGGCCAAAGAGGAATTCCATAAGTCGCAGGAAAGCGATAAGGACGACTGCAGATGAGAGCGTGCCGGCAGCGATGTGCGCAAGACGTGTAGGACGATCCAGCAGCAACAACGTCATACTGAGGGCTAGGAAGGACAGGGCTGTGTTCGGCGCCATGGGGATGTAGGATGAGCCGAGACCTGAAAGCAGGCGCGACTGCACAAGCCACCCAACGAGGGCGACCGATACGATCAGGATTGTCATCCACGTGCAGACGAGCGCTGCACGGCGCCCGTGCTTCATCACAATGACACTAACGCTCACACCATTGCTCCGATAGGAGGTCGACGACTCTGCACTGTAGCAAGCGAAGCGGATGCTTGAGGGGAGACCATGCTCGTACGCAGGCGGAACACGTACAGTGTACAATTCTCCTCGCCGAAAATCAAGGGTAGCTCGCAACGCGTTGAAATTCCTTGTGCATTTGAGTATGTTGAAGTACGCAACGCGGCGTACTGTTCATGGCAGTTCACCAACACATCGCCAACATCTTCATTGATCTCATCCCGGACATGTGCTTTGTCGTGTCGAAGGAGAGAGATGTGCTCGCGTACAACCAGCGGGCGCGGGAACTATTAGGCTTGCCCGAAACTCCCACGCATCCCGTTCGCTTCTACGAACTGTTAAGCGAAGACTCGGCGCGTCCGCTGCTGGCCGTGCTGATGGACAACAGCTCGACGCGCGAAGCGGAAGTTCGTTTCAAGGGCCTCAACGGCACAGCAATAGATGCCGTTCTGTCCATCAAGAAGATTTCCGGTCCCGACACTGAGTTCCTCTATGTCATTGCCCGTGATGTTTCAGAAGCAAAAAGGAAGGAACTGGACCTTCTTCGTTTTTCGAACGTCGTCCACTACACCGTCAACCCGATTCAGATTACCGATGCACAGGGACGGATGGTGTATGTGAACCCGGCGTTTGAAAAAGTCACCGGCTACACCAAAGAAGAACTCATCGGCAAAAACCCCAACGTTATCTCCAGTGGCAAGTACAGCAAGGAGTTCTGGGCAAAGGTCTGGGCGAAAATCAGCCATGGTGAAATCTGGCAGGGTGAGATCGAGAACAGACGAAAAGACGGCTCGCCCATCTTTACACAGGTGCTCATCTCACCCATCGTTGATGCCGAGGGAAACGTTGTGGGGTACCTGGGCAGCCATCGCGATATCAGCGAGCAGAAGCAGCTTGAACAGCAGCTCATCCACTCACAAAAAATGGAAAGTATGGGCACGCTTGCCGCCGGTATCGCGCACGAAGTGGGCAACCCGCTGACCTCCATCTCCTCCATTGTTCAGGTGCTGCTGCGGACGGTGCACGACGAGTTTGCCCGTGAAAAGTTGGCGCTTGTTCAGTCGCAGGTGCATCGCATCACGAAGATCATTCGGGACCTCGTGGACTTCTCGCGCCCCTCCAACTATCAGTTGATGCCCACCAACATTGCGAACAATGTGAAGGAGGCGGTGGAGATCGTGAAGATGGCCAAGAAGGCTCGCCACGTCCACTTCTCGATCGACGTGCGTAACGAGATTCCGCTGCTTTCACTCGTTCCCGATCAGATATCTCAGGTGTTTATCAACATGCTGCTGAACAGCGTGGATGCACTGGAAGGCAGAAAAGACCCGCGCATCGATGTTGTGGTGGAACGCGACGATGAGTCCGTAAAAGTGAGCATCACAGACAACGGTAGCGGCATCTCCGAAGAGCATCTTCCAAAAATTGGTGAACCGTTCTTCACGACCAAGCCGGTAGGACAGGGGACAGGGCTTGGCCTGTGGGTGAGTCAGGGGATCGTCAAGAGTTTTCATGGCGACATACTGTTACAGAGCAAGCGGGGAGAGGGGACGACGTTCACCGTAATTCTTCCACTGAATCCGAAGGACTGATATGGCAGAATCCATTCTTGTCGTTGATGACGAAGAGATCATCCGTGAGTCGCTGTCGTTTGTGCTCAAGAAGGAGGGCTACGATGTCCACGAAGCGGAGAACGGGAAAGTGGCATTCGAGATGGCAAAGCAGCATACGTTCGATGTCGTCATTACCGACCTCGAGATGCCGGAGATGAAGGGCCTTGAACTGCTGGAACATCTGACCCGCATCAGTCCCGAGACGCTTGTCATCATCATCACCGCATACGGCTCCATCGAAAGCGCCATCGCGGCGCTGCGCAAAGGCGCGGTGGACTACATCCTCAAGCCGGTGGAGTTCGACGAGATGCTGCTCAAGGTACAGCGCCTGCTCAGTCACCGCCGCCTGCAGACCGAGAACAAGCTGTTGCGCGGGGAACTGCACAAGCAGTACGACTTCTCCAACATCATTGGCCGGAGCCCGGCCATGCAGCGCGTCTTCACGACGATCCAAAAGGTAGCACAGACCGACGGGACGGTGTTGATTACCGGCAAGAGCGGCACAGGGAAGGAGTTAGTGGCCCGCGCCATCCACTACAACAGTCGCCGCAGCGACAAGCCGTTCGTGCCGGTGAACTGCGGAGCGATTGTCGAGAATCTGTTTGAGAGCGAGCTGTTCGGGCACAAGAGGGGGGCGTTCACCGGGGCAACAATGGATCGCGTGGGCTACTTCAAGGCGGCGGATGGGGGAACGATCTTCCTCGACGAAGTGAGCGAAATCCCCATTCACCTGCAGGTGAAACTCCTGCGCGCCATCGAAGAGAAGGTCATCACGCCGGTCGGCACAACGCAGGCGATACCGGTGGATATCCGCATCATCGCCTCGACCAACAGGAATCTTGCGAAGTTGGTGGAAGAGGGGAAGTACCGCGAGGATTTATTTTATCGACTCAATGTGGTGGGGATCGAGCTGCCGTCGCTCAGCGAACGTGCCGACGACATTCCGCTGCTCGTCCAGCACTTCGTGGCGAGGTATGCGCGGGAGATGAACAAGGATGTGCGCGGCGTGGATCACGCCGCTATGAAGATTCTGCTTGCCCATAGCTGGAAGGGTGAGGTGCGAGAACTGGAGAACATCATTGAGAGGGCGGTGATCTTTGCCGAGGGGAACATGATCACCCCGAACGAACTTCCTCCACTGCTCAGCAAACGCGAGACGCCTTTCGCCTTCGATACCAAGAAGCCGCTGAAAGAAGCCGTCGCCGACTTCGAGCGCGAGTACATCAGCCACATGATGCGCCTGTACACCAGCAAGGACGAAGTTGCCAAGGCACTCAACATCAGCCTTTCCAGCCTCTATCGCAAAATCGAGGAACTGAGCATTCCGCCGCAGAGTTGACTGACGCCCATGCCGACACTTGCAGCAATCGATATCGGGTCGAATGCCATTCGCCTGCTCATCGCAGCGGTGCACGGCGACCGCAGCATCCAGGTCGTAGAGAATATCCGCGAACCGGTGCGTCTGGGGCAGGAGGTGTTCACCTCCGGGAGGATTGCCGAAGAGACCATCGAGAGAGCTGCCGAGGCGTTCACACGCTTTAAGACGCTGATCGAGTCGCACGGCGTGAGCTGGAAGAAGGCAGTTGCCACCAGCGCCACGCGCGAAGCGCTGAACCGCGAGTTGTTTATCGACCGCATCGAGCAAGCAGGCGGCGTCGAGGTCAGTGTCATCAGCGGGGAGGAGGAAGCGCGGCTGATTCACCTGGCCGTTTCCTCCAGAGTCCATCTCAAGAACAAACGCGCCATGCTCATCGACATTGGCGGCGGGAGCGTGGAGATTACACTCGTTGCCGACGGGCAGATTCTTTCCACCGAAAGCTATCGCATGGGAACGGTGCGTCTGCTTCAAGTCCTGGGGGAGAAGCGGCACGGCGAGAAGCAGTTCAATCAACTTGTGCGGGAGTATGTGGATGCAACACAGAAACGAGTGAAGAAAGAACTGGGCAAGGAGCGGATCGATGTGTGCGTCGGCACCGGTGGGAATGTTGAGTCGCTCGGCGATCTGCGCAAAGAACTCTTTGGCAAGGACCGCAACTCGGTGATTGCCGCCGACGAACTGGATGCCCTCGTCCGCAAATTGCAGAGCATGACGTATGAAGAACGCGTCCAGCAGCTTCGGCTTCGCCCCGACCGTGCCGACGTCATCGTCCCAGCGGCAATCGTCCTCCAGAAGGTGGTGAAACTCGCCGGTGTGGATGAGGTGCAGATCCCGGCAGTGGGGCTGAAGGATGGCCTTCTCATCGACATGATTCAGGAGCTGTACGGCGAGAAGAAGATTTCCCCGCGTGAACAGGTCCTCACGTCGGCGTTGCAGATCGGCAGGAAGTACATGTTCGACGAGCAGCACGGCCTGGCAGTTGCGCGCTATGCCACACAACTCTTCGACGCAACGCGGGCATTACACAATCTTCCCGTCGAATATCGAACGCTCCTGGAAGTGGCAGCGCTGCTGCACGATGTCGGCAGCTTCATCAACATGACCGGTCACCACAAACACACGTATTATCTTCTGACCGCTACCCCGATCATCGGTCTCTCGAAAGAGCAGAACGCTCTTGTTGCCAACATTGCCCGCTACCACCGCAAGTCGTTTCCCAAGATTTCGCACGAAGGATACGCAGCACTCTCACCCAGGGACCGGGTGATTGTCTCGAAGCTTGCGGCGCTGCTCCGGCTTGCCGACGCGATGGATAACGAGCACGCGGCGAAAGTCGAGAGCTTCACCGTCGAATACAAAAAGCCGAAATTCATTATCGCGTTGAAAGGAGAAGGTGATTTGCTCCTGGAAAAATGGGCGCTAATGAATAAATCTGCGATGTTCGAGCAGGTGTACAATGTCAAGCTTGCCCTGGAGGAGTGAGAGTGTGAATCAGGTCCAGCATGTTGTTGATCGGCTCCCCGCACCGTCCGACACAGTGCCTGCGTTGGGGCAGGTGCTGATTGATTCGCTCGAAGAGCGCTGGCGCAAGTACCTGAAGGAGCTGCGACGCAGCAAGCGCACATGTTCGGAAGAGGCGATCCACGACTTGCGTGTGGCAACGCGGCGGCTGATCTCGACACTCATGATTGTCGAAATGCTGATCCCCGACGAGAAGATGGAGCGGATGCGACGAAGGCTGAAGCGCCTGTTCGATGCATGCAGTCCGCTGCGCGACACGCAGGTGCAGTTGCTTGCCCTTGAACCGCAGGTGGAACAACACCCCGAGCTTGAGACGCTGGTGACGATCCTCAAGGTCCGCGAGAGGAACCTCATCCGGACCATCGGCAAAAAGGCCGGCAGGATTGCGACGGCCAGGTGGAGCCGCATCATCGGTTGGATAAGGCAGAGGCTGCGTGAGCAGTTCTCCCATCCGGTGATGCATGAGGCGGCGACGGCGGTAGTGCACGGCGCCGCAGCCAGAGCGTTCAGCACGGCGGTCTTCTTCAAAGAGCGCGTGGTTGCAACGCAACCGCGAACGATCCATCGCGCGCGCATTGCGTTCAAGAAATTCCGATACACGATGGAGGCGCTCGCGCCCCTTCTGCCCCAACTGGACAAGGAGCAGCTCAAAGCGATGGACGCCTACCAAACACGCATGGGGGTGATCCAGGACGCTGAAGTGTTGAGCGGCGTGCTGCAGCGGTTTGCCCAGGGACGCACCGTTTCCTCGCGCCGCAAACTTGCAGTCGTTCAGCGTGCACTCCGGAAGCACAAGCGCGATCTGGTCGAGGCGTACGTCAACGCGAGCGACGAGATCTATTCCTTCTGGCATCAGCCGTCGTTTGTGCCGGGCATGAAGCAAGCCGCCACGCAATAGAGATCACCGTCTGTTTTCCCATTGTTGTCAAGAGGCCGAGTCATGGACCTGTTCATTCTTCGTCACGCGATTGCAGACCAGCGAGATCCCACCAAATATCCTGACGACTCGCTCCGGCCGCTTACCGAGAAAGGAATGAAGCGTATGCGGCGCATTGCGGAGGGCTTGCGTGCCGCCGGTATCACGTTCGACGTCATCTACACAAGTCCGTACACGCGGGCAAAACAAACGGCGGACATCGTGGCGGACGTGTTTGGTCTGCGCAACGTGCTGCGCGAAACGGCGACGCTCGCGGTGGACGGCGATCCGGAGGAATTGATCGACGAGTTGAAAACAGCGGAGCGAGACGTATCCTCCATCCTGCTTGTGGGGCACGAGCCGTATCTCGGTGAGCTGATCTCGCATCTGTTGGTGGGAGATGCGAGTTTAGACATCACACTGAAGAAGGGAGGAGTGTGTAAGCTGACGGTGGGCATGCTGAAGTACGGAAAGTGTGCGACACTCGATTGGTTGCTTCCGCCGAGCCTCTCCACACATTTGGGATAGCACCCTGTTCCGCGCAATCAACGCGAATTCACACACGGGATTCTGGGGATCGAGATGAAACGACGCGTTGCGCTGCTCGTTGTGCCGCTGTTCCTTCTTCCTTTCCAATCACAAAAGGAACGAGCGCCGGTCCACGGCCAGCAATCCATGCTCCACCGGTATGATCTTGCAGGGCAACCGAAGGCACACGTCACGTTGCCGTCACGGCTGAAAGAGATTTCCGGACTTGCGACCACGGAAGACGGACGTTTGTTTGCGCATGATGACGAACGCGGCGTCGTCTATCAACTCGATTACACCAGTGGCCGCATCCTCAAGCAGTTCTCCCTCGGCCGCTTTGGCGTGCGCGCAGATTTCGAAGGCATTGCGGTCAAGGGCAAATGGTTCTATCTCGTGGCGAGCAACGGAACACTCTACGAATGTGTCGAGGGCAACGACGGCGACCGCGTGGAGTTCCGAACCTATCGCACGTTCCTCAACTCGAAGCATGACGTCGAAGGCTTGTGCTATGATCCGCCGACCGATTGCCTGCTGCTGCTCTGTAAAGGCGATCCGGGCAAGGGGTACCGGAACTACAAAGCGGTATATGCGTTTTCCCTCAGATCAAAAACCCTTTTGCCGAGACCTCGCTTTCTCATCGCACTGCAACGCGTGACGCGTTCCTCGGATGGTCATCGCTTCCATCCCTCCGGCATCGAGAGACACCCGCGGACGGGGACATTCTTTGTGATTGCCGCGCAAGGCAGTTCGCTGGTCGAGCTTGCCGCCGACGGGACGGTGCTTGCGCAACAGGCCATCAACAAGAACGTTGACCCGCATCCCGAAGGGATCGCGTTCACGCCCGATCTTTCGTTGCTGCTTTGTAACGACGGGCAGGGCGGAACGGGTTCGCTCTCCCTCTATGCGCCGCGACAGTAAGGCATCATCCCTCCTCTTCGTTCCTTGTTATTCAACCATGTTATAGATATATTTTTTTTCGAGAACCACATTATTGAAGGGAACGGAAGAGTGACCAAGGCATATCCGGTTGTTGTCCTATTCATGACGCTCATCGGTGTGGCGGGATGTTCGGGAGGGAAGGAGACGACCGTGCCGCCTGCTCCTGCGGCGGAATGGTCGGAGCCACCGCGCACTGCAGCGCACGAGATCGCGACACAGCATGTGATCAACGGCTCGCTCTATGAGATGAAGGGGGAATATGCGCAGGCGGTATTGGAGTTTCAGGATGCATTGCGCTATGAGAAAAGTGCCGGCATCTATTTCGCCCTCGCCAAGAACTACGCAGCCCTGAACAAACATGCGCTCGCCATCGAGCATGCGCGCAATGCCGTGCGTCTGGACCCGGAGAATATCGAGTATCGCCAACTGCTTGCCGCCTCGTTTGTGCAGGTGTTTGAGTTGGATTCCGCAGCGGCGGTCTATCAGGAAATCGTCAGGCGCGATTCCGCGAACATCCAGTCGTGGTTCAATCTTGCGCGGCTGCAACAGGCACGCAACCCCCAGCAGGCGTTGGAGACCTACAACGAAATCACCCAGCGCTTCGGGCCGCAATGGGAAGTGTTGCTGCAGGTGGTGGAGTTGCACAACGCCTTGGGCGAGTTCGGCAAGGCCGCCGAGGCGATGAAACGGATGGCGGAGATGGATCCGGGGAATCTTGACCTGCTGCAGAACCTTGCGCGTGCCTATGTGCGCGCGGGCCAGACCGATGAAGCCCTGAAGGTGTACCTCGACTTACAGGAGCGCGATCCGGGAAATCTGGAATACGTCGCAGAACTGGGCGGCGTGTATCTGGTGCAGAAGGAGTACGCGAAAGCCGACAAACAGTTCGAACGGGTTCTTTCCGTTGACTCGGTTGGTGTGGAGCTGAAACTGCGGATTGGCGAGATGTATTTCAGCCAGGTGGAGAAAGACTCCTCGGTGGCGTCGCAAGCGCAGACCATCTTTGAGCGCATCAGCAAAGACCATCCGCAGGATTGGCGCGCCTACTGGTTCCTCGGCGCGCTCGGCGCCATCACTCGCAACGATTCTCTTTCTCTCATCAACTTCAAACGGGTAACCGAACTTGCCAGCTGGAACGCGGACGGCTGGGTGTACCTCTCCTCGGTGTTCCTCGAGAAGAACGATTTCGAATCGGTGGTGAAGGTGTTAGAGGTTGCCTTGCGGACACTGCCGGATGAGCCGCGCGTCAATTCGATTCTCGGCATTGCGTATAGCCGGTTAGGGAGAACCGAGGACGCCATTCGCGTCCTGGAAAAGGCACACGCACTCGACCCGAAAGACTTGAACACCATCTCGCAGCTTGCGCTGATCTACGATCAAATGAAAAAGTACGGGGAGTCGGATTCGCTGTACGAGAAGGGCTTGCGCCTCTCACCCGATAATCATCTTCTGCTCAACAATTACAGCTACAGCATGGCGGAACGCGGGATTCAACTCCAACGCTCGCTGGAGATGGCCAAGCGCGCCGTAGAGCAGCAGCCGGAAAACCAATCCTACCTCGACACGATCGGTTGGGTGTACTTCAAGTTGGGCAACTATACAGAGGCGGAGAAGTGGATCAAGAAAGCGATCGAGAAGGGGAACGCAAGCGCGGTGTTGTACGAACATCTCGGCGATGTGTATGCGCGCATGAACGACACGGAACGGGCGTTGGAACAATGGAACATTGCGCTGAAGCTCGATGCGAACAACGCCGCGTTGAAGGAAAAAATCTCTCGCTCGGTGCGATGACTTCCCTGCGTGCAGTCCTTGCCGTTGCGGTTGCTGTCGTGTTCGTCTCCTGCGCGCCCAAGCGTGGCGCAGTGGTGCTGGATACGAAAGTGACCTCGGCCGAACTCCTGCGCTCGTTGGTAGAAGAAAATGGCCGCCGGATTTCCTCCGTTACGGGGAGCGGCATCCTCACGTTCGACAGTCCCGAACTTGCGGGAACCGCCGCGTTCGAATCCAATCTCAAGAAACCCGACTCGCTGTTGGTGACGCTGGAAGGTCCGTTCGGCATCGACGTCGGAACGTTCTTCCTCTGCAAAGACACCTACGTGGTGTACAACAGTTTTGACAACAGTGTGGTGACGGGAAACCCGAACAGCGCGCGCGTTCGTTCCGTCATTCCGTTCGATCTGACTTCCGAGCAGATCCTCAGCGCGTTCAGCGGTGTGTTTCCAGCACCCGCCAGCAGCGACGAGTTGCTCGACTATCGGGTTGATGACGAGCAGTTCGTTCTGACCTACCGGTGTGGTGCACACACATGCACGTACACGGTCGATCCGCGCTACCTGTTGGTGACACGCTACGAGGTGCGCAACGAACGGGGCGAACTCCTCGTCCAGGCGAGTGCCTCATCGTTTATCGACCAACAGGGGATAGCCTCGGCGCGGCGCGTGCACATCGTGTTTCCTCGAGAACGTCGCCAGCTTTCTATTGCGTACAGCACGCTGCACCTCAATCCGGACGAAACCCGTTTCGATTTCACGATCCCTGAAAACGCGCGACGGTTTGTCCGATGAACCCCATGCGACGCTGGCCGGCCCATATGGTGGCATGCTGTGTTTTCTCCTTCGTCGGATTGGCACTCAGCTCCGAACAGGAAGAGATCCGTACACGGCAGGCCGAGCTGCAGAACATTCGGCGGCAGATTCAGGAGTATGAACAGAAGATCAAGCAGCAGCAATCGAAAGAAACGGCAACGCTGGAGTTACTCGATGCATACGACCGGAAGGCCACTCTTCTGCGCAAGCTCATCAGCCGTTTGCGTGCGGAAGAGGAGCAATTACAGGATACGATCGCAAGAACCCGCGCGCACCTGGCTCGGCTGGATGACCAGCTGAGCTTTTTGAAGAAGCATTACGCAAACTACGTTCGTTCGGCGTACAAGGCCGGAAAGGCGCACGACCTTGAACTGCTGCTCTCCTCCAGCTCCATCAATCAGTTTTCCGTTCGTTCCTACTATCTCCGTCGCTTCACCGACCAGCGGAAACGCGACGCGGAGAAGATCGGGCGCAAGCGTGATGAAATCGAGCAGGCGCAGTACCGCCTGCAACTCCAGCTTGCCGAGGAGCGCCGGTTGATTGCCGAAAAAGCCGAAGAGGAGGACAGGCTGGCCGCGCTCGTTGCCGAACGCAAGGCAATTCTTGCCGACATCCGAAAGGACAAGCGGATGCTGCAACGAGAAATCGAGCGACAAAAGCAAGCCGCGAAGGATCTGGAGAATGTCATTGCGAGTCTGATTGAGGCAGAACGACTACGGAAGGAGAAACGCGACGCAGAACTGAAAGAACGAAAACTCCCGCAACCTCCTCCGACCGTCGGGACGTTCGGCGCAAAGAAGGGGAAGCTGCGCTGGCCGGTCAGTGAAGGCGTTGTTGTTGCGAAGTTCGGCAACCAGGTTCACCCGCGGTTGAAGACCGTCACGGTGAATACCGGCATTGACATACAGGTGAAGGCGGGGTCGCCTGTCGTCAGCGTTGCCGAGGGAGAGGTTTCCATGATCCTCTGGTATCCTTCCTACGGCAATCTTCTTATCATCAACCATTACGACGGCTACCGGACCGTGTACACGCACTTGTCCGAGATCCTTGTTGCCGAAGGACAGAAAGTGAAGGAGGGCGAGCGCATCGGCACGAGCGGCGAGGCGATCGACGGGCCCCGCCTGCATTTCGAAGTGTGGAAGGATCGCGACAAGCAGAACCCGGAACACTGGCTCAGCCGATGAAACGACTTCTCGTTCCTGCACTGCTGGCACTGACGGCAACACTCCTTGCGTTCATCCTTAGATCTCCGCTTTCTGTTCTCGAGCAAGGATTCACTGCATGGAAGTACTCGCTGCGCGGCGAGCAACGCGCCGACACGAACATCGTGCTTGTGTACATCGACAGCGACGCCATCCGCGAGTTCGGCTGGCCGCTGCGGCGCAACTTCCACGCATTGATGGTGAAGGCGCTCGCCGACATGCAGGCGAAGGTCATCGCCATCGACCTGCTGTTTGAGAACCCGAGCATCGAGTATCCGGAGTACGATCAACTGCTGCGTCACGTTGTAGCAAACGCACGGAATGTCGTCCTCGGCGGGACGTTCGGCAGGATAGGCACGGCCGCCGCCTCAACGACGGAAGCACGCATACCGTTTCGTTATCCCCAGGTTGCGGATGTGGAGACACGCGGTTCCGAATTCCACGCGCCGATGGCGCCTTTGTTCGATGCCGCTGCCGGCGTCGGTCATGTCAACATCCTCGACGATCTTCGCATTCCCCTCTTCATCGCAAGCGGCGACGAGATTGTGCCGTCCTTCGGGATGGAGATACTGCGTGTATTTGCGGAAGTAGACCGCGCTGCCCTGCGCTACGAAGATGGCACACTCTCGTACAAACGAGCAGGAAAACTCATGCGCATACCGACCGACGGCGGCGCGGTCAGGCTGCATTACCCGGGGCGCATCGCTTCGTTCAGTGCGTATCCGTTTCTGGAAGTGCTGCGCGCATACGACGCACTGCGCGCGGGCAAGACCCCGATGATTCCGCTGGAGCATTTCAAGGAGAAGATTGTTGTGGTGGGAGTGATCAGCGAAGAGCGGACGTTTGCCACGCCGGTCGACCCGCGGTACCCGGCGCTGGGACTGCATGCGGTGTTTCTCGACAACGCACTGCGTTCCGGCTTTCTTACCCCTGTTCCCTCGTGGCTTGTGTATCTCTTGTGCATGGTCGTCGGCTTCGGCTGTGCAGCGCCATTGCTTCTGCTGCGCGCGCGGCTCCGGGTGCTCGTCCCGGCACTACTGCTGGCCGGTGCGGGTGCTTCCTCGTACGTCTTGTTCGCCACCTCATCGGTTCTTCTCCCCATCGCTCCTTGTGGTGTGGTGGGGTTGATGACGATTGGTGGGGCGCTTGCAGTGCGCCACCGGTTCGTTGCCAGGCAATTGGAGAAAGTGCAGTCAGAGAAGGAAAAGGTCATCGCCGAACTGCGCGACCGCGAGGCAAAGGTGATGGCGCTGGAACGCGAGCTGGTCTCGCTTGAAGCCAGAAAGCAGACCGACCGCACGCAGGAACTGATGGAGGAGATCCGACGCTACAAAGCCGAGATTCACACTCTCACCTCGAAGCGGGACGATATGGAGGAAGCGGTCGTTGCCGACGCCGAGGCGATTGCCGGCGCGCAGGAATTTGAAGGGATGGTGTATGACGGCAGCGGCATCATGCGTCGTGTCGTCGAGTTTGTCTCGAAGATTGCCGACAGCGACGCGACGGTACTCATCCTCGGCGAGAGTGGCACAGGCAAGGAGATGGTCGCACGCGCCATTCACAAGCGGAGCCGGCGCACGGCGCATCCGTTCGTTGCCGTAAACTGCGGCGCCCTTTCGGAGAACCTGTTGGAAAGCGAGCTGTTCGGTCATGAGAAAGGTGCCTTCACTGGAGCAATCAAGGAGAAACAAGGGCGCTTCGAGCTTGCCGACGGCGGCACCATATTCCTCGACGAAATTGGTGAGGTGAGCGAGGCCTTTCAACTGAAGCTGTTGCGTGTGCTGCAGGAAGGCGAATTTGAGCGCGTGGGCGGAACCCGGACGCTGAAGGTGAACGTGCGGGTGATTGCTGCGACGAACAAAGACCTGAAGCAGGTGGTGCAGGAGGGTCGCTTCCGCGAGGATCTCTTTTATCGGCTGAACGTTCTGACGATTGAGCTGCCGCCGCTGCGCGAACGTCCCGGCGACATCCCCCTGCTCATTCATCACTTCTTAAAGAAGGAGGGAGAGGAGCTTCGCATGTCGAGAAACGTGCTGGACGTTCTGCAGAACCACGTCTGGCGAGGCAACATCCGCGAACTGGAAAGCGTCATCAAGCGTGCAGCACTATTGGCGAAGGCCGATCGCCGCACGATGATTACGATGAAGGACTTGCCCGACGAAATCGCCTCCACGGTGAAAGGCACCATCGCCATCGAGGATCAGATTCTTGAGTTGTTGCGAGAGAAGAAGTTCTCGCGCAGCGCGATCTCCGAAACGGCGGAAGAACTTGGGGGGCTTAACCGGGGAACTGTCGCCGAACACTTCCGTGGTTATTGTCTGAAGGCGTTTGTGGACCATACCTATGATCTCGACACAACGGCTCGCTACATCTCACTTTCCATCGATCCCGCGGTGCACGAACGAGTGAAAAAAAAGCTGATCGAGTATCTCTCCAACATCGCCGAGGTGGTGGACAAGTCCCAGCCCTGGGACAAGGTGAAACCAACCCTCAAACCAAAAACAAAAAACCTTCCCCAGAAGTATCATCCTTTTGTCGAGCAGGTGGCCGAAGGCTATTACCGCAGTGTGTGGAGTTTGGAGGAGAATGTCGGGTAGGTCTCTGTCGAAGGAATGAGATGGCACCCGATGCCTGAACGGCTTCCTTCCCGCACTTCTCATCGTTAATCCCGCACTTCCCGCGTCAAAGCAGGAAGGTATTCTACCGGCACCACCAGCGTTTTTCGTTCAGAATCAACAAGTTGCAGCTCCATGCATCCATCTCTTTGCAGGAACCGGGGGCTGGCACAAGGGTTGACTTCTTTCCGGGCAGGATAAACGCAAAGAACGGTCTGTTGTCAAACTTACAAATACCACAAACAAACAAGGAGGAAGCTATGAAGAAATCCCTTGCTCTGCTCTGGACGATGGCCGCAACGGTGGGGTTGCTGGTCGTTGGCTGCAACAAGAGCGCGAACGGTCCTGATGAGGAAACCGCTCCGCCCGGTGTCACCGACGAACGCAGCGCCATCATCTACAACGCCATCAATGATGAGTTCGTCAAGAACGATGAGCAGACGTTCGCCGATCAGGAAGTCCAGCCGACGGACTACGGATACCTGGCCGGTAAGATCAACGCTCCCATCACGCCGTTGCGTTGGGGCCGGTTCATCACCAGCGTGACGCGCACGGTAACCGTCACCATCCAACCCGGCGACACCATTGCGATTGCCCGTGTTCACAAGGTCATTTCGGGCACGTTGAAGATTCGCGCGATCAACGCCGGCGGTGATACCATTCTGGTGGAGAAGCCCTTCAACGATGAGTCCGATCGCAACGTGGTGTTCAGGCGTGTGCTGCGCAGCCCGCGTTTCTGGAGGAACTGGATTCCTGTTGCCACGTCGCTCGTTGCAGGCGGCACCCCCAACGGCGACATCAACATCACCCAGATCCAGTTGATCGGCCGCCGCGACACGATCACGATTACCGATCCGCTCAACTTCTATCTCCGGTATCGCTGGCTGCGGCCGCTGTATGGGAACCGCGATCTGTTCAACCGTGATCGCGATGTTGCCGAGTTCCAGGGCGGTGATTCGGTGAAGGTGCGCGTGACGCTTACCAGCGCGTCGCCCGACACCGACCTTGTCGCGCTGCGATTCGGCTTCACGAGTCTGCACAAAGCCCGCGCGCGGATGTTCCTCGTCTCGCAGAACGGGAACGTCAAGGTGTACGAGCGGACGTTCTATGTGCATCCGCGGCCCGGTCACTTCCATGCAGCAGTGGATGCAGCGACCAAGGCGACGCTGTACGATGACAACCCCAGCGCGTACAGTGTCAGTTGGTGGGGTGTTCCGTATCGAGTATTCTGACGTGCACGGAGAGGTGGGATAATCGCCTCCTGGTCTCATGCAGATCGGGAGGCGATTCGTGCAGGTGCGTTGGCCATTTGACCATTGAAATTGAAAGACGAATTGAAGTAATTATCCCCTGCGAACGGAACAGCATCATGAAGACGGCGATGACCATAACGGCGGCCTTTGCTGTGCTTCTGACGGGATGTCAGAAGCCGACCGAAGTGCAACTGACGGAGGACACAACACAGCTCGAGCTGGAGACCGTGACCGACCCCGATGGCTCGTTCGAACGCGCCGCGGTAGATTCCACCGCGTTGCTGCCGCGAGACCAGCAAAACTACGCCGGCTTCGTTACGCTTACAGCGGTCCGAACAGATGTGGGAAACACGACACGTAAAACCGTTGTCGCACGGGTCGTGGTTGAGGACAAGAAGCGCTTTGTCACGTTCAACGGACGCAGAATGTTCGTTGCTTACCGACTTGGGCTTGTGCGTATCGATGGTGCGTTCTTGTTCCCTCAGGAACGATGGATAGGCACTGTTTCTGCCGGCTTCGAGTATGTTCGCGAACTGCAGAGTTATGAGCCCGGTCGAACCTATGCCTTCTCGGCGGACTCGGTGGGCGCATTGGCATTGACTGCATCCGATGTGGTGACCGTGCATACGCCGGCCTCCGGGACGGTGGTGCTGCGCGACCGTGATCTGCCGTTGCAATGGACGGGGCGAGGGCATCTCAAGGTCATCATCAGCGCGTTGCGTGTAGATGGCGGGGGGCAGTTCCGCACAACACCACTTTTGGCGTTCAGCCCCAGGAAAAACGAAGGACGCGCCCTCGTGCCGAAGCGGATTCTCAACGGCTTGCCTCGCGGAGCGTACGTCCTCACGTTTGTGATTGCAAACCGCGACGTGCGTCCGCTTCCCGGCCGCTTCAGCGGGATGGTGCTGCTTCAAGCGTCTTCCATCCATAACATCGTGGTCGAATTGCGCTAACAGCCTGCGAGGTGTATGACCCGAAACAGTCTTTTTGTTTGCATCGGCCTGACCATGATGGTATCCTCAGCATATGCGCAGTCGTTGTTCAGTGCCCGTAGTCTCGCACTCGGTGCGTACGGGGCTTCGGTCAATGACAGCAGGAGCTTCGAGAGTAATCCCGCAGGCATCGTTGCCATGCGCGACTGGGAGTTCTCCACCTCCACGTACAATGCGACATCGTCGGGCGGTTTTGTTTTCCAAGGATTGACGCTCGGCAAGCGCTTTCTGGACCACGAAGCGGTGAGCATTGCGTACATGCCCGGCGC
>CAZIKE010000003.1:0-54620 GCA_964539775.1 uncultured Chitinophagales bacterium
TCGTGGATGCACGCTTCAAGTGCTAATGTACAACAACCACCGTGTTTTTTCAACTGGGGTACCTTCCTTCCCTCGCCGTGGCAAGCGCTGACGTGGTTCTTCTGTACAGCATACCGGTGGGATTCGGAGTTGAGATACCGCCAGCGCGGAGATCAACGTTGAATCAGAGACCGTTCTCTCACGAATAGCAATGCGCTCTTGTTAACGGACAAAGTCCCTCTCCAACAGGTATCGCCCCAGTGTGCGAGCGACAAAAGCATGACCGCGCTCGTTCCAATGCGGGTCGTTCTCAAACACGAGCGGAAACTCCTCCGTCGCCTGAAAGGCAGGAAGCATGTTGAATATCGGATAATCAACATGCGGCCCTGCGCTTTCGAAGAACTTCAGATACTCAAACTGATAGGGTTCGTTGCGCGAATACCACATGCGCCCCCAGTCGTCCGGGCACTCCCTTGCGCTCCAATGATGATACCGCGGAGGAACAACCAGGAGGAATTCCGCCCCGTCCGCGCGTACCATCGCTCCAAGGGAAGTGATGATTGACAGTGTCTTCGCAACGTAGGGCTCGGTCACCTCGAGAGGATGGCGGTAAATGAAGAAACGATTGGTCTCGGTGACGCCGTTGAGCTTCAACATGAATTCGTAGTAACTGTACGTCTTCTTCACTGGCACGGGAAGTCCGGAAGTCCACCCGAAGGCAACATCAAAGGGATAGAGCAGGAGTGGCATTATCCAATGATGCAGCGCCCCATAGTACCTCTGTGTATCAAACGTCTCACGATCGAACCACACCGAATCCCCTGCCCGATGAGCTTCCTCTAAATAGATATAATCGTCACCGATATCGGTAGCATCAAGCACAAGCATCACCAACGTCGGCTTGTACGTACGAAGCTTGTCCGCATACAACGCCCGCTCCAGTAGCGGCGAGTAGCTGGTCAAGCCCGCATTCAGGACAGCGGCCTCATCTGAGCGTAGCGGGTCGCGCAAGAATTCCTCCAGAAGCTCCGGAAAGGGATGTGGAACGCCCAAGCCGTACGTAAACGAATCACCGAGAACAGCTATCCGCTGCTTATGTTGGAGAAAGTCACCTCGCGCGTATTTCGTTCTCAATCCATCTGCATTGGTGATAATGGCGTAGGATCTTCCGTCGGGCGATTCCAGGTGCATTTTTTTGTTGGAAGGAAGAACGTGATGCACACTCCGCGACGCGAGAAAGTACTCGCGGGGAAGCGTCCTGTCGGGGAAGAGAAGAAACGTTTGCAGAAGGAATTCCAAAACAAGGAGGCAAACAGCCACTGTGCCCAGCAGAAGCAGAACTTCAGGCCGGTGCAGCCGAATGTTTGCAGCCGCAACGGCGAAAAGACATCCAAGCGTCCAGTACACCACCAACACGGCAATCGCATTGCGGTCAATGTGCCCATCACTTGCGAGCGGGTCTGCGACGCCGCCGACAATCAGGAGAGCAAGAGCGAGGAGAACGCCTGAGTACGTCAGGAGAACAACGACAAGTGTCTTGGGGTGGAAACGCATGAGTTTCTACGGGAAGACCGAACTGAACGAAGCCACACTGCGTCCGGACTGACCGAGAACCTGCCTGAGGGCGGGCACGAGTGCTTCGGCCACAAGCCGGTGACCGGTTGTATCAAAATGGCAGAGGTCGTAGTACACCCACGGGTGTGCGTCCAGCACCGCTCCTGCATCCACAACAGGAACCACAAACTGCGAAGCAACTTCCCGCAGAATTGCGTTGTAGTCGCTATCCCGATACAAAACATACCCGCCTTGAAGAGAAAACGGTGGATGGCGGAACGTGAGCACATTGTTGGCTTGCAGGGTATCCCCGTCCTCGCGAAGAATCTGCGCAAGATGAATCGAAGCGAGCATCCTGAACACTGTCGGCTCCCGTGAAGCGATGAGGAGTTGCTCCTTGGCTGCTGGACGGTTGCCACGTGCAAGCAGCTCAAGCCCACGATAGAGACGCTCGGTCTGCACAGGATTATCCTTCAAGAGCAGAAAGATAAGAGAAACACCGTGTTGACGAGCTTCACAGGCCATCGCAGAGAGGTGCGCACGGAATTCTTCCGGTGGAACGCGCGCAGTCAGAGTGTCTGCCCGGGCAAAGAGTGGGGGCTGAACAACACTCGTCAGACCGAGAGTGCGAAGAACAAACCGCAAGGCGCGGTAGATGTAGAAACGCTCCAGCAGACGCTCCCGTTCTTCGCGCTTCATCGCGTCAAAGGCTCGCAGAAAATATTCGGGACTATCTTTGTCCTTCCGGTCAAGCACGTACCGCCGATCATTGTAGTTGAACGACACGACAACGGCATCGGGCCTGCATCGCGTCAGCATTCTGCGCAAGAGAACCAACCCCTGATATGACGTGTACCCCATGACGCCAGCGTTGATCGTCACTGCTTCCGGCATCAAGCTATCCACAAGCGAAGCGAAGATGTATTCAACGGGTTGATCGTTCCCGAAGGTGTTGGAATCACCGACAAAGAGGATTTTCCTGTGAAGGGTATCCGCAAGCTTTGCGCTATCGCCGGCGAGAAACCCTTCGGAGTCGAACGTTCGCATCACGCCTGCGACGTACCCGCGGAAGTTCGGCTTCCGTTCCCAGCCGAGTTCCGGTGAGTCAACAAACCACTCGAGCGACCGGTTACGGGGGTCTTCGTCCTCCCGAAAGAATGTGCCTGCCGCACGTGCACCCAGCTCAAGAAGGCAAAGGGCAATTAAGAACGAACCGACACCCTGCAGAATCTTTTTCATCGTCAGAGGGGTATCCAATAGCTCATCTTCAGCAGCACGGCGTCGTCGTGCGGCAGTGTGAATGTTTCGCGCAGGCGCGGACCGAAATCGGTGGCGTACTTCCCCGAATCGTTAAACCGGCTTTGCGTCCACACGAAGTAGATCGTGCTACCCGGCAGGAATTCCCAGCGCAGCAACACATTTGCGTCAAAGATGGCGTAGTTGAAGTCGTACTGCGGAGGTTGAGCCACGCCAACGAACTTCTCACTTTCGACGAGGAGACGGTATGCCTCGTAACGCCCGCGTGCAAGCAGGATTTGCGTATAGAATTGGAGGGAGAGTGTCCGTGTGAATGTGACGATGCCCCGCAGCGCGAGATCGATTTCATCCACATCGCGGTCGGCAAACAGGCTCAGCCCACCCTGCGACGCAATGCGTCCCCCGCGCAGCACGCCGGTCTCTTCATCGCGCGTCCGCTCGAAGTAAAACAGCGGTGTCAGCTCGATGTTCGCAGCCGGTCGAAGAGTTATGCCCGCCAGCGTACTGAAACTTGTCTTGCGCTTCAGGTCCATTTTGTAATCCGCCGTGAGTGACACGGAAACATGTTGCCGTTCGTCGGTTTGGACCGACACCTGAAGCCGGTGACTTGCCGGACGCAAGTACAAGCCGATGATGCCGCGTTCGCCGTCATCGTAGGCACGGTCGTTCACAACATACTTCAGCGTGGAGCGCCAGAAGTTCCTCCAATCGGAGGTGAAGGAGAAATCCACCTGTGCCAGTGTCCGAACGCCATCCCAGTTCCATCGCGCCTCGGGAACGACTGAGAAGGCGTAGCGGCGAAACAACACTTCCGACTTCACCTCGCGATAGAGAATCTGGAAATACCCGCCGTGATAGCGTGGCCTGTTGAAAATGCCGAGATCATTGCTGTTAAAGTGTGGTGTCGTGAAGTTGTAGGAGAGTGTGTAGAACCAGTGATCGGCAGCGATCCTGGAAAAGAGCAAACGTCCCGCGCCACCGTCGGGATTCGTACGCGTGGTTGAGGAATGCGCACCAGCGATGTATCCATCCAGCGTATATCTCCCCTCATCGAACCGTACATTCCAGTCCAGCCCGCCGCTGAATGCAGGCAGAACTCTTTCACGCGCAGCAAGCGTGGCGATGCCGCCGACCCATGAGTTGCCAAGCTCTTGTTTGACGCGCACCACGTTGTATGTTGCGCGCGGCTCCGTGCGAATTGTTTGTTCATTGCCTGCGCTGTCCTTTACCAACGCGTTTTCTTCTGCGGTCGCCGTCGTGAGCAACCCCAGCGACAGACCGGATGAGCTGTGTCCGGTCACCTTCGCAGCGCCGAGAATCGTCGTGACCAGTGGATTCGACTCGACCGTTCCACCCGTCGGTGGAGCGATGAAGTAACTGCCGAACGGCCGCTGACCGATGCGGCGGGAGTAAAAGAGCGAAAGCGGCGTGTTATCCACCGACGAACCGAACTCAAACAATTGCGCACCTTCGACGAAGAACGGACGCTTCTCCGGATAGAATGTTTCGAAGACCGTGAGATTGAGGATGGCTTGATCCACCTCCACCTGACCGAAGTCGGGATTGATTGCAACATCGAGTGTGAAGTCGCGGCTCAGACCATACTTCACATCAAGCCCGGCGTTGCCGGATTGATCGGACTTGAAGGGACGGCCGGGCGCTTCGGACTCGAACGACGTGGTGCCGGAAACGTACGGAATCAGACTCAGATTCAGCGGCGGCAAGATGTTTGCTATGCCCGTAACGTGTCCCCACTTTGAGATGAGCAGCCGTTCGGTGCTGGGCACCATCACCCATTCCACCGTTTCGCGTTTCCTGCTGATATACCGCCGAAAGTTGATGCCCCACTCGTAGGAGTTGTCCGCTTGTGGCGAGAAGCGAAATGCATTGTAGGGAATCTCAAACTCCGCCGACCACCCTTCCCGATGACGTGCTGTCTGCACTCTCCACACGGCATCGTAATTCAAGTCGTACACATTACCATCCTGCGAAAGAAAACCGTCGCTTTGCACGCCTGCAATATTCACCGAAAACACGAACGCAGTTTGATGATCGTGGTAGGAATCAATTTGTATCGTGAAGCGATCCGCTTCCGACGTTCTGTCGCGACGGGTAAGCTGGGAGACGATTCCGTATGGGTCGCTATCATAGCAAATCACGCCGACGTACAGCGCACGATCGTCGTAAAGAATGCGCACCGAGGTTCGTTCGGTTGGTGCATCGCCTTCGTTCGGATAGAATTGGGTGAAGTCCTCGACCGGCGTTGCGGCCTGCCAACGCCAATCGTGCAGCAAGCCGTCGAGAACGATCGGCCCTTCTATGCGAACGGCATGGATTACCTTGGAGGAGTTCCCGCCGAAGGCAACCGGTCCTGAACCTATGGATAGGAAAACTACCCCTGCGACAAACCGCCGCATGGATCTTAGCTATCGTGAATGGAAAGACAAGGGTGCCTCGTCAAGGTAGGTTTCGTTTCGCAAAAAATCAATGGAGCCCGTCACCCGTGTTCATACCTAAGTGATACTCGCTGACAGGACTTCTTCCAGGTTCCCCCTCCTCACCAGCCCCACCACATTCTCGATGTGGTAGGTGTGCGGAAACATATCCACCGGCTGGACTTCACTGATCTGATAGGCTTCTGCCATCAGCTTCAGATCCCGCGCTTGCGTTGTCGGGTTGCAGCTGATGTACACGATGCGTTCAGGTGCAAGACGCAGTACTTCTCTCACCACCCTCTCATGCATCCCCGCCCGCGGTGGATCAATGATCATCACCGTCGGCTTCGGATGCTGTTGCAGCCAGGCAGTCTCTTTCGTGAGACGATCCTTCAAATCTCCCAACACGAACGTGCAGTTGGTTACCCCGTTGGCTGCAGCATTGCGTTTCGCATCCTCAACAGCCGCCTCGACGCTTTCCACTCCCACAACCTCGTGCACCGCATCGGCGATGTGCAGGGCAATTGTGCCCGTACCCGCGTACAGATCGAATACGACATCTGTCGGCCGCAGGCTTGCCATCCGACGCGCTACATCGTACAAACGTTCTGCCTGTCTGGTGTTTGTTTGAAAGAATGAGTTGGCCGAAATCCTGTACGTCCGCCTGCCTATTCCTTCGGTAATGTATCCCGAGCCGTGGTACACCTTCTCCTCGTCGCCGATGGCAACGAGGTTCTTTCGCTGCGTGATGTTGTTAACAATGGTGGTGATGGAAGGAAGCTCGGCGAGCAGGGTGGAACTGAGGGCGGCGAGGATATCAGGCTTGTCTTCACTCGTTACCAGATTGACCATCAGTTCGTTTGTGCTGGTACTCTGACGAACAACGAGGTTCCGAAGATAGCCTGTATGTGTTTTGGTTGAGTAGATGGAAAGCTGCCGCTCGCGCGCAAACCGACGCACAGCGTGCACAATGCGTATCGTCTGTTCGGATTGGAGATGGCATTCTTCCAGGTCGAGGACTTTCTGGTAGAGGCCGGCAGGGTGAAGACCGAGGGCAAGGCAGACCTGAGATGGTTGGGGATTCTGGATTCTCGATGCATGCTCGTGTTGTGGAAGCCATGCTTCGCCGAACGAGAACTCCATTTTGTTGCGGTAGAAGTAAATGCGGTCCGCACCGAGCGTGGGATTGACCCGGACATCCTTGATCCCCCCGATGCGCTCCAGCGCGTCGATCACATGCTGCCGCTTGAAATCGAGTTGCGCCTGGTAGTCAACGTGCTGCCAGCGGCAGCCGCCGCAGATGCCGAAGTGCCTGCAGCGCGGCGTCACACGTAATGGCGAGGGCTTCAGCACCTCCACCGCTTCCGCTTCGAGGAACTGCTTCCTGACCTTCGTCAGCCGCACTCGCACTTCGTCGCCGGGCACGCCGCCGTGAACGAACACGACAAGTCCGTTGTGGCGGGCGAGAGATTTGCCCTCGAAAGCGAAGGAGTCCACCGAGAGGATCAACTCATCGTGCTTCTTCATTGCTTTCCTGAGAAGCTCCCTCCAGATGCTCCAGCTCCCTCGTCAGCTCTCCCCACCTGAAGTATGCATCCTGCAATTCCTTCTCCAGCGACTTGTACTCGGCTGTCACCTCTTTCACCCTCTCACCATCTGTGTAGAAGTTGGTGTGTGCCATCAGTTCCTCAAGCTCGGCCCTGCGTTTCTCTTTTGTTTCGATGTCCCGCTCCGTTCGCTCGATCTTTTCGCGTATCGGCTTTGTGAGCCGATAGCGGCGCTGCCGTTGCTCGGCTTCGATGCGTCTTCGTTCTTTTTCGGAGAGTCGCTGATCGCTTCGCGCGGCAGGCAGCGTTCCTTTCTCCTCGGTGCGGGCACGTTCTTGTTGTTTGGTGGAAAGATAGTCACTCACATTGCCGAGGTACACGCGTACCTGTGCTGTTCCGTTCGGCGAATCGCTTCTCCTGAACTCCACGACTTTGTTGACAATCGGATCCAGAAAGTCACGATCATGTGAGACGATCACGTAGCTTCCTTCGAAGTTCTTCAGTGCCTCCTGCAGCACCGCCTTCGAACGCATGTCGAGATGGTTCGTCGGCTCGTCCAGAACCAGGAGATTGGCAGGCTGCAGCAGCATCTTTGCAAGTGCCAGCCGACTCTTCTCTCCGCCCGAGAGCACGCCGACCTTCTTGAACACATCGTCACCCCTGAAGAGAAAGCACCCCAGGAGGTTCCGCAACCGCTTCCGTACATCACCCACCGCAACGTTGTCTACCGTCGTCAGCACATCTTTGGTGGGGTCCAGCTCATCGGCCTGATGTTGGGCATAATACGAGATGGTCACGTTGTGCCCGATCTTCCGCTCGCCATCATCGAACGGCTCGATGCCGGCGATGATGCGTGAGAGTGTGGACTTGCCCGCGCCGTTGACGCCGACGAATGCTATGCGGTCGCCACGATCAATATCGAAGTCCAGATTGTCAAACACTCGCTTATCGCCGAAGCGCTTGGAGATCCCTCGAAGCTCCAGCACGCTGCGACCGCTCGGCGGCGCAGGTGGAAAGTTGAAGTGAATGCCGCTCTCTTCATCCTCAAGCTCCACCACTTCCATCTTTTCTAACATCTTGATGCGGCTTTGCACCTGCCGCGCCTTGGTGGCTTTGTACCGAAAGCGCTCGATGAACCGTTCCTGCTGCTTGATGTATTCCTGTTGATTCCGGTACGCGGCAAGTGTGAGCTGTTGACGTTCCTGCTTCTCCTTCACATAGAAGCTAAAGTTCCCTGTGTACTCCGTCAGTTTGCCCAGACTCAACTCGTAGGTCTTCGTCGTCATGTTGTCGAGGAAGCGGCGGTCGTGCGAGACGATCATGACGGCGCCTGCGTAGAAGCGGAGGTACTCTTCCAGCCATTCCAGTGAATCGAGATCGAGATGATTCGTCGGCTCATCGAGCAAGAGAAGCGACGGTTGAGTGAGCAGAAGCTTTGCCAGCGCAATACGCATCTGCCAGCCGCCGCTGAATTCCGCAGTCTGTCGCTGCAAGTCTTCGAGCGAAAAGCCCAGCCCGAGGAGGACTTTCTCGATCTTCATCTTCATGCGGAATGCGTCGCTGTCCTCTAACTTGTGTTGCAGCTCGCCGTACAGTTCGAGCAACTCACGGAACTCATCGCTCTCGTGGTCGGGCACTTCGGCCATGCGCCGATGCACCTGGTCAAGTCGCTGCTGAGTTTCCAACACATCACCGAACGCCGTCTCGACTTCGTTGTAGAGTGTACGTCCTTCCACATGCATGCCCTCCTGCGGCAAGTAGCCGACCGTCACGTACTTGGCTTTGGCAACCTCACCCGCGTCGGGTTGCACGTCGCCGAGCAGGACCTTCAGCAACGTTGTCTTGCCCGTGCCGTTGGACCCGACCAGTCCGATGCGATCGTGCGGACCGATGCGGAAGGAGACGTCGTTGAAGAGGACCTTCCCCCCATACTGCAAGGTGATGTTCACAGCAGAAATCATACACAACAAATATCGGGAATTGGAACAAGGAAGGAAAGGTTTATGGAAAACGAAGCGCCTCTCCGGCGGAGGGTGAGCGTGAGGTTTCCATGTTCATTGGCGCCTCGCTTCTCACAAGCAAGGAATCCAAAAACGAGCCTTCGTTCAGGACTTCACTCTGCTTCGTGGCGTTGACCTCAGCGAATGTAGTACCTGAGTGGATTGGGGTCAACGCGGCATTCCTCTGCAATGCGGATGCGGTCGATCTTGCCCTCGTCGCGCAGTTTGTACAGGCGCGGCACCATCCGATCACGCACCTCGATCGGCGTCATGGGATTGATGAAGATGCCCGTTCCGCCTTCGAATCCTGCCGGCACGGTCACACGCCACTTGATGAGCACATGCCAGGGCATCTTATAGACAGCGTCAATGGGTGTGTAGTACCACTCCTCGTTGCAGGAGATCTGGCTTCCCATGGCCGCGTGAATGGCGTGCACCAGGTTGCTGACGCCTCGAATCTCCTCATCCGAATGCTCGTACGGTCGGCCTGCATGCGACTTCGAGTAGATTTCGATGGTGGGATAGCGGTGGCCGATGCCGGCATACGCGATCGCGAAGTCGTTTTCGGCAAAGACAAGGTTGTGGTGCGCGGCAAAGTTTGCGCCGAACTGGTTGTACACGTTCGGGTCATCACGAATCATCTTCGTTTGCTGTTCGATAGACGATCCCCACTCGTCAATCGCCACGACTTGTTTGTGGAGATGGTCGAACGAAGCACCGGCCGCGCGAAGCCAGTTCTGGAACACGCTGATGTACCGCACATAGCGGTTCGACGCTGCAATATCGCGCATAGCGTCAATGGTGAAGCGGAAGTACTGGAAATGCTCTTCCAGCGTCATCTCGCCCGAGGAGAACAGGTCGGTGTCGAATTCTGCATTCTCCTTGTAATGGCGGCGCGCTATAATCATCTCATGACAGCCACCGAAAAATGCATCGGCAATGGCAAGCCGCTCCGCCATCGTCATCTTCTCCATCTGCTCTTCTGTTTTTCCGTCGCGCTGGAGTTTGTAGGCAATGAGGTCTGTGACGTGCTTGAGTCCAACGGGGTTTGCCAGATATTCCTCCTTCCAGCGTTGCTGGGCGGCAGTCATCTTATACGCATAGTTCTTCCGCCAATAGTCGAGCGTGACAATCTCGAAGAGATTACCAACCCGCCGGAACTCTGCCGTGGTGTGAAAATACGTATCGGGTGGTGGCTTGATGATTTGCTCCCATCGTCCGTCCGGGTGGCGAATGAGCCGCGCTTTCTCGGGCGCAGTTTCGAGATAGCGCGCCTCGCAGAAACTGCAATAATCCTCCGGCGTGTGTTTCTCAATCTTCTGCGGCGGGACGTCCGTGCCGTTGACGAGGGGCTTGCCGCGTCTGCCGGCAACAGCCCATACTTCCGTGCCGGTGAAGGGATTTACCTGCTTCACCGTGCCGTCGGGCATGATCGTGTAGAACATTGTTGGAGGCATTTCTCTCATCGTCGTAACGCCTTCTCGTTAGTGATGAATCGCTGCGTCCAGCAATGCATTGACTTTTGCAGCGCTCTCGGCCTCAGCGTAAAAGCGAATCAGCGGCTCGGTCCCCGAGAAGCGAATGAGCACCCAACTCCCATCCTCGAGCAAGAACTTGAACCCATCCGTGGTGATGGTCCGAACGACATTTAATCCTGCAAGCTGCGTCGGTGCGCTGGTTTTGAGCTTCGCAAGCATCTCGTCTTTTTGATGCGGTTCCACCACTCTGTCAATGCGAGCGTAATGGTGTTCTCCGACTTTCTCAAAAAGCTTGCGCAGAAGTTGTGAAGGCTTGAGGCCTGTTCTGACCATGAAGTCCAGGAAATACAGATTGGCGAGAATTCCATCCCGCTCGGGCACATGCCCGCGGAAAGCATAGCCGCCGCTCTCCTCACCGCCGATCAGGGCGTTTGTCTCCAGCATCTTCGGCGCGACGTACTTGAACCCCACGCCCGTCTCGTACACGGGCACGTTGTAGAGTTTGCCGAGCGCCTCGAGCATCGAAGTGGTGGAAAGCGTCTTTACGATGGCGCCGCGTTCACCACGAACATCCAACAGGTACAGTGCCAGCAATGCATAGACGCGAAGTTGGTCAATGAACTGTCCGTTCTCGTCGCCCAAACCGCACCGGTCGGCGTCGCCGTCGGTAATGAGGACGACGTCTGCACCGATGTCTTTCCCCATCTTGAGTCCAGCATCAACGTTCGGTGGGATCGGTTCGGGGCGCTGCATCTCCGGGAACGAGGGATTGCGCTCGCTATGAATCTCGATCACCTGCGTCTTTCCTCCTGCGAGCAGTCGAGGAAACCAACCAGCCCCGTTGCCCCACATCGGATCCACCAGCACTTTGAAGCCCGCGTTTTTGATCGGCTCGAGATCAACAAGGCGTTTGAGTTGTTCTGTGTACTGCTCATCGGCGCTGAACTTCATGATCGTCCCCGATGCCACCGCATCCTCGAACTTCACGCGCTTGGCGGAAGCGACATCAGGCGGAATCAGGTGCTCGATCTTTTTCAGACCTTCCGGGGCAATGGCTCCGCCGTTCTCGTCGCGCACCTTGAAGCCATTGTCCGTCGGTGGGTTATGGCTTGCCGTGATGTTGATGGCGCCGAGCGCGTTGCGTGCTTTGACACTGAAGGAGATAACCGGCGTGGGCACACCACCGCCGCAGAAGTGCACCGGTATGCCGTTGCCCGCCAGAACCTCTGCGGCTGCGGCGGCAAAGTGTTCCGAGTTGAATCGCCGGTCGCCACCAATGACAACGCCGCGTGCGAGTTGTTTGCTGGGATACTTCGTCTTGAGATACTCGGCAAATCCCTGCGCGCAGCGTCGGACATTGTCGAAGGTGTACTCCTCCGCAATTTTGCCGCGCCAGCCATCGGTGCCGAAGATGATGTTGGTTTGCATGATTCGTGTACCTTTTGCAGAAACGGCAGGCGCAGAACTGACATGCGCGTTCCTGGTACGCTTTCGCCTCTTTGCTGATGTCGCAAGCTTGCGGCTACCAGGTTTGCGGCTGCTGGATTTGGTTTGCGGTTGTGGCTTTTTGGGCATACGTTTTTCGGCTTGAACCTTGGATGATTATCTCCGAATGTAAGGGCTGTTCCATAGCAATTCCGTTATGTCACCAATAGGATCTCTGGTTACTTAGTCCTCTTCGACTCCCTGGTGTATTTCAAGCGACTTAATCGAACGTTCGCTTTCATCGCTCAACAATGCTCAGGATGCGTTCAGCAACAAACCATCTGTTTCCGGTCGGGTCTTCGATTGTTCCAAGAGGATACCCTCTGTTTAAGGTTCTGTCCGTCCACCTACCTCCGGAACGCCGCCAGCGCCGGGTAGATCGCCTGATCTCCCAGATCTTCCTCAATCCTCAGGAGCTGGTTGTATTTCGCGATGCGGTCGGTGCGACTGGTAGAGCCGGTTTTGATCTGGCCCACATTGGTAGCAACGGCGATGTCGGCGATCGTCGCATCTTCCGTCTCGCCGCTACGGTGACTGATGACGGCGGTGTAACCCGCCCGCTTCGCCATCTCGATAGCATCGAGCGTTTCGGTGAGCGTGCCGATCTGATTGACTTTGATGAGAATGGAATTAGCAACGCCCATATCAATTCCCTTACTGAGGAATTCCGTGTTCGTTACAAATACATCGTCTCCCACCAGCTGTATCTTCTTGCCGAGCGCGTCAGTCAACATCTTCCATCCCTCCCAGTCGTTCTCGGCCATCCCGTCTTCGATCGAAATGATCGGGTACTGGTTGACCCAACGCTCGTAGAACTGCACCATCGCTTCACGCGAAAGCCGTTCTTTTGTTGACTTATAGAAATAATACTTTCCGTCATCCCACATTTCACTCGAGGCAGGATCAAGGGCGAGGTAGATGTCTCTACCCGGCTGGTAACCGGCCTGTGTGATAGCTTCTAAAATCACCTCGATCGCTTCGTCGTTCGACTTGAGGCTCGGGGCAAATCCGCCTTCGTCGCCCACGGCGGTGTTGTAGCCTTTCTTGCTCAGAACCGATTTCAGCGTGTGGAACACCTCTGCGCCCATGCGGAGTGCCTCGCTGAACCGCTCAGCTTCGGTCGGCACGATCATAAACTCCTGCAAGTCCACGTTGTTGTCCGCGTGCTTCCCGCCGTTGAGGATGTTCATCATGGGCACGGGAAGGACCTTGGTGTTCACGCCGCCGATGTACTTGTAGAGCGGAAGCTCCAGCGCCTGCGCGGCAGCTTTTGCCACGGCAAGCGACACACCGAGGATGGCATTGGCTCCGAGTTTGGATTTGTTCTTGGTGCCGTCGAGCTTGATCATCAACTCATCAATCTCGGTTTGCTGTGTTGCATCGAGGCCTGTCAGCTCCTCGGCGATGACGGTATTGACGTGTTCGACAGCATTCAGCACACCCTTCCCCTTGTAGCGTTTCGGGTCGCCGTCGCGCAGCTCCACGGCTTCGTTCTCGCCGGTAGAAGCACCGCTTGGCACCGCCGCGCGGCCGATGATGCCGCTTTCAAGCTCTACATCAACTTCAATGGTCGGGTTGCCGCGTGAGTCAAGGATCTCTCGCGCACACACATCGCTGATAAGCGTGCTCATGATGACTCCTCTGTTGTCCGTTTTCTGCAAATCGTAGCTCGGTGGGTGAATTTTGTGCGTTACAAATACGCCAAAAGGAGAAAGAAAATCAATCTGCTAACCCCGACGTTTGTGACTTACGTTGACCGACGATGTGTCATGGCACGTTGCACTGCGACAAACACGTCCTGCACGGTCAGCAGCTTCATGCACTCCATGTAACCATCGCCTTCGCGGTTGCAGAAGTCGAGATGGCACGGATGACATGGCACGTCGCGGCGCAGCGCGATGTGGCCTTCCTCCGCCGCATACGGAAACCAGATGTTCTCCTCTCCCGGCCCGAAGATGCCGACCGTGGGCGTACCGACGGCTGCTGCAATGTGCATCGTGCCGTTATCATTGGCGACGTACGCCGTGCAGTGCGCGAGCACGCCGGCAAGTTGGCGCAGGGGAAGATTGCGCAACACCTTGACGTTGACGAACGAATGCCTGAGCATTGCTGCCACCTCCTCATCATCGTGTGGCCCCGCAGTGACGATGATTTGCGCGCCCAGCTTGGCACCAAGCACATCAGCCAGCTCACCAAAACGCTCGGGCAGCCAGCGCTTTGCAGGCCATGTTGCCCCCGGGTGAATGCCGATGACCGGCTTGGTGAGGTCAAGTGGATTGTTCTCGTAGTCTAACCACTGAAGGTAAATCCTTGCCTCGCGTCGTTCATCATCCGTCAGGAAGATCTCCGGCCGCGTGGCCGTCGGCTCGATGCCCACAGCGCGAATGAATTGGTTGTGAAACTCCACTGCCGTTTTCGGCTTGCCGTCGTCGTGAACCTGAATCGTGTAGAGCTTCCCGCGTCCTTTGCGCTCGGCGCCCACACGTACCTTCGCGCCCGTGGCATACGTCAGCAAGGCACTGCGGGGATTGTTAAACAAATCTATTGCGAGGTCGAACTTCCGACGCCTGAGCACCCACGCCATGCGCGGCTGCTCGATGATCGTCGGGCGTGAGAAATCGAAGGGAAGAATCTCATCGAGATGGGGGTTGTGTTCCAGCAGCGAGACAGCGTTCTTCTCGCCCATGTAGGCGATATACGCGTCCGGAAATGCCCTGCGCACCGAGCGGATGATGGGCGTGGTCAGCACCACATCGCCGATAAACTTCAGACGCGTCAGCAGGATACGGGAGAACTTGGGTTCAGAACGATTCATTGTGTTGGACTTCTGATTGCTCCTACATCAACCACCCATAAACGACGTGATAGAGACCGGGGAACATCTGAACACCGCTGTTCAGCCCAACGTACACTGATGGAAGAATAAGATTCACGATCGCAATCGTGTTGAGGGCTTTCGGCTTGAGCACTTCACGCTCCACGACGTATTGCAGCGCAACGAGAAGCCCCAGAAATCCGAAGCCCGCGAACCTGCTTGTGTCAACGGCAAATGGAATGATCACCAACGGAAGCAGCATGGGGGTAAGGATACTCCACGCAACAGAACGTTCGGCATTTCTCCACGCCTTGATTGCCGCAACGCATCCCACAATCCAGAAAAGCTTGAAGGCGACAAGAATCCCTGCCATAGCAAGAAGGGGATGTGTTATCAGATAATCCCACGCACTGTTCCCCGTCACATCGAAGTATGCGTGTGTGGTGAAAAGACGCACGACGTCGAAGCGCAGCCCCGCGACGGCAAGTAGAGCATACGCTGCAACCAGCCAGATCAGGCCGTATCGCTCCCGCTTCGTGAATGTAACGAACGCAACGGGAAGAATCATCAGCATGCTTGTCTCGTGCGTTGCAAGCGAAAGTGCAACGAGACTCAGCCGTCCGTACGGTGACTCCGGCAGCAAGATCATCAGCAGAAGAAAAATCATTGCAAGCTGATCGGGATAGCCGGGCATCTCAAAGCCATACAGAACAAAACTGCTCGTGAAGAGCGACAGCAGTGTCTGAATCGAAAGGCGTACGCCGTTCTTCTGGAAGAACGAAAGAACCAAGTACACCAGCACCACCGTGAGAAGAATCGAGAAGAGCAGGTACAGCACGTAGCCGCTCAGCCCGACCGTATTGGCGAGCCCGGCCATGAGGAGGCGGCGATAGAATATGCCGAACGGTTCATCGAATGGAGAGAGACTCAGCCTCGCATACGAATCGCCGAGGCTGCGCAGCTTCAGTGGAAGGACCAGGCACGCGAGGAGAAAAGAAAGCTGCCCCGCTGTACGCAATCGCTCACGCCAGCCAAGCCACAACCAGGGTGCACGCTTGAGATTCTTGAAGGCGAAATACAGAAGGGTCGCGACGGAGAAGACGAAGCCGAGTTTCTTGACGGGAAGAACAAACGACTCAAGCATCAAACGCACAACGTCTTCTCGTGGAGATGACGCAAACTTGCCTGAAATGCCCGCGAGCAGTCTTGTAAGGTCCGGCGACTCGTACACTGCGTCGAGCAGAATCTGGAAGGGCGCAAGCGAAGTCTCGAGCGGCGTTGCAACAATGGCAAACAGCACGCCGACGGCAACAGCAAAGAGCGAGGTTCGTGGTTTTCTTCCCTCGTCGTCTGGATCACCGCGCGCGTGTGTGGCAAAGAGTTTCATCGTCCCGTGCGAGCGAAGTACGCACGGACCCAGTCGCAGCGTTCGATCCATTCATTCACATCGTTTCGCGCAACTTCCGTGTCGCTGAAGTTCAACGAACGCCAGAAGTGCATCTTGGCTTCATCGAATCTTTGCAAGCGGAACAACGCAACACCGATCGCTTTCAGACGGAGCGCCTCCAACAACGGCTGTGGCATGCGTAGCCGTTGCAATGCGTCATACGCCTCACTCCACCGCTTCATTCTCATGAGGATTTTTCCTTTGAGATAAAGGGGAAGCGGAGGATGCGTCGGATCGCGGAGCATCGCATCAAGCAGGGCGATGCGCTCGCTGTCGGTGGATGCCGTGGTGAAATATCGAAACACAGCGGAGCGAACTACCGAATCCTGCAGGGCTGCAATGCAGATGTATGCAGTTTCGGTGAGGGGTTCGGAGATGTCTGCTCGACGAACACGGTCGAATAGCCTCTCGGCGGTACGCAGATCTCCAAGGCCCCAATGCGCAAGTCCGGCCGTGATGAAGAGCGGAAGATATTGTGCCGGGTTGTCGCTGCGGCTGATAACGGTGTCGTACATCGCCACGACCGTGGCAAAGTCTCTTGCATACAACGCGCTTGCCAGAAATCCGCTCAACGCTTCGTAACCGCGGCCTTCGTCGAAGGATTCGCGGTACAATGCCGATGCTGCGCGATAGTCGCGTTGTGTAAAGGCCTGCGCCGCGCGTTTGTTTCTTCCTGCAATCACGCGTGCACACACCTTCTGAAAGATGGGCGGGCGGCGAAACAACACATCCACAGCATCACGGTCCTCATCGCCGACAGGTACACTCTGGAGGAACCCCCGCCACTCCTTGATCAGCTCTTGCAGCGACTTTTCATAAATCTTTTGATAATCATTCGAGCGATACAACAGCATCAGCCGACGAATGCCGTAGGTGTCCATCAAGAACCGGCAGAACGACCCCGCAAGCACGTAGCTGATGGATGAAGCGTGTGCCGCGAAGCCCGTGAACGACATGATGGCGGAAATATCGGGGCCGACGCCGAACCGCTTCATCGCAGCGGCGTACTGATGCAGCGTGCGGTTGCCCCAATCCCACTCGATCGCCATGGCCAGCCCTTCCACTACTCCTGTGCTGAGACTTGCCTTGATGATCGGCAGCCCGAACGGCGCCGCAAGTACATGCACCAGCTCGTGCTTCAGCGTTGCATCCAGTGCTTGCTGCGTGATGTGAATTTGCCCACTCCACGGCTTGGCGATGTTGGTGGTGCCCGCGCCGATGAGCCGCTGCTTCACCTCCGCCGATGGGTAGATGTATGATTCAACGCTGCCGGCAAACGGCAGATGAAGCTCGGTACTGATTTGCTTCAAACGGAATTCATGCTCGGCTGCAACCCAGCGTATTTCGTCATCGGTGTAGGATTCACTCGAATAGTAGATCCGAACATGCGGGCTGGTGTAGAGCCTGCCCAGGGTGTGCTGAATGTAGCGGCTACTCGAGTCAAATCCCAACTCGCCTCTGAACCACCAGACAACGACAATCAGCGTAGCCAACGCACCTGTGATAAAGACATTCCTTCCCTGAACCATCACACCCAACAGCGTCGTTCCCTTCTCCCAGGCGGTTGCGCTTCGTTCCGTAGAATCAAGGACGAGCTGCGCCATCCACACAAGCGCAGCAGCAAGGATGAGCGTGAGAAGCCTGAACAGGATCAGCGACCACCTTATGCCGAGCGCCTCGTCGTACGTGAGACCAGGAAAGTAGCCATAGAAGAAGTTATAGGAGAAGATTGCCGGAGTGAAGTAGCCGACAGCGACGACTTCGACAAACGTCGCAAACACAAACAGGATGAACATCATCTTCGCCCGACGGTAATGCACAGCGCAGAAGAACCCGAGTGAAGATGAGAAGATAACACTCACAACAGGCAACAGGGTGAAGAACCCGAAACCTTCGAGCAACGAGCAGTTCTTCACAAACACGGCATTGGCAGACATGACGGTAAGAGGAACAAGAAGGAGCATGAGGTTGAGGAGGAGAGCCTTCTTGAATGATGCGAGCGTGTACTGTTGGAGTGGGAATTCTGGATTCTGGTCGTCATGGACTGCGCGCTTCACGGCGCTAATCGTAAGAAGCCCCGATGTGAATGATGCAAGGAGCGCAATGACGGCGGAAAATTCGTAGCCGAGATAGTTGAGGAGCGGAACCTGCGTGCAGAGAAGAGATATCAAGAAGTAGGACAATGCTGCAAGCAGGGGCGGGCGCGAGGGAGAGTCTTTCCTGAGCATGGGCTATCTGCGGCTGATTGCGGCAATGGGCCGGCGCAAAGTTCAGTACTCCTCTCCAGCTACTCGTTCGATATCAGCGCCGAGCGCCCTGAGTTTCCTTTCAATCGCTTCGTAGCCGCGATCCAGGTGGTACACACGCAACACTTCCGTTGTCCCTTCAGCCACCAGTCCGGCAAGAATCAATGACGCAGAGGCGCGCAGGTCGGTGGACATTACCTTCGCGCCGGTCAGATGGTCCACGCCGCGCACGACGGCGGCGTTCTCCTTCATTTCGATGTCGGCACCCAGCCGTTGCAGCTCGGGCACGTGCTTAAAGCGATCGAGGTAGATCGTATCGGTCACGATCGAAGTCCCCTTCGCGATCGTCATCAGGGCAATCCACTGCGCCTGCATGTCTGTGGGGAAGCCGGGGTAGATAACGGCCGTCGCATCAACGGGCTTCACCTCCCGCGGCGCCTTCAACGTGAGCCTCGAACCCTGCACCTCGATGCTGCATCCTGCGTCTTGCAACTTTGCCGTCACCGCTTCAAAATGTTCCGGGGTAACCTTCTCCAGAGTAACGTCACCCCCCGTGATTGCTGCCGCGACAAGGAACGTCCCTGCCTCTATCCTGTCGGGAATCGTCTCGGCATCTGCGGGATGCAGTTCGTCCACGCCCGTGATTTCCAAACGGTTGGTGCCGATGCCGTCAATCTTCGCCCCCATCTTCACCAGAACCTCCGCCAGTGCGGTAATCTCCGGCTCAATCGCAGCGTTGCTGATGATCGTTGTGCCTTTTGCCAGCACGGCCGCCATCATCACGTTGCCCGTTGCGCCGACGCTCGAGACGTCGAAATGAATGCTTGCACCCTTCAGTTTCGGCGCACGGGCCACAATGTAACCATGCTCGATTTCAATGTCGGCGCCGAGTTTGCGCAGCCCTTCGATGTGCAGGTTGACGGGCCGCGGACCCCATGCGCAGCCGCCAGGAAGTGAGACTCGCGCTCTGCCGTAGCGACCGACGAGCGGACCCAACACGTAGATGGACGCCCGCATTTTTTTCACATGTTCATACGGCGCTTCGAACTTGTTGACACCGCGGGTATCGAGCGTCAGCACATGGTCCCGTAACTCAATCTCCATTCCCATCGTGCGGAGCAGGCTGGACATCGTTGCCACGTCGCGCAGATCCGGGGTGTTGGATAAGCGGTAGGTGCCGCTCGCCAGAAGCGCTGCAGGCATCAGGGCGAGCGTGGCATTCTTCGCACCGCTGATGGTCACGGTGCCGCTCAGCTTCCTTCCGCCACGTATAATGAACTTATCCACGAAGTGCATCCTGTGTCGATGGCAAACCAATTTCACGAAAATGGTAAGGAAAATCAAACTGCTGTGCGATGCACGCGACGTGTCGTTCTTGCTTCTTGGAATTCTCCCGTCTATATTGCATCATGGTTCTGCATCTTCGGACGGCCCTTCGGTACATTGGCACGATCATCCTTGCTCTCCCACTTCTTTCCGTCGAGTCTCATGGTCAGATCGAACTGCGAGACGATCTCGGTCGGAAGGTAACGCTGGCTGCACCGGCTCAACGGGTTGTTTCCCTTGCGCCCAGCATCACCGAAACACTCTTTGCCATCGGTGCGGGAGATCAGGTGGTTGGCGTGACGGACTATTGTAACTACCCGCCTGAGGCGCAGCACAAGCATCGGGTTGGCGGTATGATCAACCCGAGCATCGAAACGATTGTAAGCCTTAAGCCGGACTTGATTCTCCTGAGCATGGAAGGCAATGCGCGGACGGATTTTGATAAACTCATCACGCTGGGGATTCCCGTGGTTGTTACCAACCCGCGCACGCTGGAGGACATTTTCTCTTCTCTCCAACGCATCGGGCACCTTGTCGGCAGGAAAGACTCTGCACAGCGACTTGTCCAGAAACTGCGCACGCGCGCCAACGGCATTATGGCAAAGGCGAAGCAGGCGCCGAGGATGTCGGTCCTTCTCTTCGTCTCTCTTCAGCCCATCATCGTTGCAGGAAAGGGAACGTTTCTGGCGGAGCTGGTAGCACATGCAGGAGGAAAGAACCTCGCAATAAGCGCGACATCACGTTACCCAACCTACAGCCGCGAGGCCGTGTTGAAGGACGACCCCGATGTGCTCATCTTTCTTTCCGACGTTCTCAACGATAACACTGAGCCTCTCCGGCTCTACCCCGAGTGGTCGAACCTGAAAGCGTTTCGGCGAGGAGCAGTGTTCCGCGTGAACGCGGATGTGGTCTCGCGTCCCGGACCACGCGCCGTTGACGGCCTCGACTCTCTGTACAACCTTCTTCGCTCTTACCAGAATCCAGGACACTAACCCATGAAACGACGCGCACTGGACAAGCCGGCACGTCCCAAGCCGCACGTACGGCGGCGGTACGGGAGGCAAAAGGTGTTTCTCGCCGTCGCAGGAAACATCGGCGCGGGAAAATCTTCACTGACAAATCTGTTGAGCCTGCGCTTCGGCTGGAAACCGTTCTTCGAATCCGTGGAGGACAACCCGTACCTGAACGATTTCTATGCCGACATGAAGCGGTGGTCATTCAACCTCCAGGTGTACTTTCTTTCCAACCGCTTTCGCAGCCACAAAGCCATTACCGAAGGGCCGGACTCGGTCATTCTCGACCGCGTCATCTACGAGGACGCGGAAATCTTCGCGCGCAATTTGTTTGAGATCGGGATGATGGATCAGCGGGACTATGAGAATTACGTCGCACTCTACGATGTGATGACGGAGTACTTGCGCGCACCCGATTTGCTCATTTACCTTCGCGCCAATGTCGACACGCTGCTCAAGCAAATCTCCTTGCGTGGACGGGACTTCGAGCAGTCCATCAAGCGTGAATACCTCGAACAACTCAACAGGCACTACGAATCGTGGATTGCACGGTACAAGAAAGGCCCGCTGCTGATCGTGGAATCCGATCAACTGGACTTCGTCAACAAGCAGGAGGATCTGGAAAGAATTGTAGAGATGATAGAGAAGAAGTTACGGTAGCGTTTCTTCCTGCGGAGGCTCCACATACAATCCATGGCGGCGCTCCGCCTCACCTGCCAACTTCCTTGATGCCCAATTGCGCTAACGCGTCCGCACGTTCGTTCAGTTCGACGCCGGCGTGCCCTTCAACCTTCTTGAACTTCACGTCCATCTGCTCGACAAGCTCCAGCAATCTCTCCCACAGGTCCCGATTCTCGACCGGTTTCTTCTTGACATTCTTCCAGCCGTTACGGCGCCACCGTTCGTACCATCGTTCATGCAGGCAGTTCACCAGGTACGCGCTGTCGGAGTACACGACAATCGGTTTGTCTTTTGCTTTGACGGCCTCCAGCGCCTTGATGCAGGCAGTCAGCTCCATGCGCTGGTTGGACGTGTTCCTCTCGCCGCCATGCAGCTCTTTCACGTGTTGTCCATACTTGAGCACAACACCCCAGCCGCCAACGTTGTTTGCAGACTGGTTGTCCGAGCATGCACCGTCGCAGTACACGATGATTGGTTCAGCCGAGTGGGATTGTTTTGCCATAAACGCAGAACCTGTGGTGCCTGAGTCCTCCCGAAGGGATGCTTTCGGCATCAAAAGAAAAACATCTTCATCGCGATGGCAAGCAGAAATACCGCATACAACCGTCGCAAGCGGTCCGCGTGGGTTTTGTGGGCAACAGCGGCACCGTACTTCGCCATCGGTACCGTGCCGACGATGATGGGAATGGAGTGGACGTAGTCCACAAACCCAAGCGTGAAGTCCGCATACTCAGGCGCGTAGAGATCAACCGGCTCCCATCCCTGGACAACATAGCCGAGGGTTGAGGCGGTTGCGGTGATGATGATGGTGGCGCTCGAAGTGCCGACAGCTTTCTTGAGAGGGAACTTCATGAAATAATACATCATGGGAATGGCGAAGACGCCGCCGCCGACGCCGGCAAGCGACGAGACCAGCCCGACAATCAACCCAATGGCTCCGAGACCGATGGGGGAAAGGTTCGGCTCGCGTGCGGCCTGCCCGCGTCTGTGCTCGACCAGCAGGCGCACGGCAGCAATCGCGACAACGGCTGCAAAGATTTGCTGCAGCGCCTTCCCGTGGAGTTCCGCCGCGACACTCGCGCCGGTCAACGATCCCACAACGCTCGCGGCGCCCATTGTGAAGACTGCCTTCCACACGACGTTGCCGTTTTTGTTATGTTCATGCGCGGAAGGAACGGAGGCAAAGATCACAATGAGAAGACTCGTACCGAACGCGAGATGCGTTGCGACGAGGCTGGAGGTGCCGATGAAATGAAAGTAGTAAACTAAAATGGGGACGAGGATGATCCCGCCCCCAACACCGAACAGCCCTGCGAGGAAACCGGCAACACATCCCGCAAGCAGAAGCAGCACCAGCGCCAGCGGATTCATGCCCCCTTCATTTTCGCAGAGTAGCGTTTCGGGTTCTCCAGGAGCTTCACCGCGACCTCGAGCTGGCGGTCGCCGTGCAACGACGCCGCGATCCTGCCGGTTTCGCCTTGTACCCGCGCCGTCATTTCCACGTTGAGTTCGCGCGCGATGGCGTTCTTGTAGCGATCGAAGCCGCGTTCTTTTTCCTTCTCCAGCGCGGCAGAGAGGAGATCCAGATCCGCAAGTATTTCGGCGCTGTAGCGCGAGCGTTCGGCAATCTGGCGCAGCTCGCTGACTTTCCCATCACTTTCTTCTTTGTAATCGAACTTTTCTCGTTCAAGGTATTTTTTGAACGCGGCAAGGACCTGCTCATTCACACCGGTGAACTGTTCCTTTTTGTGTTCCGCAAAGTAGATGTTGGCAAACTTGAAGAAGAGGGCTTTGCGGTGTAACTCCTTCACCAGGGGGCCGGGGTCGTCCGGATTCACTGTCGAATCCGGCGTGATACCGCCGTACTCATACACGGTGCGGCCGTTCTTTGTCTTGAACGCGCGCTTGAGGCTGTCGGGAACGGTGACAAATACACCGTCCTTTCGTTTATGCATATAGTCGATTTCCTGGATACTCCGTCCGCTGGGAATGTAGTAGCGAGCCGTCGTGAGCTTCAGTTGCGCGCCATAGTTGAGGGGTAAAATCGTTTGCACCAAGCCCTTCCCGAAGGTGCGTGTGCCGAGCACAAGGCCGCGGTCCAAGTCTTGAATGGCACCGGCGACAATCTCGCTTGCACTGGCGCTTGCCCGGTCGGTGAGAATGACAAGGGGAGTTTCCGGAAGAAGCGGTTCTTCCACGGAGGTGTATTGTTTTTCCGCGTCGGGTCGGCGGCCCTTGGTGGTGACAACCAGACTCCCCTTCGGAACGAATTTGCTGACGACGTCAACGGCGGCGTCCAACAGCCCGCCCGGATTGCCGCGAACGTCCAGCACCAGTCCGTTGATCTCCCCTTTGGCCTTCAGCTCTTTGATGGCAAGCCGTACCTCGTCGCCTGCCTTGCGGGAGAAACGCTCCAGTCGAATGTAGGCTATTCCCTTCGCCACAAAATCTGCGTACGTAACGTTCTTGATCTGAATCTCCTCGCGAATCAGAACAAACGTCAGCGGTGCCTGTTCACCTTCGCGTTGGATGAGGAGCCGCACCTCCGTTCCCGGCTCGCCACGCGTCATCGATCGTACCTCATCGGGTTTCTTGTCACCGACTTTCACGCCGTCCACCTCAAGGATCTTGTCGCCCGGAATAATCCCTGCACGCTGCGCGGAGTATCCGTCCATCACGGTGATAACTTGAATGGCACCTTCACGCGAGCCGATGGTGACGCCGATGCCGCCGTAGCGTCCGTTGGTCAGCAGGTCCACTTCATCGCCATTCTCCTTGTCGATGAACACCGTGTACGGGTCAAGCGTGCTCAACATGCCGTCGATGCCTGCACGCATGAATTTCTCCGGATCAACCTCGTCCACGTAGTTCGCCGCAATCTCCTTGTACACGCGGCCGAACACATCGATGCTCTTGTTGATCTTGAAATAGAAATCCCCTTCCGACGGCGCGACGAAGCCGACGGTAAGCAGTGCCAGAACACCTGTTAGCACCACCGACAGGATGATCGTCTTTCTCTTCATAACCTTCTCCCTAATACTCGTAACCATGTGCTTGATCGTCACACTCTGGGCGTCAGCGCCTTCTGCTTCTGCTCGACGGCGTTCCAGATTGTTTCCGCCAGTTCGTCGATGGGCCGGAGGCCATCGAGAGACACCCAGCGTTGGGGGTCGGCTGCTGCAAGTGCTCGATACCCGTCGCGCACTCGCTCGTAGAACGCTCGGCCTGAACCTTCCATTCTATCGAATGCGAGGCCCGCTCTCGTTTTCCTTCGTTCGATTTCCTCGATGGGAATGTCCACCAGAAAGGTCACGTCGGGCATGATGCCTCCCGTAGCAAGCCGGTTGATCGTGGCGATAGCATCGAGGTCAATGCCTCTACCGTACCCTTGATAGGCAGTCGTGGAATCGCAGTAGCGGTCGCATACCACCACTTCGCCGCGCACCAGCGCAGGCCGGATCACCTGTGCGACAAGCTGCGAACGGCTTGCGGAGAAGAGCAACATCTCTGCGATCTCCGTCATCTCGCCATGCCGTTTGTCGAGAAGGAGCGCGCGAATGTGTTCGGAGATAGACGTGCCGCCCGGTTCTCGGATGACGTGAACAACTGCGTGATGCTTTCTCAGTCTCTCGGCAAGCAACGATGCCTGCGTGGACTTGCCGCTGAAATCGAGACCCTCGAACGTGATGAACATGCTGTGCGCGTTGCTGACGCCATCAACATACGGATTTCAGACGCGTGAATCAATTGCACCTGAGATGCCTTTTGAGTAGTTTCGTGTCAAATCAACGAATGGAGTTCGACATCCTGCTCAATGGCAAAGCGGATCCGCGCACATAAACCCCTTCCCCCGCCACCGCCTCCCGTTGATCCGAAAGAACAGCAGAAAGCCGAATCACGCGCAGAAGATTCACGGCTGATTCACGCGGCGCTCAACGGCGACGACTCCGCGTACAAGCGATTGATGAAGAAGTATCACGATGCCATCTACAATTTCATCTACCGGATGGTGCACGACAAACAGCAGGTGGAGGACCTGACGCAGGAAGCATTCATCAAAGCCTTCAGCTCGCTGGCAAGTTTTAATGAAGAGTACGCCTTCAGTACATGGCTCTACAAGATTGCCACAAACAACTCCATCGACTACATCCGCCGGCGGAAACTGCAAACCTTCTCCATCGACAAACCCATCGAGGCACGGGATAGCGACTACTCGTTCGAGCTGCCGGACGAGTCCTACGAAACGGACCGGGAAATGATCAGCGACCAGCGCGCGGCCATGCTGAACGAGGCAATCAAGAATCTTCCCGAGAAATACCGGCGTGTGATTCACCTCCGCCACGTCGAAGAGAAGAGTTATGAGGAAATTGCCGAAGAGCTGAAGCTACCCATCGGCACCGTGAAAGCCCACATCTTCAGAGCACGGGAAATGCTGTACAAGAGGCTCAAAGACCGGATCCGGAACTATTGACACGCTTGCAACCCACCCGTCCAGGAAGCGTATCATAGATTGAGTCATGAACACAACTGCCAACCATACTGCCCGCTCTATTGCGCTCCTTGCGCTGCCGTTCACGTTGGCCTCCATCGGAATCGCCGGCGACTCGGGTAGGAAGGAGATCGGCCGAACAACGGAAAAGGAACTTCACGTTGTGCTTTCAGCATCCTTTGGCAAGGTTACCGTGAGCAGAGGCGAGCCAGGGAAGATCCTTGTAACGGAAACAATCACGGACAACGAGAAAGACGCGCCCTTCCAAACACACTACACGGTACGCAACCGCGTTGGCTACCTCGATATCTCTCTCGGCTCATCCGACACCGATGAGGGTAGAAAGAAAAGCTCCTTCAAGTTATCCGAGCTTGGTGGCGGCCACTGGAATTTCGGCTTCACGGATGTCATCCCGGTGTCCTTTGACATCGAGCTGGGCGTGGCAAAGGGACGGTTTGATCTCTCCGGCTTGATGGTCAAGGACTTCACTCTCTCCTGCGGCGCCAGCGACGTTGTTCTTGCGTTCGACACACCGAACACAACCTCTCTCGATCAGATGACGATCGAGTGCGGGGTCAGCAAGTTCGAGGGGAAGAATTTGGGGAACGCGAACTTCAAGCGATTCAGATTCGAGGGCGGTGTCGGTGCGGCGACGCTGGACTTCAGCGGTACCATCGAGAACGAAGTCGATGTCGATATCCAGCTCGGCGTCGGCGTCTGCACAGTGATCATCCCGAAGGAGGTGGGTGTCCGTGTGTTCGCCGAGGAGACGCTCGTCTCCCGCATCAACCTCGACAAAAGCATCCGCGCGGAGAACAACAACCGCTTTGTGAGTGAGAATTTCAAGAGCGCTGTTGGCCGCATGAACGTGCGCGTTGATGCAGGGCTGGGCAGCATCACACTCAAAGTGCGGTAGGACCCTACCACAAGAAAAACGCACCCCACAGCCACGGCCGGCTTTGCGTCGGATCCTTGAGCATGCCGAGCAGGGTATTCCTGTACGCCTCATCGACTGAAGTCCCCCGCACAAGATTGGCGTAGAATCCTTCATTGAAGGCCTTTTTCGTCTTACGCGGCGGCTGGTAGCCGTTCATCACCACGGCCACTGTCCCGTTCATCTGAAGGATCTGCACAACGGCAGCGTGCGCGCCGTGGTCGTTGAGGTTCGAAAGAAGGATGGTGTTGAAGGCAGGAAGGGAGAAAAGCTCACCCATTCGCACATCGTGGAATCCTGCGTAGCCCGTCGCGTCCTTGAAGGTCACGACGGCGTTCTCCGGTTGATCTTCGTGATAACGCAAGTCGAGCGCAGCGTGAAGAACATCTCCCTCGGTGCTCACCAAGGCAGGCATCATCCCATCGCGGCCAAGGAGGAGTTTGGCTTCTCGGAAGAATGCTTGCGCGTCGCGAACCTCGTATTCGACATCAACCGAAGTGCGCCCCGGATTTCCGAAGCCCACTACTCTGGGGTACAGACGCAGCGATGTGCGGTCCTCCAGCAGAAGGCCCGGGTCGGCGCAGTACTGAAACGCGAAGCGCTGGATGGCAAATGCACCACGTGCGCCTTCCTGCTGGAGCGCGTGCAGCGGAATGAGAGGGAGATTGCCGGGAAGAACAACAAGCAAGCGATGTATGCTCGACGGAATCCGCTCGAGGGGACGCAGGAGCAGGCCATACAATCGCGCCGAGAGGGTGCGCACGCGCTCGCTGCCCGTTCCCTGCTGACTTCGCTCTTGCGCTAAGCCGGAAAGTGCAGCGCGATACTCGTGCATCAATGCCATCAGCGCAGTCTTCCCGACGGAAGAGACCATCACCGACACCCCGCTTCTTGTAACCACAAGGATAGAGAGCGTCCGTTGTGTCGGGATGTACTCCACAAGGGCAGTTCCTTCGGGCATGCGGCTCTTCAGTTGATCGAGGGTTACCGGCTCCGAACTGAAGACGGCGCTCATGCGCGTGTACGCGCCGGCAAGTGAGTCCCCCATGTGCTCCAAGCGTGCCCGCACCTGCACTGTCGCGTGCCGTAGCTCTTCAGCAAGATCCTCGTGAGCGCCGTAGTAGGTGTACACATCAGCAAGCCGCTGCACCGTGCCGATATAGTCTCCGCGCACTCGGGCAAATACGTTCAGAGCTTCGTTGAGAGCTGCTGATCGGGTATGCGGTTGCATCTCGTTGTAGGCATTCATAAGCACCGAGCGCCTGTGTCGTTCAAACGTACGAAAGCCCTCCTCGGTTTTTTGGAGCTGGAAGAGCAGTTCGGTTGCGGCTTCTACAGGAGATGTCTGCTCCATCTCGGAGAAGGTGAGTTCGCAGTCCACAAACACATCGAACGGGCCACGTTTGAAACGCGCCGCCTGGTCATACGCCACTGCATGCTCGAGCGATGTCAGAGCCTCACGCGGCCGATTCTGCCGAAGTGCATGGGAGCCGAGACACCAATGGGCATAGGCACGCGCCCAGGGTACGCCGGTGCTATCCAGAAGTTCTGCGGCTGCGCGGTACATTTCCGCCGCATCCCGTCCCGCCTTCAAACGTGTACTGTGTCCTAACTGAATCATCGCATAGCCTTCCAGCAACTTCTTCTTCCTCTCCGCGGCGGACTTCATCGCACGCGTGAAGAAGCGAGGCGCTTCCTCCGTCTGCCCCCTGCGCAGGTAGATGTTTCCGACGCGCATCAGCATTTCCTCGCGTAACGTTTCTGCTCCTCTCGTCGAGTCGGTGAGCCTCAGCCCCACAGTGAACGCACGAAACGATTCGGTGATCTTTCCAAGCTTCTCATACGCAACGGCGCGCCACTGATGCAGGGCAATGACGAGCAACGAATCCTGTGCTTGTTGGGCAAGGGCCAGCGCCTCGGCACACCGATGGAGCGCGTCTTCGTAGCGCCCGCGAGCGAGGGCAGCAAGAGCCGCTTCGTACACTAACCTCAACTTCTTCGGCGGGCTTTCCTGGTCGCCGTATGCTTCCGCCGCCTCGTTCAAGAGCCGGTCTTCAAGGTCGGTATTGTGGAGAAGGCGACAGAACGGGAGCATATCCATTTTCAGATCCCGCGCGCCGTACTTCTCTCCCATAGCCTCCTCCAGGCGAACTTCTTGCTGGAGGATATCCAGGGCCTTTCGGTACTCCCCACGTGCGCGATGGACGGCTGCCTGCGCGCGCACTGTGGCACGCACGCCTTCTCTATCCCCCTGTTCGCTGTAGGCTTCCCGCGCCTGCTCGATCCAATGGAAGGCGCTGTCGAATTGTGCGGTGCGGGAATGCAGGTCTGCAAGCGCGAGAGAAACCTCGGCAAGCCCCTGCTGGTCACCCAGTTGCCAATAGATTGCCTGTGCCTCGAAACGCAGTGCCTTGCTGGTGGCGTACGCGCCGTCCCGCAACGCTTCTTCTGCCTTCCTGGAGAGTTCGCGTGCCTTGCGGTGAAACGGTGTTTCTTCCTCGCCGCATCCGGGATGAAAGCTCAGGAGAGCGAAGATACCAAGGGTGTAAGAGAGGCAGCGCATGAACGTGGTGTCACAGCATGAGATCCGGAAAAAATATAGGCAAGTCCACCGGGAGAAACAACGGACAGTGGAGGAACAACTACGGACGTGTCGCCGATTCAGACTCACGGAAGGTGGCGGTCGAAGAACTCCGTAATGCGACGTGTGTATTCTTCTCCACCCACCTCCATCATGTCGTGATGGCGTGCACCGGGGACCAACCAAAGCTCTTTCGGGTGGTTTGCGGCGTTGTACACTTTCTCGGAGTAGTTGTATTTGATGAGATTGTCCTCCGTGCCATGCAAAAGGAAAACGGGCACGTGAATATGCCGCACTGCCTCTACGGGCGCAACGTCGTTTGCCTTGAAGTGAGCAAGATACTCCGATCGCTTGATCACAATGTTGCGCAAATAGTGCCAGGGCAGCTTGATCATCCGCTTTTGATAGTCGTCGAAGACAGTACGCAACGTTGCGAAGCCGCTTTCTGCGACGACAGCCGCAATGCGCGAATCGATCGCGGCAACCTGGAGTGCGACGGCAGCCCCCATCGACCACCCGAACAGTCCAATCTTGCCGACATGCAGATTCTTCCTCTCGAAGAGATGATCGATGACACGCTGAGCGTCGAACTTTTCGTGGTAGCCGTAGGTACAATAGCGGCCGCCGCTTTCACCATGGCAGCGCGAGTCGTACAGAACGACATTGTACCCACGCGCATGGAGCTCTTTCGCCACCGGCAAACCGGCAATTTTGCTTTCACTCACGCCGTGAAGGATCACAATCGTCCCCCGGGCGCGGGAGTTTGCCGGAATAATCCACCCACGCAGGTCGAAGCCCTCCCTGGTCTTCAACAAGAGATCTTCATAGGGCAGATGGAGATCTCCGGGGTGCAACACTGACGTGCGCTCACGGTACCATTCCGCCGTACGCCGACGCGGCTGCAGCAGCAAGACAGGACCGATGACGAGCAAAACCAGTGACACTGCCACCATGAAGCAAACAACAAGAAGGATGAGTGCGAGCAGAATGTTCACGCTCTTGGAACCACCGGTGCTGTGAATGACGTGCGTGCATCAATATAGGGAGTGCCGCATAGGGATGCAAACGACTGCGATGCATCGTGGCCGGTGGGAGTAGTGATTGGACGGATTTGTCTGTATATTCCTTCCCGATGGCTCAGCCTGCCTACACTCATCCACGCGTTGCTATCGTTCACGAGTGGTTCACCAGCATGCGGGGCGGCGAAAAGTGCGTCGAAGCCCTGTGCGAGGTCTTCCCCCACGCTTCGCTCTTCACGCTCGTCCACGTGAAAGGCTCCGTCTCGCCGACGATTGAGCGCATGCCCATACGAACGTCGTTCATTCAACGCATGCCCTTCGCAACCACGCGGTATCGTCACTATCTGCCGCTGTTTCCGTCTGCAATCGAACGATTTGATCTTCGCGATTTCGATATTGTCATCTCGTCCCATCATGCTGTCGCGAAAGGGGTCAGGACAGGTCCTGCCACACTCCACATCTGTTATTGCCACACGCCTATGCGATACATCTGGCACTTGTACGACGACTACTTCGCGGCCGGAAAGGCGGGGCTGGTCACACGACTTGGGATGAAACTCTGTGCGCCATATCTTCGCCGATGGGACGTGCGCACTGCCCACAATCCTCACCACTTTATCGCAAACTCTCAGAACGTCCGGGAGCGTATCAACCAGCTTTACCGTCGTGATGCTGTAGTGATCTATCCTCCAGTGGACACGTCGCTTTTTGGGCTATCCTCGGCACCGGGAGAGTTCTTCCTGATGGTCAGCGCGTTTGTGCCGTATAAGCGTATTGATCTCGCCATTCAAGCATTCAACCGCTCGGGCGACCGGCTCGTCATCATTGGCGACGGACCCGAAGGCGAGAAGCTGCGCGCGCTGGCGGGACGCAACATCGAGTTCCTCGGCTGGCAACCTGATCAGAAACTCAAGGAATACTATGCACGCTGCACGGCGCTCATCTTCCCGGGCGAAGAGGATTTCGGCATCGTTCCCCTTGAAGCGATGGCAACCGGCAAGCCGGTTATCGCCTACGCTAAAGGCGGGGTGTTGGAAACCGTTGTGGATTTGCCCGAGAGCCGAACGGGAATTCTCTTCCCCCAACAAACGGTCGAGTCGCTCCTGGAAGCAATCCAACGATTCAAACACACTCCCTTTGTTCCTGAGCGCTTGCGCGCACATGCCCTTGCGTTCGACCGCGAGGTCTACAAACGCAAGATGTTCGACTTCATCATGCGCGCATGGGAACAATTCGCTCCTCATCGGATGAGCGGATGAACTGACAAACGCGACGCAGGCTAACTATGCCTGGCGGAATATGTTAACGAGGACGTTCGTTGACATTCCGCCCGCATTTCAGTATATTTTTCAGCCAATTTGTGTGAAGGTGATGTGATGTCTCTGCAGCGGGCACAACGGAGAACGAAATCCCGATCGTACGAAATACTCGTCATCCCGCAAGGACATGGCGGCCGCACCAAGAGCATCAAAGCCGGCACTACACAATTGGTACTTGGGGGAGGTGCATTGTTTGTGGTATTCTTCCTCATGTTCTTCCTCGCGTTTCGTTATACCCCCCTCGGCATCGTCGTCGGCGTCGATCCGTCACTGAAAGCTGCAGCCGACAGCGTCGAGAACGAAACACAGCGGCGTATCCGAGCGCTCGCAGAGGAAATGGCAGTGCTGAAGAACTATAACATACAGCTTCGCAAGGCGCTTGGCGAGCGGAACCTTTCCCCCACCGGCACGGCAGCAGAGCCGCGCACGCAGGAATCCGTTCAGGCCCCGGAGCCACAAGCCGAGCAGTTCACCGAAGAGTTCACTCCTCCAACGCCTGCAGCCACGCAGATGGTTGCAAACGCTGAAGGATTGAAGGCATCATTTCCGCTCGCGACACCTGTTGCCGGTGTGCTGACGAGAGGGTTCGAGCCGGCGCAAAAGCATCTCGGCATTGATCTCGCAGCCAAGCAGGGAACGCCCGTACATGCGGCGGCACAAGGCTACGTCGTCTTCGCCGGCTGGACGTTCGAGGATGGCAATATCGTGATCCTCGCGCATGGCAGCAGGTACACGACGGTCTACAAACACAATAGTTCTCTCCTCACATCGACGGGGTCTCTTGTGAAGCGGGGAGAGGTGATCGCGCTGGTCGGCAGCACGGGTGTGACGAGCAAAGGTCCTCACTTGCACTTCGAGGTGCTGAAGGACGGACTGCCGCAGGATCCACAGGAGTACTTGCTGACTGCGCCACAGTTGTAGTGCAGAACGGAACGAACGATTCGAGGGGAAAGAAGAAAGGAACACCCATTGGCAGAGAAACCGCAAGCAAGCAGCGAGCTGACGCTTATCGCAGCAAACACAACCTTCGAGGGAAAGATCAAGACCGAAGGAAGTATTCGCATTGACGGCAAGTTCATCGGTGACGTAAACGCCAAAGCGAATGCCGCCGTGGGGCTGACCGGTTCCGTAGAGGGGACACTCTCAGCACGGAACGTCAATGTCGCAGGAAGAATCTCCGGCACAGTCATCGCTGCCGAGAAGTTGGTGTTGGAGGGGAAATCGGTTATGCAGGGAGATATCCGCGCCGCGAAACTTGTCGTAGATGAGGGCGCGATGTTCGACGGCAAGTGCGACATGAAGCAAAGCATGTCGCCGCCGGGTCTGCAGAAGAAAGAATAAATGTGGGCACGCTCTCCCCTCCCGGGAAACGGCACGCGCCGGAGGATAAGCGTTCCCTCGGGGGTGTTGTACAGGATTTCGGACCATTCCTCACATTAGGCCTGCAGCTTGCGATCTCCGTTGGTGCCTTCTTCTTCATCGGATACTGGGCAGATGGATTGCTGGGAACGTGGCCGTGGTGTACGATCGGTGGAGCGTTCGTCGGAGCCCTCGGCGGGCTGATCAAATTCTTCCGCGAGGCAACGGCCCTGGGGAAGAAGGCCGACGAGAACATGAAACATAGACATGAAGCTCGATAAGCGGTTTCCTCTCCAGGTGGGAGCATTGTTGTTCGGCGGACTGCTGCTTGCTGCGTTCCCCGCGTTGCAAGCGGGCAAGGAGGTTCTGGTCGCGGTCATCATCGGCGCAGTGCTGAGCACAGCGAACGTTCTCGCCGGGTTCCTTGCCATCGAGTACTCGTTCGACAAATCGCACGCAACGTTCTTGAAAGCCGTGCTCGGCGGGATGGGCATTCGCATGGCGACCATGCTTGCGCTCCTCGTGCTGCTGATACGATACGCCGGCGTGCACACCGTTGCACTCGTTGCCTCGGTGCTTGGGTTCTATATTCTTTTTCTTGTTCTTGAGCTTCTGTACATACAGCGAAAAGTTTCTCAAAGACATCAGAGTTCACCTTGAGTTTGATCGCGTTCTTTCAGGCGGCACAGGATACAACCACGCACGCCACCCCTGGCGCACACGCCGGCGCGTCTGAGTCCATGAGCGTCTCCGACATGTTCAAGCATTTGTTTGCGCATGTGCAGGACAGCAGAGATCTCGAACTCCCCTTCGTCGGTCACGTCCATCTCCCCCAATTCGATCCTCTCACCATCGGCGGCCTCACGCTCGATATTTCGATTACGAAGCACGTTGTCTTCCTTTGGCTTGCGGCTGCCTTGCTGATTGTCTTGATGGTGATCGCAGCACGGCAGAACAGCCGCCACCGCGTGCCGAGAGGATGGGGCAACCTGGTCGAAGTGTTCGTCAAGTTCATTCGCGACGAAATTGTCCTGCCGAACATGGGCCCCGCGGGATTGCGCTACATGCCGTACCTCCTGACAACATTTTTCTTCATCCTCATCATGAATTTGCTGGGCCTCGTTCCTTACGGATCGTCGGCAACGGGCAACATCAGTGTTACGGCGGGGCTTGCCGCCATTGCATTTATCATGATTCAGCTTGCGGCCATCCGCGCGCAGGGCCTGGGCCACTACCTTGCACATCTTACCGGTGGCGTGCCCGTGTTCCTCTGGCCTATCATGATACCGATCGAAATTCTCGGACTGTTCACAAAACCGTTCGCCCTGTGCGTCCGTCTTTTCGCAAACATGACGGGTGGGCATCTCGTGATTATCTCTCTGTTTGGGCTGATCTTCCTTTTCAAGTCGTGGCCCATCGGCATTACGACCGCGGGATTTGTTGTCGCCATCAACTTCCTCGAGTTGTTCGTCGCTTTTCTGCAGGCCTACGTCTTCACGATGCTCACCAGCATCTTTATGGGATTCGGCATCCAGGCTGGACACGCGGCGCATGCTGAACACGCCGACGCGCACAAACATTGAACGACACGCGGGAAGGATTTCGCACGAAGAACCTCATTCATCACTCACTATCACTTACTTTAGGAGAACAACAATGGAACACCTTGGTTGGGCATATCTCGCAGCGGGCATCGGAGCAGCGTTGACGATTATCGGTGCAGGACTCGGGATCGGCAGGCTGGCTGCGGCAGCAATGGAAGCAAGCGGTCGTCAGCCGGAAGCCGCAGGAGCAATTCGTACCTCGATGATCATCTCCGCGGCGCTGATCGAAGGCGTGACGTTCTTCTCGCTGGTGATCTGCATTCTCCTTGCATTGAAGTAATCACCCTTCAGGGAAACGATCATGTTAGACGTTAATCCGGGATTGATCTTCTGGACCATCGTTACGTTCCTCGCCGTACTGGCAATCCTTGCCAAAGTAGCCTGGAAACCACTGCTGCACGCGTTGACCGCGCGCGAGGAGCAAATCCGCACGGCGTTGCAGCAGGCCGAAGAGGCGCAGGCGGAGGCGATGAAGCTCTTGGAGGAAAACCGCCGACAACTGGCACAGGCTGAAGCGCTTGCACAACAAGCGGTACGTGAGGGACGGGAGATGGGCGAACGTGTGAAAGCGGAGATCATCGAGAGGGCGAATGCCAACGCGCGCTCGCTGGTGGAACAGGCGAAGGAGGAAATCCGCCGCGAGCGGGATGCCGCGCTGAACCAGCTCCGCGGGGAGGTAGCAGACCTGGCGGTGGCTGCCGCCGGAAAGATTATCGACGCCCACCTCGACGTGAACAAGCACCGGGCATTGGTCGATAGCGTCATCAATCAGATCAGACCGAGTTGACCGGCATGAAGAACACACGTGTGGCGCGCCGCTACGCTCAGGCGTTGATGATGACCACGGATTCCACGGCCACGATCGATACTATCGCCGCCGACCTGGAGCTGATCAGGAACACCCTGCAGACCTCGCGCGGACTCCGTCGCCTCGTGGCCAGTCCCATTGTCTCTGGTGAGAGGAAACGCAATGTCTTCCGCGAGCTGTTCGGGACTCGAGTCAGCCGGACAACGCTCTCGTTCCTGGAACTCCTGACGGAGAAACAGCGCGAGACCATTCTCCCGGAGATCATCGAGCAGTACCTCGCGTTGCGCGATGAGCGCTACGGAATCGTTAATGTCGATGTTGCCGCCGCGATTGAGGTGACGCCGCAGCAGGAGCAGCGCCTTGTCGAGCAGCTTGAACGCTACACCAGGAAAAAAGTCCGGCTCCGGTTCACGGTCGATAAAGCGCTGCAGGGCGGACTGCGCGTGAAAATTGGTGACACGGTCCTGGACGCCAGCATCAAGCATCAGCTTGCACTGCTGCGCGAGCGGCTGGCGCATGGACAGCTCTCCAACTGATCGGTGATCTTCACACATGGTTGTTTGGATAAACACTTTGCATAAGGAAGCAAAACGATGACAGAAGTAAAACCAGAGGAAGTATCGGCGATACTCCGCAGGCAGCTTGCCGGTTTTGAAAAGGAAACCGACCTGTACGACGTCGGCACCGTGCTGCAAATTGGTGACGGGGTCGCACGCGTGTACGGGCTTTCCAAAGCCGTGATGAGCGAGCTGATCGAGTTCCCGCATAACGTCTTCGGCATGGTGCTGAATCTTGAAGAGGACAATGTCGGTTGCATCCTCTTCGGCGAAAGCAGCGAAATCCGGGAAGGAGATACGGTGAAACGGACGGGCAAAGTTGCCGCCATCCCCGTGGGCGAAGCAATGCTTGGGCGTGTTGTCAATCCGCTCGGACAGCCCATCGACGGTCGCGGACCGATCAAGACCGACAAGACACTCCCCATCGAGCGCAAGGCGCTTGGCGTTATTGCCCGCCAGCCGGTGAAAGAGCCGCTGCAAACAGGTATCAAGGCAATAGACGGCATGATTCCCATCGGCCGCGGACAGCGTGAGCTGATTATCGGCGACCGCCAAACGGGGAAAACGGCCATTGCCATCGACACCATTATCAACCAGCGCTTCACACACACGGAAACCGCCAAGAAGCAAGGCATAAAGCCGGTGTATTGCATCTACGTTGCGATCGGACAAAAAAGCTCGACGGTTGCTCAGGTGGTTGACAAGTTAGAAGAGGAGGGGGCGATGGCGTTCACGACCGTCATCGCTGCGACGGCAACCGACCCCGCCCCGATGCAGTTCATCGCACCCTATTGTGGGGCGACGCTTGGTGAATACTTCCGCGACAGTGGGCGTCATGCCCTTGTTGTGTACGACGACCTTTCGAAACAAGCGCAGGCATATCGCCAGGTGTCCCTCCTGTTGCGAAGACCGCCGGGGCGCGAAGCGTATCCGGGCGACGTGTTCTACCTCCATTCCCGCTTGCTCGAACGCGCCTCGAAACTCAGCGACGCGCTCGGCGGAGGAAGCCTCACCGCACTGCCGGTGATCGAAACACAAGCAGGCGACGTCTCCGCCTACATCCCGACCAACGTCATCTCTATCACCGACGGGCAGATCTACCTTGAACCGAATATGTTCAACGCAGGTGTTCGTCCTGCCATCAACGTCGGCATCTCGGTGTCGCGCGTCGGCGGCAACGCCCAGATCAAGGCCATGAAGAAGGTGGCGGGCAGACTCCGTCTGGAGCTTGCGCAGTACCGTGAGCTGGAAGCATTTGCGAAATTCGGTTCCGACTTAGACAAGGCAACGCTGCAACAGCTACGACGCGGAGCGCGCCTTGTTGAGCTTCTGAAGCAGGGACAATACGAGCCGATGCCCGTCGAAAAACAGGTCGTCTCCATCTTTGCAGGAACCAACGGTTTCCTCGATGAGATTCCCGTTGATCAGGTCCAGCGCTATGAGAAGGAGTTGTTGGAGATGATGGATATGAAGCACCCGGACGTGTTGCATGCGATCGCCGAGCAGAAAGATCTGACGGACGAGATTACGGCCAAGCTGAAATCCATTCTCCAGCAGTTTACGGATTCGTTCAAGGTGAGCGTAAAGGCATAAATGGCAACGCTGCGCGAAATACGCGGACGCATCATCGGGGTCAAGAAAACCCAGAAGATCACAAAGGCGATGAAGATGGTGGCCGCTGCGAAGTTGCGCCGGGCACAGACGAGGGTGCTGCAGGCTCGGCCGTATGCCGCAAAGATGCAGCAGCTATTGCAGCATTTGTCGGCAAACCCGGCCACCCAAGCAAACCCGTTTCTTCAGGAGCGGGAGGTGAATGCTGTAGCGCTCGTTGTCGTTACTGCCGATCGTGGTCTGTGCGGCGCCTTCAACGCCAACCTGATCAAGTTTGCTGAGAAGCACATTGCCGCCAACTATTCCTCGCTCGATGAACAAGGGAAACTGAAGATATTCTGCGTAGGAAAGAAAGGGGCAGACTATTTCCACAAACACGGCTACGCCATCGCCGGCCGATATGTAGGCATCTACAACAACCTTGTCTTCAACCAGGCCCAGATGGTCGTGCGGGATATTGTGCAGGGCTATATGCGAGGAGAATTCGACCGCGTCGAGATCGTGTACAACGAGTTCAAGTCGATCACCCAGCCGCGCACAGCGCTCGACCAGTTTCTCCCGATCCCCAAAGCCGCACTGGAGCCGACTGCTCGCCGCGCCGTGGCCTACATCTACGAACCTTCCGACGTAGCAATCATGAACGCCCTGGTGCCGAAGCACCTGAACTTCCAGTTCTGGCGCGTCCTGTTAGAAAGCAACGCGGCCGAACAGGGCGCACGCATGGCGGCAATGGAGAATGCCACGACCAACGCCAACACACTGATCAACACACTGCAACTCTCCTACAACAAAGCGCGGCAGGCCGCAATCACGAAGGAACTGCTGGAGATCGTCGGCGGAGCGGAAGCGCTGAGAAAGGTCGGATAGGTTTGTACCGAACGGAACGCACATAACAGAAACGCCGTCGGACATCCTCCGGCGGCGTTCCTGTTGTACCTTCCCACAACACACTCAATCCATGATCGTCCGCAGAAACGTGGGCCTATTCAGGTCGGCCTGCGTCACGTTCTTCTTCTCCGGGTCGCCTTCGCTTGCCTGCCGGATGGAAGGAAGGTTCAGTTCAACTCCTCCGCGGCGCGAGATTGCCGGCGTTTCATAGGCCTTCAAGTCCGCGGCGCCGCTGGGGATGCGCTCCACAAACCGCGGCGTCTTCACCGCCGGACGTATGCTCGTTCCTGCCGTAGCGCCCTGCAAGGGCTTGCGCTTGAACCCCGTTGCTATCACGGTCACCATCATCTCGTCGGTCATCTTCTCATCCACGACCGCGCCAAGGATGACGTTCACATCGTCTCCTGCCGCTTCGCGAATGATCTCGGTGGCTTCCTCCACTTCGGTGAGCGACATCGTAGGCCCACCCGTGATGTTGATAAGCACGCCTTGTGCGCCGGCAATGCTCACCTCCTCCAGCAGTTCGCTCGAGATCGCTTGATGTGCTGCTTCGTTCGCACGGTTTTCGCCCGAGGCCACTCCCGATCCCATCACGGCATCGCCCATCTCCTTCATCACCGTTCGCACGTCGGCAAAGTCCACATTGATAAAGCCGGGAACCGTGATAACTTCGGAAATACCACGTGTGGCATTGTACAGGACTTCGTTTGCCAGATCGAACGCCTGCTGGAGCGGCGTTGCTTTGGTTACCAACGAGATCAGTTTCTGGTTGGGAATGACGATGAGCGTATCCACCTGCTTCTTCAACTCCTCGATACCCATCTCCGCTTGAGCATTGCGACGCTTGCCTTCGCAGTTGAACGGCCGCGTGACGATGCCAACGACCAGCGCGCCCACACTCTTGGCAATGTTCGCCACCAGCGGTGCCCCTCCGGTTCCTGTGCCGCCTCCCATGCCCGCCGTAACGAACACCATGTCGCTGCCGGCAAGCGCGCGTGCAATTTCATCGCGGTCCTCCTCCACGGCCTTGTGCCCGATGGTCGGATCGGCGCCGGCCCCCAGCCCGCGTGTCAGGTTCTTGCCGATCTGGATCTTGTGCGGCGCCGCGTTCATCTGCAGCGCCTGCAGGTCCGTGTTGATTGCGATGAAGTCTACACCCTGCAGACCGCGTGCAATCATACTGGTGACTGCGTTGCCCCCCCCGCCGCCGACACCGACGACGCGAATCCTCGCACCGCTCTCGCGGTAATCATCGAGTTCAATCACAGAAGTCCCTCCTGAAAGTGTGTGTGAATAGTGATACGCCCTTAGAGTTCATTGAACCACGTTCTCATTTTCTCAAGGATGTTACTCTTGCCAAACGACCATCGCATTCCCCCCTTTGCCTCCTCGCTGCCATCGCCCCCCTGCGAGGTGGTGTCGTGATAGCGCAGACCGTGATAGACAAGGCCGACGGCGGTTGCGTAGGCCGGATGTTGAATCTCTCGCACCAGGCCTCCTGCGACCCCGGTCGGAATGCCAATCTTCACGGGCATGCCGAGGACCTCGCGGGCAAGCTCCGCCGTGCCTTTGATGAGCGCGCCGCCACCCGTCAATACGACTCCCGCTGAGAGATGCTTCGAGTACCCGGAGCGTTTGATCTCGAGAGCGGCGATCTCGAGAATCTCCTCCATGCGCGGCTGAATGATTTGCGCCAACAGTTTCTTATCAATGACGATAGGCTCGCGCCCGCCGACCCCGGGAAGAACGATCGGATCGTCGTCCACAACAGCAGGAAGGTAGGCGAAACCGTGATCGCGCTTGAGCTTCTCTGCCTGCTCGTTCAGGATGCCGAGGCACTTCCGAATGTCGTCGGTCACCTTCTTGCCGGCAATACCGATGACGGCGGTGTGGCGGATAGTCCTTTCTTCGAACACGGCGAGGTCGGTTGTCCCACCGCCGATATCCAGAAGCGCAACACCCACTTCCTTCTCCTCATCGTTGAGCACAGCGTAACTCGACGCCAACGGTTCCAGCACCATATCCTGCACGACAAGGCCGGAGCGCTGCACACACTTGTAGATGTTCTCCGCCGCAGTGACAAGCCCCGTGATGATGTGGACATTGGCCTCCATGCGCACCCCCGACATTCCGAGCGGGTCATACACACCATCCTGCCCATCGATGATGAACTCCTGCGGGATGACATGGATGATCTTCCGGTCGGACGGCAGGGCCACATGCTTGGTATCCTCGATCAGACGGTCGATGTCGGCTTGCGTGACCTCGTGGTCGGGTCCGCTGATGGCGATGACACCGCGGCTCTGGAAACTCTGGATGTGATCGCCGGCGATCCCGACGATGACCGAGCGAATATCGACACCCGACTGGGTACGCGCCTCTTCCACCGCCGCAGTGATCGTGCGTATGGTCCGGTCGATGTGTGTGATGACGCCGCGCGACATGCCTTCCGAGGGCGCACGCCCCACACCGAGGATATTCAACCTGCCGTGCTCATCCATTGCGGCAACGACGGCGCAGACTTTCGTCGTCCCAATGTCAAGACCAACGATGATGTTCTCCATGTCTGTCCCTTTAAGAATGAACGTCCGTTATGCGGTGATTCCATCGAACCACCACCTGATCTTCAAATCGCAAGTCAATGGACTCCAGAGCGTTCGCCCCCCGGCGTGCCACGATCTTCTTCCAGAATTCATTGAACATCACCAGCTTCACGCCGATACGCTCACGGCCGAGCAATACCGGGATACCGAACTCCGCCGTGTAGAAGAAAAATCCGCTTGTCCCGTCACAATCAATCTCCGAGATGTTGCGGTACACCTGCTCATCAACCGCACGCGCAACGGAGAGGATCGCGAGCGCGTCGCGCACATTCGGGTTGGTTGTTTGCCTGCCCGGCACGCAATCCTTCTGCGGCAGCGAAACGCTCAGCACAGGCAGGTCGAACACAGCCTCGGCGCGCGTCGGCGGCAGCACATAGCCCTCCGCATCGATGTAATACAGCACGCCTTGAGCGACCACGGCCACCGGTTCCCGTTCTTCGATGGTGATGCGGATGCGGTCCGGAAGGTCCCGATGGACGGCTACGGCCTTCACGTAGGGCTGCTTCAGTACTCGCTGTTCGATTGCATACAGGTCGACGTCGAACAGCAACGCTTGGCGAGGAACATCGGCCAACGCGACGAGTTCCCGTGAGGAGACGATGTGGTTTCCTTCAACCACGACTGATGCAACGCGACGGCTCTCCTTCCAGCTGTTTGCATACATCGCCAAGCCAAGAAGCATCAGAAGCAGCGCGACCATCAGCAGGAAGTTCTTCTTCCCAGTGTGCTTCGCCGGCGGTGTTTTCTCGTTCGGCTCGTTCATATGTCAGGCCACGTGTGCAAGAGCTTCGTCTTCAAAGCCGACCAATTGTATCTCCAGTTGCAACTGAATCCCCAATTTCGCTCTGACGGTACGCTGCACATGGGTGATCAGCGCGAGAATGTCGGAGGCTGTGGCGTTGTCTGCATTCACGATGCAGTCCGCAAGCACGGCCGCACCGCCCCGTGTGATGCCATGAAGCCCCGCACGCTCGATAAGCTCCGCGACGGAATGCCCGCGCACGGGTTTGAACATCGGTGCACAGCGCTTCTCGCCAAACGCCGGGTCGGTGATGCGTTCCGCAAGGATTGCTGCACCGCGAAAGCCACGATCGCTGACGAGCATGTTCGGCTGAAGCACCACAAACGGAAATCCATTCGTCTGAAAATAGAATGTCAGCTCCTCCGCCGCCTCGGGTGATGCTGCCTCCAGCAGATAATCGGCCGGGCCCCCCACTTGCAGCGCCGTGTACCGAGCCAACGGCTCGCTCAGTTTGATTGTTCCGTCAAAGAAGCGCCGGATGTCGCTGAGCGTGACCATAATCAGCCCGCCTGCTGCAGTTTCTTGATGAATTCCTCTCCGTATTTCCAGATGTCGCCCGCACCCATCGTAATGATAATATCGCCCGAGCGCTTTACCGTCATGAGAACATCGGGAACCGCCTTCTTGTCGGGAACATAATGCACATGCTTGTGCCCGAACTCCTTCGCTGTGCTGGCAATCAGCTCGCCGGTGATTCCCTGGATGGGTTCCTCTCGCGCAGGATAGACGTCTGTCACGATCAGGATATCGGCGTTGAAGAAGGAACGCCCAAAGTCTTCGTAGAAGTCACGCGTGCGCGTATAGAGATGCGGCTGAAACACGCATACCACGCGCCGGCGCCATCCCGCTTTCACTCCGGCAAGTGTCTTTGCAATCTCGGTCGGATGATGCGCATAGTCGTCCACAACAAGAATGTTGTTGATGTCGGCCTTCACATCCCACCGCCGGAAGACGCCCGTGAATTTCTCGATGCCCGATTTCACTTTGGCGAACGGAACGTTCAACTCCAGCCCGACGGCAATTGCCGCGAGGGCATTCTGCACGTTGTGCTTGCCGGGAATATGCAGCACAATTTCCCCAAGCTCGGCTCCTTCTCTTATGACCATGAATGAGGTTCGACTTTCTCGATGACGGATATCGACCGCTTGCACGTCGGCCTGCCCGTTCAGCCCGTAGGTGATGATCTTCTTCTTGATCTTCGGCATGATCTCCTGCAGTGCCGGCTCGTCCAGACACAACACGACGAAGCCGTAGAACGGCACCTTCGATGCAAACTGAATAAATGCCGATTTGATGTCTTCCAGATCGCGGTAGCAATCGAGATGATCCGTCTCGAGGGTCGTTAACACGGCAATGGTGGGGGTGATGGAAAGGAACGAGCGATCGTACTCATCCGCTTCAACGACGATGAAGTCGCCTTTGCCCAGCCGTGCGTTCGAGCCTGCCAGTCCGCGCAAGCGCCCGCCGACGATGACGGTCGGATCGATGCCGCCTTCCATCAACACCAGACTCACCATCGACGTGGTGGTTGTTTTGCCGTGTGTGCCCGCGATGCCGATGCCGTATTTCAGGCGCATGACTTCGGCGAGCATCTCGGCGCGACGAATCACCGGAATTTTCCGTCTCTGTGCCTCGAGAATCTCGGGGTTGTCCGGCGCAACGGCGGAGGAGTACACCAACACATCCACGTCGGGTGCAACGTTCTTGGCGTCGTGACCAATAGTCACTGTGGCGCCGAGCTGCTCCATGCGCTCGGTGTTCTCGCTTACGGCCTTATCCGAGCCGGTGACCGTGAATCCCTGGTCCAGCAGAATCTCGGCGATGCCGCTCATGCCGATGCCGCCGATGCCGACGAAATGAAGTTTTTTGATGGATGAAAACACCGTGTGTCTGCGAATCGTTATGTGTCTGTGTATCGCGGCCTGCGCCAGCGTGGGCGTTTCCTCTTCGGGACTTGCTCGGCAAGGCGATGCGCCTCGCTCAGCAATTCCCGTTCCTTCTCGTAACGTCCGACACGAATGCGAAACAGCCGGCGCCGTCCTTTGAGCTTGAATACGATGACCTGAAAGCGCCCGCTGGTCTGTACGCGTGCTTCGCGTCCGATATGCATCCACTCGATATCTTTCGTATCGATCTTCCGCTCGTGAAAGCGGTTCTTGAAAATGATCGCCGTGTCCGTGATGACCAGCCGGCGCTGCCGGTATGCATTCAGCGCAAGCGCCCCAAACGAGATCACGACGAAGAACACAATCACGTACATAATCGGATCGTTCAGAACGTAACGGAATTCCTTCTCCACCACGCTGCCCCGGATACCGCCATACACCACCAGCGTTACCAGGTAGATGAGCGCCGATTGATAGTAGAAATCCAATTTGTACTTAAATGTTTTTGCGTGATGATTCTCCATGTTATTGCTCTGCCAACGCCAGGATTGCCGTAGCAACGGTTGCTGCGGCCTCGGGCTTGCCGAGCGCTCGTGCGCGCGCGGCCATGGTGGCGCGCCGCTCGTCGTCGCTCAACAACTCCTGCAGTGTCCCCAGAAGCTGTACGCCAAGATCCGCATCGTGAATCATCGCCGCTGCGCCCTCCCGCAGCATCATCTCTGCGTTGCGCCGCTGGTGGTCTGCCGCGGCGAACGGATACGGAACCAGAATTGCCGGCACGCCGAGGCTTGTCAACTCCGCGAGCGTTGTTGCACCGGCGCGGCACACCGCCACATCGCATACCGCGTATGCGTACTGCATCCGATCGATAAACTTGTACACGCGCACGAACGGCTCTTCGCGATCGCCATGTATCTCCTGCACGATTCTGCTCATGCTTTCAAAGTCTAACTCGCCCGTTTGCCAGATCATCTGCACATTCATCCCCCTGAGATCGGAAAGGATATCGGCCACCGCACGGTTGATGGAGCTGGCGCCGAGACTCCCGCCAAAGACGAGGAGCGTCTTCTTCTCGGGATTGAGACGAAAGACCTTCAGTCCCTCTTCTCGATCGATATGCTCGGTCAGTGTCGTCGGGTTGCCGCTCACGAACACATTGTCAGTGCGTTTGAGAAACTCTTTCGTCGCTTCGAACGAGAGATGAACCTGCGTTGCACGCGCAGCAAGCAAACGCGTTGTCGCGCCGGGCAGACTGTTTTGTTCCTGAATCACGGTCGGAATGCCGAGCAGTGAAGCGATAAACACCGGCGGTCCGCATACGTATCCTCCCGTTCCCACAACGACATCGGGTTCCAGTTTCTTTACGAGAAAGAACGACTGCACACATGCAACGAGCATTTTCAGAGGAAAGAGAAGATTGTCAAGTGACCACGTCCTTCTCAGTCCGCGAATCCAGATGGCGTGAAACGCGTAGCCGCGCTGCGGTACAACGCGAGCCTCCAATCTGTCCTTCGTTCCGACGAACGCGATTTCGGCATCACGCCTTCGCTTCTTAATCTCGTCGGCGATGGCAAGAGCGGGAAACAGATGCCCGCCGGTGCCGCCGCCCGCAAAGAGAATTCTGATCGCTGCCATTTCTGTGTGCGCAATTGTGCCGCTCCGTCGTTCAATAGACCGCCCGCTCGGCCTCAGTAGACCTGACCGACCGCCGGCGTGGGCTGCTTCTCCCGTCTTCTGCCGAACAACGGCACGCCCTCGCGTGGGTGCAAGTCCGTGTACGACGAGATGTTCAGCAGCACGCCGATCGCCGACGCCGAGAAGACCATCGACGAACCACCGTAACTGACAAACGGCATGGGCAACCCGGTGGTGGGAAGGATGCCGAGCGTAACGCTTGCGTTCACCAGCGCATACGCTGCGATGGCGATCGTAATGCCGAGAGCAAGAAAGCGTCCGAACTCGTCGCGCGCGTGCTTCGCAATCTTGAACCCTCTGAGCATCAGCAGCAGGAAGAGCATCAGCATCACCATCGTCCCGATCAGTCCGTATTCCTCACCGACAATCGAAAAGACGAAATCGCCGTAGGATTCCGGGAGGAAGAAATCCCGCTGTTTGCTCTCGCCCGGTCCAACGCCGAAGATACCGCCGTTGCCGAAACCGATGATGCCTTGCCACAGTTGATAGTTCACCCGGCCGGCCGTATCCTCCGAGAAGCCGATGTATGCCAGGACACGCCTCATGCGATACGGAGCGCTAACCATGTAGGCCGTCAGCACAGGAAGGACGGCCGCCGCCGAGAGCAGGATGTGGCTTATCTTCGCTCGGCCGACGAACAACATCGTCATGCTGATGGCAAGAATCATAGCACCGGTGCTGAAGTTGGGCTGCAGCAACACCAGCAGCGCTACCGATCCGATCCAGACCATCATCGGCAAGAAGCCGGTGGAAAACTCGCGTACGCGGTTCCCCTTGATGGCAAGCAGCGCGCACAGATGGAAGAGCAGCGCGAACTTTGCAAATTCCGACGGCTGGAAGCCCAGCCCCCAGAACCTGAGCCAGCGGGCCGCGCCGTTCACTTCACCGCCGAGAACGAGCGTGATCATGAGCATCACCACCGCGCCGATCAGGAGACGGCGTGTCAGCTTCTCCTTGTATCTCCGGTAGTCGATATTCATGAAGACGATAAGGGCGGCAAAACTGATGATGACTTTGACTCCGTGCAACTGCAGAAGCCGCGCGCTTGAGCCCCAGCGTTCCAGCGCAACCGTTGCGCTTGCGCTATACACCACGGCCAGGCTCAACACCATCAGTGTGAGCACAGAAACGAGTGTGGGCAGATCGATATGATTTCGTCTCGTCGCGGTCATGTCAGTGTCAGGACTTCTTCTTTGAACACTCTTCCACGATGCTCATAGTTCTCGAACCAGTCGAACGAAGCGCAGGCGGGAGAGAGAAGCACAACATCGCCTGCAGTCGCCGCCGCTGCGGCGTGCTGTACTGCCTCGCGCATGGTGGAGGCGGTTTGCACCGGCTTCACATGGGCGAATGCAGCCACAACCTTGTGTGCCGACTCCCCGATCGCAACAATCGCCTTGACGTGCTTCTGGACCAGCGGAAGCAGGCGCGTGTAGTCGTTCCCCTTATCGCGTCCACCGAGAAGCAGCACAATGGGGGTGGTGAAACTCTGAAGTGCATACAACACGGAATCGACGTTCGTCGCTTTCGAATCATTCACGTACGTCACCCCGTGCAGCTCGCGCACGAACTCCAGGCGATGCTCAACGCCCTTGAAGTTCCGCAGGGTTGCTCGCAGCGATGCGGTAGGAATGTTCATCACTGTTGCCGCGAGTGTTGCCGCCATTGCGTTCATCAAATTGTGCACGCCTTTGATGCTTATCTCGCCGGCTTCGATTACCTCGCGCTCCTCACCGGCCATCCGCACCATCACCTTCCCTCCACGCACAAACGCCCCTTCAGAGAGCGTCTCCGATACACTGAAGGGCATCTTCCTCACGGCAGGATGCACGCCGCGCTCGACGAGTGTGTGGACCACCGGATCGTCGGCATTGTACACAATGGTGTTGCCCTCCCGTTGGTTCATGAACACCCTTCCTTTGGATGCCGTGTACCGCTCCATCGAATTGCCGTAGCGGTCGAGATGGTCGGGGGTAATATTCAGCAACACCGATACGTTCGGTTTGAACGTCTCGATCGTGTCGAGCTGAAAGCTGCTCACTTCAAGAATCGCGGTATGTTCCTCACTCATGCTTTCGACCACATGGGAAAACGCGTTGCCGATGTTTCCTGCCACCACAGCGGGTCTGCGGGCATCGTCGAAGATGCGCCCGAGGAGTGCAGTTGTGGTTGTTTTTCCATTTGTTCCTGTGATGGCAATGATGGGACCTTTGCAGAGCCAACTTGCCACCTCCATTTCACCCACGACCTTCAGCCCGCGGGCCCGTGCCTGCCGCACGATCGGTATTTCCGACGGAACGCCGGGACTGAGCACAAGCACATCGGACTGGAGGAGCCTTTCCGTATGGGCACCGCATTCGTATGCGATCGCATGGCGTTCCAGCTCTGCGATGGTCTCCTGCAATTTCTCCGCGGGCGCTGCGTCGCTCACAAAGACAACAGCGCCGCGCGCGTTGAGCAGCAGCGCAACTGCCAGGCCACTCCGCGCAGCGCCGATGATCCCGTATTTCTTTCCCTCAATCTCCACTCAGGATACTCTCTTGTCCCGCGCGCTTCACCGCACTTTGAATGTTGCCAGACTCAAGATCATGAGAAGAATGGCGACGATGTAGAAACGCGTGACGATCTTTGGTTCGGGCCAGCCGAGCATTTCAAAGTGATGATGCAACGGCGCCATCTTGAACACGCGGCGCCCCTCGCCGTATTTCCGTTTCGTGTATTTGAAATAGACGCGCTGAATAATCACCGATAGGGTCTCCACGAAGAACACGCCACCGAGCGTCGGGAGCAGCAGTTCTTTCTTGATCAGCACGCACAACGCTCCGATGGCACCGCCCAGCGCCAGCGAACCCGTGTCGCCCATGAACACTTGCGCGGGATAGGCATTGAACCAGAGGAAGCCGAGCGCCGCGCCCGTCATGGCCGCGCAAAAGACCGCCAGCTCGCCGTTGCCGCGCAGAAACGGTATGGTCAGATAGTTGCTCAACACCGCATGTCCAGAAATGTAGCTGATGATCGCAAGGGTGAACGCAACGATCGCGGTCGTACCGATAGCAAGCCCATCAAGGCCGTCCGTCAGGTTCACAGCATTGGACGTCGCCACAATGATGAAGACCACGATCGGTACGTACAGCATCCCAAAGTCCACCTCCATGTTCTTGAAGAACGGAACCGTCGTGGACGAGTTGATCTTCCACAGATCGGGATCGATCCAGTCCGGGAAGAAATAGATGATGCCGCCGACGATAAGCCCCACGAACACTTGTCCGACGATCTTGTACCTCCCGATCAAGCCTTTCGGCTTTTTCTTCACGACTTTCAGATAATCATCCAGAAAACCGACGGCGCCGAGCGTAATGGTCACGAACAGAATCAGCACGACGTACACATTGGTGAGTGTACCCCAGAGAAGCGTCGGGACCACGATCGCTGCCAGCACAATCAGTCCGCCCATAGTAGGGGTTCCTGCTTTCGTGAGGTGCGTCTTCGGCGCCTCGAGCTTGGCCGCCTCGCCGATCTGATGCTTCCGAAGCAGCGCGATGATCTTGGGCCCGAGCCAGAACGCAATCAGCAAGGCCGTAATCGCTGCCGCGGCTGCGCGGAACGTGATGTAGCGAACCACGCCGAAACCGGGCGGGTGATACGTTTGGTGGATGATGTCGAACAAGAACGTGAGCATCCTACGTCGCCGCCCCTTGCTGCTTGAGCCGTTCCTGTATGAACACGACGACATCCTCCATCGTAAGGCCGCGCGAGCCTTTCACAAGCACAGCATCGCCTGGAGAAAGAAGCTCGCACAGATACTCTGCGAGCATGTTCTTTTGTTGGTAATGAACTTTGAACCGGACATTGGCGGCTTCGTGAATGTATCGCGCCTGCTCGCCGTAGGTCAGGAGATAGTCGATCGGGAGCGACGAAAGCTCTTTGCCGATACGCGCATGTTCCGCTTGTGAGGCCTCGCCCAGTTCGTTCATGTCGGCGAGAACCGCAATGCGTTTGCCTGCGACCTGCGCCGAGACGAGTGTACGCAAGGCCGCCCGGACGGAATCAGGATTTGCATTGTACGTGTCGTTGTACACCGTAATCCCGTTGATCGTCAGAATCTCCATACGCTTGCTCACCGGTTGAAACTCTTCCAGCGCCGACGTGATTTCCGATGCCGGCACCCTGAATGTCAGGCCCACCGCTGTTGCGGCGAGCGCATTGATGGCATTGTGCGCTCCCGGAATCGAAAGCCGGATGCGCAATGTGCGCTTGCCGCCTCTTCTGGTGACGCACAACTCGACGCGGCCGGCAGTGTCCACGTCGCCAATCCTTCCCCGCACTACAGCAGCGGCCGTGCTTCCGTACGTCACTTTGTTCCTCATCTTCTTGGCCCGACGACGAAGGAACGTATCGTCGACGTTGATGAACGCTACAGCGCCGTTGCGACGGGCAAGAGCGTCGAACAGCGCGCCTTCCTCTTTTGCTACACCGCCGAGCGTGCGAAAAAATTCCAGATGCTCGCGGCCGATATTCGTGATCAGGCCATGTGTCGGCTCAAGCACGTGGCACAAGTAGGCGATCTCGCCCGGATGGTTTGTGCCGATCTCGACCACCGCAATTTCATGGCTCCGCTGCAGCCGAAAGAGTGTGTGGGGAACGCCGATCTGGTTGTTCAGATTTCCTTCCGTACTGAGCACCGCGTAGCGCCTGCGCAGGACAGCGGCGACCATTTCCTTCGTTGTCGTCTTCCCGTTGCTGCCACCGATGGCAAGAATGGGGATGTCAAACTTCAGACGGTAGTATCGCGCCAGCTCGCCGAGAGCCACTGTCGTATCGGGCACAACCAACAGCGGCATCGTTTTCACCGGCTCGACGGCGCCTTCCCTGTCAACGACCGCGGCGACGGCCCCACGGGCGAATGCCTCCGCGAGAAAACGGTGACCATCGAAATGCGGTCCCCGAATGGCCACGAACAGCTCGCCTTCTCTGATCGTACGAGAATCGGTCGAGATGCCAGTGATACGCTCCCCCTTCAGCTTCCTGGCATTTCGCAGCTCGTCGTGTGCGATGTGCAGTAGCTCGTTGGGGGAAAGTTTCATCGTTCCTTCCGGATGAACGATTCTACTTCTTCCCGATCATCAAAGTGCACGCGCCGGTCGCCAATGATCTGATACGTTTCGTGACCCTTGCCGGCAATCAATACCACATCCCCTGCGCGAGCCATGCCGAGTGCAAGGGCTATCGCCTTACGCCGATCGATTTCTGTGTACACCGTCTTGCCCGACAAGCATCCTGCCTGGATATCGCGCACGATCGCTTCCGGGTCCTCATTTCTCGGATTATCCGACGTGATGACCGTAACGTCGCTCAACTCGGTCGCAACGTGACCCATCAACGGGCGTTTTCCCTTGTCTCTGTCGCCGCCGCATCCAAACACGGTAATGATCTGTCCGCGCCTCCCTGCATGCATGATGTCGTGAATCGTCCGGAGGCAATTCTCCAGTGCATCGGGCGTGTGTGCGTAGTCGACAACCGCGAGCCAGCCCTCGGGCGACATGATGTGCTGAAAGCGACCCGGCACACGCGTGACGCGCGCAATCCCCTGTTCAATGGTCTTCCGATCGATTCCCAACGCGAGGCCTACTGCATACGCAGCAAGCGCGTTCTGTACATTGAACCGACCGATGAGCGGCGTCTGCACTTCACGCTGCTGCTGTTGGTACGTCACGGTGAAGCGCGAACCCGAAAGACTCACGCTCATGTCCGATGCCCTGACCTCCGCCCCCGGGGACGTGCCGTAGGTGAGAACGTGCGCCTGTGTGTTTGCGACGATTGCCGTCCCGCGAGGGTCATCGATATTGGTTACCGCCGCCGCATCGGAAGAGAGTCCATCAAATAAGGTTTTCTTCGCGTGGAAATACCTCTCCATCGTTCGATGGAAATCAAGGTGATCCTGCGTTAGATTGGTGAAGACAGCCGCACTGAACTTGATGCCGTGTACACGATGAAGTGCAAGGGCATGCGAGGACACCTCCATGGCCGCGGCCGAGCATCCACGTTCCGCCATCGTCGCAAGCAGTTTGTTCAGTTCCAAGGACTCCGGCGTTGTATGTGTCGCGGGAAGAACCTCGTCGCCAATCCGGTATTCAACCGTTCCAATGAGTCCTGCGGTCAATCCCTGTGCTTCAAGAATCGACTTCACGAAGTAGGTTGTCGATGTCTTGCCGTTCGTTCCTGTGACGCCGACAAGTTTGAGTTTCCGCGAGGGATGGCCGAAATAGTTTGCCGCCATCTGTGCAAGAGCCTTGCGCGCATCGGGCACGACGATCTTCACGACACCGGTATGCATGAAGAACGAATCGGGCATGGCCGTGTCGTCTTCAACAACAACCACCTTCGCGCCATTCGCTACTGCCGCGTTGATATACTTGTGGCCGTCCGTGGTTGCGCCCTTGATGGCAACAAAGACGTCGTCGCGGCCGATTTGTCGCGAGTCATAGTGGATTGCAGCAACTTTGACATCGTGCGTCACCACCATCTGTCCAAACACAGTCTGAAACATCTTGGACACGGGCACTCCATCAAGCAAACGGGAAAGTGTCATAATGATGCAACCGACGAGTTCCGATGTGAGGCGCAACGGATGCCGATCCGCGATCCCACTTTCACTTGTTGTCCCGGGTCAACCCCCTGCGCAACAACCACGCCTGATCCCTCGACATACGCGTCGAGTTGCGCAAGGATCAACCGGTTCAATGCCCTGCGCAACGACATCCCCCGCACGTCCGGTACCACGGTGTACCCGCCGGCCACCGTCGTGGCGATGCCAGCGGTAACAAGCCGAACGCGTGTTCCGCGTGCAATCTTTTGCCCGGGTGCTGGCGTTTGCTGCAGCACGATCGTTCCTTCGCCATCAACGGTGACGTTCAGATCGAGTGATGCGAGTGTAGAAGTTGCTGCTTCGAGCGTCATGGTCCTGACATCCGGCGTCGCAATCATATCCTTGTTGTCGAGCAACGGCGTTTCGGCAGCCATCATGGCCCCGGAGGTGGTAGTGGTCTTTTCTGCAATGGCTTTAACGATCGGGGCGCTGGTGTATGCACCATAGTACCCCTGTGTCTTTGGATTGTCCAGCACGACAAGGCAGACGACTTGTGGATTGGCGGCGGGAAACATCCCGACAAACGATGCCTTGTAATCTTGCAACGAGTATGAACCGTCAACGAGCTTGCGCGTGGTTCCGGTCTTTCCCGCGATTGCCACAACGTTGCTCTTGGCATTCTTCCCTGTTCCTCGCTCGACAACGCCTTGCAGGAAGGAACGCAGAGAGTCCGCGGTCGCCCGCGAAACGACCCGGCGAATGGTCTGTGGAAGTGTTTCGGATAACACGTCGTTGTGTTCATTCAGAATATGCTTCACGATGTACGGCTTCATCAACACCCCGCCGTTGGCGATCGCCGCGTACGCGGCTGCAAGCTGGAGCGCAGTTGCGCTTACCTCGTACCCGTAGGCCATCGTGTTCAGCGTCGTGCCTGACCATTGTGCCGGCTTCTTCAGTTGGCCCGCCGCTTCGCCCAACAATTCAATTCCGGTCGGCGTCCCGAAACCAAAGTTCCTCGCCACGGTGTAGAGCTTTTCCGCACCGACAATGTCCGACAGTTTCGCCATGACGATGTTGCTGGAAAGCTCCGTTGCCTCGCGCAGGGTGAGCATGCCGTACTTGTGAACGTCGGTGATGAGCTGCAATCTCCGCGGTACGCGGTACGCGCCGTTCTCCGCGTAGAACTTCTGTGTCGAAGGCACAAGCCCGTATTCGAGCGCGGCCGCAACCGTCACGATCTTGAACAGTGACCCAGGCTCGAACACGTCGGTGATGGCGCGATTGCGCGCCGCATCGGGATCGCTGCGTTGATAGCGGTTGGGATTGACGCTGGGATAGTTTGCCATCGCCAGCACCTCACCCGTTCGCGGATCCAGCATGACGACAACGCCACTTTCTGCATTGTTCCGTTCAATGCCTTTGCGCAACTCTTCTTCCGCAATGGCCTGACACTCCAGGTCGATCGTCAGCACGATGCTGTTTCCGTTGACAGGCTCGACGCGGGGGAAGTCCACGGTAGGTCGTTTGCGGCCCAGACCATCGCGCTGCATCACGACGTAGCCGTCCCGCCCCTTCAGATAGCGGTCGAATTGAAGCTCGATACCGCTAAGCCCGTTGTTGTCGATGTCGGTGAAGCCTAACAGCTGACCGGCAACGTGATCGTAGTGATAGATGCGTTGCGGCTCGTTTGTCTGAATCACGCCATCGAACTGATTCGGTTTGACCAGCGCCACCGTGTGCTGGCTTGCTCGCCGTTCCAGCCACACAAAACGCGAATCCCTTTTCCGAAGGCGCGACAGGTACATCTCGCGTTTCTCTGCCCCGAACACGTTCGCGAAGCGCTCGGCAATTGCTTCGGCACTCGATCCGACGACTTTGGGGTCAGCAGCGTATGAGACAGCCATCGCGCTGGAGACAAGAACTTTCCCGTTGCGGTCGTAGATGTTGCCGCGGGTTGCAAGCAGTGGTACCTTTACTTCGTACTGCCGCCGCGCAATCTCTTTGTACTTCCCTGCGTCAAGGACTTGTATCTGCACCAGGCGTGCGGCGACGATGACGAAGAACAGCAGCATGATGATCTTCAGCCACAGAACTCGTCGCATGATCTCCTGCCCCGGTGCGGCGGGGTTTTGCGGTCGCAGGGGGGCGTTCTTGTGATGCTCTTCCATGAATTACTATTCGCGAAACTTCTCCAACCGGCTTGCATCGATGTCGAACAGCTCGGGACGTTCTTTTGGATACACCATCCCCAACTGTTGCGTTGCCACACTGCCAATTCGTTCCCACGCGGACTTCCGGTTGATCTCTGCTTTCAGAACTTTGTTGGCGTTCTCGATCTTATCATACTGCTGCTGGAGCCGGTTCACTTCCACGGTGAGTTGATTTACCGCAAGAATGTTACTAACGTACGCGACGCTCACGATGGCTGTCAGGAAAAGAGCGACTACAATATTGAACGTCGAGCGCTTGCGCGGCTCTCCAGCCTTGGTGTTCCGCGGACGCATGGCGTACCCGGGGATTTTCTCCTGCGGATCGCCGCTATAAATGTACCGACGCTCTGCGGACGGGGCAGCCGCCTGCGCTGACCTCGCATCGCGTTCTGCGCGCCGAAGCAGC
>CAZIKE010000003.1:54630-73158 GCA_964539775.1 uncultured Chitinophagales bacterium
TGTCACCCGGTGGATTCTTTGCCAATGCCGTTACTCCTTCTCGCTCGAGTCTCCAAGACGTTCCGCCGCGCGAAGCTTTGCGCTGCGCGCACGCGGGTTACGCAGCACCTCTGCCGCCGACGCCGTCACCGGAGATTTTGTCAGCAGGCGAACCTTCGGCTTCAGCGGAACATCAGGAAGATACTTGTGCCCCGACCTCTGCACTGTCATGGACGCGTTGCGGAATACTGTTTTCACGATTCGATCTTCCAAGGAATGGTACGAAATTACCACAATGCGACCGCCGGCTTCCAGCAGATCAATGCCGTCGGTGAGTACACGCTCAAGAGCACGCAGTTCGTCATTCACTTCAATACGGATTGCCTGAAACACACGCGCTAGCGCTTTCAGGAGAAAGCGTCTGCCTGTCACCGACTCAACAACGTGTGCAAGCTGCTGCGTTGTATCCACGGGTCGCGCGCGGACGATGGCTTCGGCGATACGTCGCGCGTTTCTCTCTTCCCCATACTCCGAGATAATTGCTCCGAGACGCTCCTCGTCGTACTCGTTCACGACATGCCAGCCGCTGCGTTCCTGTCGTCGATCCATCCTCATATCGATCCGGTCATCACCTCGAAACGAAAAACCTCTCGCCTGCACATCGAGCTGATACGATGACACGCCGAGGTCGAGCAGTAAACCGTTGATCGTTGTAATGCCCAGACGCGCCAGCTCCGCTTTCAGCGTGCGAACGTTTGCATGAACGAGCATGACTCGCGGCGTCACATCCTGCAGCCGCGCCGATGCTATGCGCAGCGCGTCGTCATCCGCATCAAACCCGATCAAACACCCTTCCGCCGTCAGATGCCGGCAAATGCCTTCTGCGTGTCCCCCTCCGCCCAGTGTTCCATCAACATACGTTCCCTTGGTATTGGTAATGAGAACGCGGAGAACCTCCTCGTAGAGAACGGGAGTGTGAAATGCATCCGTCACACGTCGTTGTTCCAGAGAACCGTTTCAGCCACTTCCGCGTAACTCTTCTGCTGTGCAGCGAGATACGCCTTGTACTCGTTTGGATTCCACAGCTCAATGTGATCGAGAAGGCCGAGGATAAACACCTCGCTGTCGATCGACGCATAGTCCAAGAGTTCTTTTGGAATAGTGATGCGTGCTTGTGCGTCGAGCTGTGATTCCGTTGCCTGCTGAAGCAGCATCCGCATGAAAAACCTGTGCTGCGGATTCGTCTGCGAAAGGGCGCGAATCTTGTTCTCGATCTTTGCCCACTCGTCCTGGGGATACACGAACAAGCACTTCTCGAATCCACGCGTGATGGTAAATGTCTCGTTCGCTTCGGGCGAGATGGCTTTCCGCATTCTTGCTGGAATGTTGATTCGCCCTTTGCTGTCTACCGAGTATGTGTTTGATCCCTTAAAAACCGACACAGGTCTTGAGCTACTTTTTGGTAGGGGAAAAATTCCTCCATTACCCACACTTACCCACCAATGTGCACAAGATACGCAAATCTATTGTAAAGTCAAGCCCAAAATCGAACAATTCGGCCTAAATTAGCCAAAAAAAGTTTGCGATCTTGCGTTGGGCAAGATTGACTGCTGAGACAGGCACGACACGAGGCAAAAGGCTTAGCCTAAACGCAATATCTTCAACCGGTAGGTGCAGCAGGATTAGATTCAAACGATGGAAGCATCAAGCTGGAGGTCAGATCATCAAGTAGTCGATGGGCTGTGCTGAAGGGATCGAGTCCTGCGGTGTGATCCACGGTGTAAACAAGTGTCAACGTGTTCCCTTGCTGTCGCAACACAGCTTGCTTCTTTTTCAGATGCGACACGTGCGACATGAGGCGCTGGAATGTCGCACTCTCATAGAAAAGCGTGTCCGATTCGGGCGGAAACTCGAGAAGAACCGCCTCCTTGCCAATGATGAGCTTGCGAAATCCGATTTCGGAGGCCTTCAACCTGAGGCGAACCAATTCAAGAAGATGCTCTACGTCCTTCGGGTACGTACCGAACCGGTCTTTCAACTCAGACGCGATTGCGTTGATTTCATCGTCGCGTCTCACGCCGAAAAGGCGTCGATACACGGAGAGTCTCTCGTTCCCGTCTTCGATATACCACTCCGGAATGCGCACGTCGAATTCCGCATCGACGACCGTTTGCTCTCTCGGCGCGGTGCGCGCAGGTTGCCCTGCAAACATCTCCTGGAATTCCTGTTCTCTCAACTCGGCGACAGCTTCCTCCAACACCTTTGTGTACATTTCAAACCCCATTGCTTCAATAAAACCACTCTGCTCGCCACCGAGAAGATTCCCGGCTCCGCGAATTTCTAGATCGCGCATGGCCAGATTGAACCCCGATCCAAGCTCGGTAAACTCCTCCAGTGCCTGCAATCGCCGTACGGTCTCGCGCGGCAGGAAAGCAATGGGCGGCACCAGCAGATACGCATAGGCTTGGATGTTCGAGCGCCCGACACGTCCGCGGAGCTGATACAACTCCGCCATGCCGAACCGGTCGGCGCGGTTGATGATGATCGTGTTGACGTTTGGAATGTCGATGCCCGACTCGATGATTTTCGTCGCGACAAGGACGTCGAACCTGCGCTCGAGAAACTCCAGCATCACCTCTTCCAGCTCGTGTGCGTGCATCTGGCCGTGAGCCTTCCGGATGCGAACGTTTGGAACGAGCGCTTGCAGCCGAGCCACAATCTCCTCCATGTTCTGAACCCGATCGTGCACGAAGAAGACCTGTCCCCCCCGCTGAATCTCGCGGAGGATTGCCTCTCTGATAAGCGCCTCGTCGTATTGGACGATCTCGGTTATCACGGGCAGACGATTGCGCGGCGGCGTTGCAATAATGGAAAGATCGCGCGCACCCAGCAACGAAAAATGCAGCGTACGCGGGATGGGAGTCGCCGTCAATGTCAGCGTATCAACGGTTGCCTTCAACTGACGCAGTTTTTCCTTCGCCGCAACACCAAAGCGATGTTCCTCATCGATGATGAGCAGACCGAGATCCTTGAAAACAACGTCCCGCGAGAGCAACCGGTGTGTCCCAATGATAATGTCGATCGTGCCGGCAGCCAGGTTCTGGAGGATCGCCGTTTGTTCTCTCCTTGTCTTGAATCGTGAGATGACCTCGATGTTCGTCGTGTAATGCGACAGCCGGTCTACGAACGTGTTGTAATGTTGCTGCGCCAGAATGGTGGTAGGCACGAGAAGGGCTACCTGTTTCCCGCTCATTACCGCCTTAAACGCGGAGCGGACTGCTACTTCTGTTTTGCCAAATCCCACATCGCCACAGATCAGTCGATCCATGGGATACTCCGCTTCCATGTCGCGCTTGACATCCTCGGTTGCTTTTGCCTGATCAGGAGTGTCTTCATAAACGAACGAAGCTTCAAGTTCACGCTGCCACAAAGTATCTCGTGAGAAGGCAAAGCCGGGTTGACTGCGTCGTTTCGCGTACAAGAGTATCAACTCTCGCGCTATGTCTTTCACCCGTTTCTTCGCTCGTGCTTTGAGCTTTTCCCATTCGCCTGTTCCCAGTCGCGTCAATTTTGGAACGTGGCCATCCTTTGAGGAGTACTTCTGAATCTTGTTGAGATAGTTGAGATTGACATACAGCGTATCTTTCTCTTCGTAAAGGAGAGTTACGACTTCCTGCTCAACATCGTTAACGGTTATCTTCTTCAGACCGTCGAATCGTCCGATGCCAAAGTCAACGTGCACAACGTAGTCTCCCCTGCGGAGTTCGTGAAGCTCGCGTGTGGTTATACCTTTGAACTTCGCCCTCTTGCGCTTTCCTCTGCGCTTCAGGCGATTGAAGACCTGATGTTCGGTGAATACCGCGATGCGCACAGCAGGAACGATGAACCCTTCGTGAATGGCATCGAGGGAAAAGTCGAGGCGCGAAACATCGAGGGTGTGTTGCGGGGCGCTGGTAATGCGTTCTTCATCTTCCGCGAGCGGCTCAAGCTCGGTAAGCAACTCCTGCAAGCGCTGCTGCTCGGCTTCGGTATCGGACGTTAGAATAATGCGGAACCCCGACTCCTGCAGTTGAGCCAAATGGTGGCGAAGAAGCTTTATGCTACTGTTGATCGCCGGCTGGGGCGAAGCGCCGAAATCAATTGCCGCCGAACGGGTCGTATGAACGAACCGCAAGCGAGGGAAGGCAGCCGAGAGGTCGATCACTTCGTCCCATGAAACCGTAGAGCCTGCTTCCCCCACATCCTCATGGCGGGCTTCGCCAGCAAGAGATTCATCCATTGCCAGAATTGCCCGCGGCTGAAGATAGTCGAGAAGCGTAACGTGGGCGTGTGGCGGCATCGCAAGCAGGTCGGGGACAATGCTGGCTTCGGCCAGTTCATGAATGGAGCGTTGCGACAACGGATCGAATTCACGAATCGACTGCACCACATCCCCATCGAATTCGATCCGAAGAGGATGGTCTCCCGTGTATGGGTACACATCCAGAATGCCACCGCGCTGGGAATACTCGCCAACCGTCTGGACATATTGCTGCTTTGCAAACCCAAACTCCGTGAGCTTCGCTAACAGATCAGAGAAGTTGTACTCTCTTCCGCGCTGAAGTCGAAGCACATTGTCCTTCAACAACGCTGGAGAGGGAAGCGTTTGCGTAAGCGCCTTTGGGAAGGTGACAACGATTCTCGGATGGCCGTCCAGAAGCGAGCGAAGAGTCTCAACATCCTCGACATTTGAAGAGATTCCCTCGATCGTCTTCGTCCGCGCTGCATCGAAAACATGCACGGCCTGACGACCCACGACGAGGCCAAGGTCATCGGCTGCTTTGCGACCGTCGTCTGCTGTTTCGACGACGAGGAGGATTTGTCGCGCAAGATCCTCTGCAAGAGCCCCAATCACAATGGCACGTAACGAGCCTGCAACACCGGCTGCATCAACAATTTTCCCGCCTTCCGCTCCTTCCAATACTGATCGAAGGGAGTGGTATTGATCGGATTGACGGATTCTATCGAGGACGATATCTATCATTCCCTGTATCCCCATCTCCAAGCCAACGACTTTTGTGTGTTATGCTTTTCCGATGGCGACACGAACAAAGCCATTGGCCTGCTCAAGACACGCACGAGCTTCCTCGGCCGTCATGTTGTTGGCGATCATCACGATCGCTGTCTTCACATGTCCCCCCGACTGCTCAAGATACTTGGAAGACGTAACGTAGTCCACGCCGGTAACAAACATGACGATCCGTTTGGCCCGCTCAACCAGCTTCTGACTGTTCAACTGCAAATCCACCATCATGTTCTCATACACTTTACCCAACTTGATCATCGAGGCCGTGGTCAGCATATTCAAGACAAGCTTCTGAGCTGTACCGGATTTCATTCGAGTCGACCCCATGATCACTTCAGGCCCCACCTCAGGACAGATGGCAACATCGACATCAAGATTGAAAGACGAACGAGGATTGGTCGTGACGTAGATAGTCTTCGCTCCCAACTCCCTCGCTCGGGCTACTGCTGCCACAACGTATGGCGTTCGCTTGCTTGCAGCAAGTCCGCAAACAACATCAACGTCACGAACTCCGTGGCGCTCAACGTCGCGGGCTGCCTGCACGGCATCGTCTTCCGCACCCTCTTGCGCGCGGAAGACTGCCGCTTCCCCTCCAGCAATTACTCCGACGACCATTTCTGGCGGAACGCCAAACGTCGGCGGGCATTCGGCAGCATCGAGCACACCCAGCCGGCCGCTCGTGCCCGCACCAAAGTAGAACAACCGCCCCCCTTTCCTGAAACTCTCCACAATAAGTTCGACTGCCTGAGCTATGTAGGGGATCTCCTTTTCTACAGCGAGAGCGACCAGCTTGTCTTCTGAATTGATAATCCGCAGAATCGCGTTCGTGTCCAGCAAATCGATTCCCCGCGATCGTGGATTGCGTTGTTCGGTAAGAAGGGATCCAAACTCGTCTGCGACGGCTGTTGTTGTGTTCATGGGGCTGCAATAACGGACTTTTGGTTAAATTGTACAATCACGAGCTTCTTGTTGGTCAGGTCTATTTCGATGCTTCCCTCGAAAACGACATCGTGAATCTTTACAGAAGCGTTAGTAAAGCGCCTCCTTGAAACTCGAACCTCATCTGTTAAGTCTCCGCCCTTGTAGGCCACCAAACAGGGAATCGGAAGTGCTTCCCTCGCCGACGGAGGCGCATCGTCTGTCACCATCCGACCGGTTAATAATGGTTCAGACCACTTCATGAGATTGAGAAGTGGACCTACTGCGCGCGCAAGAACGACATCGAAGTGCTGGAAGCCCGGGACCTTTGGGAGGTCCTCAGCGCGAGAGACGATCGCATCGACATGGGACAACTGAAGCCGAGCAAGGATATCCTGAACTGCTGAAATTTTCTTTCTGATGGAATCCAGGAGGGTGATTTTCAAATCTCCCCTGAGTATCGCAAGGGGAATACCCGGCAGTCCGCCGCCGGTCCCCAAGTCAAGCACCCTCAGGTCGGGCTGGACGCGAAAAAGAAAAAGTGGTGAGATGGAATGCAGGATGTGGCCAAGCCAGATGTCTCTCTTTTCACTTCTTGAAACCAGATTGACTTTAGCATTCCAGTCTTGCAAGAGTTGGACATACTCCTCAAGTTTCCTCAGTTGCTGATCAGTAACGTCCAGCCCATTGAGCCTGCAAATTGACCTGAACTTCAGTAGGGAGTCACCTTCCATTTCACGTGAAATGCAGCTTCTTGAGCGATACCAAAAGCACTGAAACATCAGCGGCGGTTACGCCACTAATGCGCGATGCTTGACCGACGGACCGCGGCCTTACCTTGCTGAGCTTCTCCTTCCCTTCCTTGCTGAGGGATGGGACGGCGTCAAAGTTGAAGTTTGGAGGAATTCTGATCGTCTCGTTCCTGGCGAACCTTTGAACTTCCTCCTCCTGACGCTTTAGATAACCTTCGTACTTGATCTCGATCTCAACTCTCTCGAGGGCATCATGATCTTCCCACACCTCTGCCAGTGATGGGACTGTTTTGAGCCGTTCCACTCGGTAGAGATCCCGAAGCGACACCTCGGGACGCTTGAGCAATTTTTCAACTGGCTCGCGCTCCGCAATGCACTGAGTACCGAGAGAATCCAAAAGGTGATTGACCTCGTGTGGCAAGACGGAAAGCTGCCCGATGGCCTCCTTTGCTCTTCGGATTCGTTCCTCCTTTCGTTCAAGCTGACTCAGTACATCCGAACCTATAAGCCCCACGCGATGGCCTTTGCGCATGAGCCGCGAGTCCGCGTTGTCCTGCCTCAACAGCAAGCGATACTCTGCACGAGAGGTGAAGATTCGGTATGGCTCGTCGGTTCCCTTATTAATCAAATCGTCAATCAGGACTCCGATGTAAGCTTCGCTCCTCTGGAGAACGAGTGGCTCTTCACCCTTGACCCGCAGCGCGGCGTTTATCCCAGCGATCAATCCCTGTGCGGCAGCCTCCTCGTACCCGCTCGTTCCATTTACCTGACCCGCAAAATAGAGGCCTTGCACTATCTTCGACTCGAGCGTATGCTCTAGTTGATGGGGTGGGAAGTAATCGTATTCAACAGCGTAGCCGGGCCTGGTCATCACGGCATTCTTGAGGCCAGGGATGGTCTTCAGCGCTCGGTATTGAATGTGTGCTGGCAAGCTGGTCGAGAATCCGTTGACGTAAACTACCTCGGATTCATATCCTTCAGGCTCGAGGAAAATCTGGTGCCTCTCGCGATCGGCAAACCTGTTGAGCTTATCCTCGATGGATGGACAATATCTCGGGCCGACTCCCTTGATTCTGCCAGTGAACATTGGCGACTCATCAAAGCCTTCCTTGAGAATCTCGTGGGTGGCTTGATTCGTGAATGTGAGAAACATCGGAATCTGTTCGTTCCTTATTCCTCTGCTCTGGAACGAGAAGGGAATCGGGTCCTTATCAGCCATCTGGATCTCCGTCTCACCGAAATCTATGGTCTTACGCGCTACTCGGGGTGGCGTTCCCGTCTTGAGTCGGCCAACTTGAAAGCCAAGGCTCTTCAGGTGATCGGAGAGTTCTGTGGATGGAGGCTCGTTGTATCTTCCACCCGCTACCGAATCGCGTCCTGTATGCATTATCGCGTTCAAGAACGTTCCGCTGCAGATGACCAGAGCCGAGCAGCGCAGATGTTTACCGCTCTTAGTCATGACACCCTTCAGGGTCTTCTCCTCAACATAGATGTCTGTTATCGAGTCCTTCAACACCGTAAGGTTGTCCTGGGAAAGGACTCTTCTTGCAGCTTCGCGACTGTACCATTCGCGGTCGTTCTGGCACCGGGGCGACCAGATGGCTGGGCCTTTGGATTTATTGAGCATCCGAAAGTGAATTCCAGTGGCATCCGCGATCTTTCCCATCTCTCCGCCAAGAGCATCTATTTCGCGCACAAGGTGACCTTTCGCCGTGCCGCCAATAGCAGGATTGCATGACATTCGGCCAATGGCATTTAGGTCCATGGTTACGAGTGCCGTTTGGCACCCCATTCTGGCTGCTGCCAGGGAAGCCTCTATGCCAGCATGGCCTGCCCCTATCACTACCACATCGTATCTTGAGTTGTCACCCATTGAGTTTCACGTGAAATGAGACTGCTCACTTCCCGATGCAGAACTTCTCGAAGATGTTATTCAGCATGTCCTCCGTGCTTAGCTCACCGATAATTTCTGCCATGGCGTTGGCTGCAGAGCGGATATCCACGGCGACGAACTCCCCCGACCTGCCTTCGTGAATTGCTTGCGCTGCGGCTTGCAAAGCATCAACTGCTGCTACGAGCGCGCGATGGTGCCGACCATTCGTCACTTGAACCTCGGTTGCTTCCGACCCGAGGCTGTGAACTGTGCGTATCAAACATCTTCTCAATTCCTCAAGACCCTCGCCTGTTTTTGCCGAAGTCAGCACTTCAGCATAGGACCTCCCATTGACTCGGAATTCTTGAGGGCGATAATCCGGGCCACGACTCAAATCGATTTTGTTGTAGGCCACCACCACATTCTCAGGCACATCCAATCCCTCCAGGAAAGACAATGCAGCATCTCTGCAGATCGACTCAGTCGCATCGACCACCAGGACAAGAGCCTGTGCTTGTCGCACGATGGCCTTTGTTCTGGCCACGCCTTCTTGCTCAACGGGATCATCAGTCTCTCGCAGGCCAGCAGTGTCGTGAAGACGAAAGAGCACACCGTCAATCGAAATACTTTCCTCAAGGGTGTCGCGGGTCGTTCCAGGAATTGCTGTTACAATCGCCCGATCTTCTCGAAGAAGGGCGTTGAAGAGACTCGACTTTCCAGCGTTAGGCTTGCCGACAATCGCTACAGAGGCTCCATCTCGGTACACTTTGCCAAGTCGATAGGAGTCCACCATCCGTTGTAACTGGTCCTGGATTCTGGAAACCTTAGCAAGAATCTCAGATTTTGGGATGAGATCCAATCCTTCATCGCTGAAATCCAGCTCAAGTTCAATGAGCGAGCCGAGGTCAAGCAAATCTGAGCGAAGCTGGCGTATCTGTGTGGAGAACTTGCCCTCAAGCTGGTTCAGCGAAACTTTGTGGGCCGCCTCGCTCCGTGCGGCAATCAATTCTGCAACAGCTTCTGCTTGGGACAAGTCCAGCTTGCCATTGAGGAACGCTCGCTTCGTGAATTCCCCCGGCTGAGCTTGCCTCGCTCCCGCGGATAGTATCGCGTCGAGTACTCGATAGGTATTGTAAACGCCACCGTGGCAACTTATCTCCACTGCATCTTCTCCGGTATAGGAGTGTGGATTTTTGAAAACCGTTACGACGACATCGTCGATGTGTCTGCCGAGCCGGTCAACTAACTTGCCGTAGTGTGCCGTATGTGTTTGCACATCCGCAATGCGAGACCTCCCTATGAAGAGCGAATCAATAGTCGTTATTGCCTCCCTACCACTGACACGGATCACTGCTATGGCTCCCTCGCCATGGGGCGTAGCGATTGCTGCAATTGTATCGTCCTCGTAACCTCTAATCATAGCCCGCCTCCACCGACGCGTTTTTTCTGACGAAGCGCGGACATGAACCTAACAAATTCCCCTTATAGTATCAATTACACTGAATCCACCGACAGACTCGACAGACTACTCTGATAATAAAAAACCCGTCCTCCAAACAAGACGGGCTTTGACTCTCCGATACCACAATTCGGTGTACGGATACTACCTCCGCCTTGTCTCAGGAATGTTCTTTGCCAGACGAGCAATCAATCCACCTTGAGCCTTCTTGGGATCAACTTTTCTGAGCGGCTCATCTCCGTGCTTCTTGTTGATCCACATCTGCTGACCAATCGAAAGCAGGTTGAAGACAAAGTAGTAAAGGTTGAGACCCGAAGGCAAGCTGTTGAAAATAAGAAGCATCATGATTGGCATCAGCCAAACCATTGCCTTTTGCCTTGGATCGGTCACTGTTTGCTTTTGCTGGATGAACATTGTAATGCTCATAGCAAGAGCTAGTCCGCTCAGTTGATTCATGCCAAACAACGGAAGCGTGAAGGGCAATGTGACGATCGTGTCGGGAATCGAAAGATCCGTAATCCACCCCACAAAATGCGCCTGGCGCAACTGTATCGTCGAGCTGAACACGTTGTACAAGGCGTATAGAATCGGCATCTGCAACAGGAGTGGGAGGCAACCGCCTGCCGGGTTCACGCCGTACTCCCTGTACAGATTCATAATTGCTTTGTTCATTTGCTCGGGGTTGTCCTTGTACTTTTCTCGAAGCTCATTCATCATCGGCTGCAGCTTCTGCATTTTCCGCATGGAGTTCATGCTGGACTTCGTCAGCGGGTGCAGGGCAATTTTGATGATGATCGAAAAGACGATGATGACAACTCCCCAATTCGCTATAAAGAGGTTGAGGAAATTGAAGAGGGGAATAAGCGCATACTCGGTAATCGGACGAATGATCCAGGCCGCACCTAAAGACATAATCTGATCAAGGTCGCGGCCCATTGAACGAACAAGTTTGAAATCGAGCGGGCCCAGGAATACTGTAACTTTCGATCCCTCCTTTGCCTGTCCTTTGAAGGGCATCTTCAGTGCGAGGCTATACGTTTCCTTTACCCCTCTATCTGGCTGACTCTTGCGGTGTCCCTCGATAAACGCCCCTTCGCTTGTCCCTTTCGTTGGAATGAGTACCGCTGCAAAGTACTTGTTGCGCGCCGCCACCCAGTCGGTTGTGCCCGAGATGTCTTTCTGGGGACTCTCGGATTCACTCGCGGCATCTAATTCAGCAAGCTCGCCCCCCGAGTACGCGTATGCCTGCGCGTAGTGCGACTCATCAATGCTGTTGTGTTCGGCGTACGGGAGGGCATGTTCCCACAAAATCTGATACTCAAAGCCTGCAACCACGTCGGCAGCATTCTGAAAGACGATCTCCGCATCATACGAATACTTCCGGTTCGTGAACGTGAGCCGCTTGACTATGCTCGTCCCCTCACGAAGAGGAAGCGTAAGCTCAACGGAGATCGAATCATCATCCTGTAATACAATCCTCCTCCAAGATGGGAACGCCGCATCGAAGTAAAGATTTCGAGTGTTAATCTGCTTCCCGTCCTTTGAGAGAAACAGCAAACTGAAGTCTCCCCCTTGTGCTATGTCCACAAGGTGGACGGGGTACTGATTCCACGTCTTGAAATCCTTCAGCTCCCACTTCCGAATAAGCCCTCCCTTTGTCGTGACCTCTGCAGTATAGAGGTCTGTTTCGATGATGAGGATCTTCTCCGTTCCCTGAAGGCGATCCGAAAAGAACTCTCCGTAGCTCTCTGCCGGTTGTGGCTCTGGATGTGCCGGCTCATGGAGGCGATTTGCCTGTGGTGTACTCGGAGCTGGTTGTGTTGCAGCGTGGGTTGTATCAAGCGGAAGCGGCCTCTGCGCAGGCGGTGCGGGGGCGTTATACCACATCCACACCATCAGAACGAGACCGATGAGAATAAAGCCCAATGTCGCCTGTCTATCCATTCATAACCTCCTTAAAAGGAAAACGCGTGACTTGCACGTGCTACGCAGGATCGTAACCGCCAGGGTGGAAAGGATGGCACCTGCCAATTCGTTTGACAGCCATCCACAGCCCACGTGCAGGCCCGTACTTGGCAATCGCATCGAGCGCGTATTGCGAGCACGTTGGATAAAACCTGCAGGTATTCGGCGGTAGCAGCGGTGCTATCACCACGCGATACACGCGAATGAGAGATGTGAGGATCAGCGTCATGCTCTCTCGCTCAATTGCGCCTGAAGGGTTTGGCATATTACTCTTACCTCCTTCCGGATTGCCGCCAATGACAATCGCCGCACCTGAACATCCTCTCGACCCTTGAAGTGCAGCACCATGGCTATTCCTGTTGTTGATCGTGGAAGGGAGGCCTGCAGGGAGTGATACTCCAGACGCATTGCTTCGCGCATCAGCCTTTTCAACCTGTTGCGCCGTACGGCGCTGAACTCTCTTGAAGAGACCTTGAATCCAACGAAGATCTTTGTATCCCCAACGCTATCATGCGCCTCCAGTAAGAGGTAGCGACAGTGCAGGAGGCGGGAATCGATCTTACGGCCTCCTATCGCAACGCGCTTGAAGAGTTTGCTCCCGCGCAGGATCTCCTTCTTCTTCAAGCGTAATCTTTCAGTGTTGCGTGCTATCGTTCGTCGCTTACGGTCAGCTTCTTTCTTCCCTTCGCCCGGCGACGAGCAAGTACTGCTCTTCCTTGTTTGGTTGCCATGCGGGCTCGAAACCCGTGCGTATTCCGTCTCTTACGGTGGTGTGGTTGGAATGTGCGTTTCATTGACTCTACTCCCGAAAACGACTGACTCTCTGAGAACTCAGAAACCAGACCTGCTCGTTTCTGCCAATTTTCCTATCTACTCCCTGTGCGAATGGTGCGAGATAAAAGGTAACCAACATGGCTTTGAGAAACAACAAGATTTTCGTCTTTTAACTTGCGTGGGGCAGTTTCATGTTGTATAATTGCATGCAGCCCTCCTTCAACCGCTGTGTTGATAACTCGTGAGCAGTTTGCATTTCACTCGCGAGCGTTTGATGCTTGTGACTTCGGTTTTCCACACAGCTTGGGTCAGGGGTCATCTTCTGCCGCTGTTACTCCTTATGCCAGAATATGTTGTCGCCCTCGCCCACGCTTTATCCACATTGTGGATAACCGCTGGACAAGTTATGAAAAAATTCTTGGCTCTTCTGGTTGTGGATAGGGTTGTGGAAAACTCTTGCAGACGCGTTCATAAACCATCTTACACATTATCCCCACTGCCGATATGATTGACATCTTACGCTCTACCGCAGAACCCACCGAGTCTGAGCATGCTCAACGTATGTGGGCAGCGTGCCTCAGTATGCTCAGCGAGCATGTCAATTCCCAGAGCTTCAAGACCTGGATCGAGCCTATTGCGCCCTTGCGCCTCGATGCCGGCGTCCTCACACTCCGTGTCCCAAGTCAGTTCTCCTACGACTGGATCGCGGAGCACTATGAAGACCTGATCACCTCCGTTGTCTCTCGCGTGTTCGGAACGCCTACGAGGATTTGTTACGAGATTGCTGAGGAACTCCTCGCGGAAACCGAACCGGAGAGCGGGCATTTATCTCAGCATTCCCGGCCCGAGAAGCGCGTCTTTCCCTCCCAACTCGAATCCTCTCGGAGTAGTACCTCATCTCCGGTGAGTTCCTCCAAAACCCCGGCGAGCTACGAGACGCATTTGAACCGACGCTACACCTTCGACAACTTCATTAAGGGTGAAAGCAACCAGTTCGCCCGAGCCGCTGCAACCGCTGTAGCCAACAACCCCGGTGGAACAACGTTCAACCCGCTAGTGATCTACGGAGGGACCGGCCTCGGCAAGACCCACCTGGTGCAAGCGGTCGGGAACTACGTTGCAACACACAACAATAACAAACGGGTGATTTACGTTTCGAGCGAGAAGTTTACTGTCGAGTTCGTTGATGCGATTCAGAGCGATAGCGTGAGTAAGTTCGCGGAATTTTATCGCAATATGGATATTCTCATCGTCGACGACATTCAGTTCTTTGCGGGCAAAGAGAAGACGCAGGACATGTTCTTCCATACGTTCAACGCTCTCTATAACCTCTCGAAACAGATTATTCTTTCGTCCGACAGGCCGCCCAAAGACCTCGACGGACTTGATGACCGGTTGCTTTCGCGATTTCAGTGGGGCTTGACGGCAGATATCCAGCCACCAGACCTGGAAACACGCATCGCCATCCTGCAGTACAAGGCACAGGAACAACATATTGAACTGCCGGGTGACGTTATTGAATGTCTTGCGGCAAACATCACGACAAACATTCGTGAGCTTGAGGGCTGCCTTATCAGCTTGCTTGCGAAGGTATCGTTTGAAGGGAAAGATCTCAACGTGGATCTTGCACACGAAGTGCTGAAGACTGTTGTCGGTCATGTGAAAGCACCCATCACGATCGAAGAAATCCAACGAACCGTGTGCGAGTACTTTAGCATCCCTGAGGACCTCCTTCGTGCGAAGACGCGCAAACAGGAAATCGTAAACGCCCGGCAGGTTGCTATGTACCTTGCCAAGGAACTCACGAATTCCTCGTTGAAGACTATCGGAACCCATTTCGGAGGACGCGACCACAGTACGGTAATTCATGCCTACCAGTGTGTTGAAGACCAGATGAAGATCGATTCGAAATATCGGTCAACTGTGGAGCAGATCAAGCGCCGTCTGGAAACTCGCACGCGACCGTAAGCTTCCACAACCTTGTCTTTTTCCTTCTGTTCTCCATCCTGCGCATTAGCGGGATGGAGGGCTGTGTACTTTGTTTGATGTTCTTGTAGTTACACTTCATCACACAGGATGCCTGTAGACACGGTGTGGGGAAGAGTGTTGGCGGATTGTAGAATGACGTTGGTGGTATGTTGATCGTTTTGCTCTCCTCAACGAATCTCCGGTTGGAGAACCTATCACGTGAGTAATGTACACGCTTATCGACATGTCGTCCCATCAACCACCACTTCACACGATGGTTTATTACCCCCGAACGATTCATCCCCGGTTTTACCGACAGCATACTCTATCAACATATTCACACCCATTATTACTCTTCTTGCTTTCTATGTATATCTAAAGAGAAAGAGATATTAGTCTGTTCGAATAGGTGAAAAGGTCGTTACGATCCCCGTTTATCTCTCTATCGTCATATAAATCAATGTGTTGCTGGAAAAACATTTCTTTGAACTCTCCCACTTTTTGAGTAAATTTATCGTGTTTGAAGCGTCTTCAAGACCCCTCATTTTTCTTACCGAAGGAGTTTAGAATGAAATTCACAACAACTACTGGTGAGCTTCAACGTGCATTGTCCAAGGTCAGCAGCGTGGTGCCTACGAAGTCGACAATGCCCATCCTGGAGAACATTCTTTTTGAGCTTCTGAACGACACCTTGGTACTTACGGCTACGGACTTGGAGATATCACAGACTCTTTCTCTCTCGGTGAAGGGGACTGAAGATGGAAGAATAGCGATACCATCGAAGCGGCTTCTCGACACAGTGCGTGCTCTTCCCGATACCGACATAGCATTCCACGTCGACATAACATCGCAGAAAGTTAGACTAACGACGAAGAATGGTGAATATAATATCACCGGTGAGGATGCAAGGGATTTTCCTCCTGTCGTCTCAATGCCGACCAAGGAAGAGTTGACTCTTGATGCAGTAATTCTTCGCAAGATCATCAATCGAACCGCATTTGCGGTGAGTACCGATGAACTGCGACCAGCAATGATGGGTGTTTTGATGCAGATCAAAGGGAACGAGTTGCGCGCTGTTTCGACAGATGGACACCGCCTTGTTCGCTTTTCGTACAAGTTGCCGAAGGATGGAGGAGTACCCAGAGAGATGCCTTCGACAAAAGCAGATTTCATCGTTCCCGCAAAGGCTCTTCACGTGGTCGGCAGAACTCTCGAAGGAGGGACAGTAAAGATCGGAATAAGCCAAGCGCATATTCGATTTGAATTCGACTCCAGTCTCGTCGTGTCACGATTGATAGCAGAAACCTATCCGAACTACGAGAGCGTCATACCTACTGAGAATGACAAACTACTTACCGTGAAGAGGGAGGAGATGATGGCCGCCATTCGGCGTGTGGCCCTCTATGCCAGTGCAACAACGCACCAGATCAAGCTGTCTCTTCGGAAGAATGAACTCACCGTAAGTGCGCAGGATATTGACTTTGGCGGCGAAGCAAAGGAGAAGATCGATTGTGCATATGAGGCGGATGATCTCGACATCGGGTTCAATTCCATCTACTTGGCCGATATCCTCTCCCATCTCGAGAGTGAAGAGGTTGCCTTCAAGTTTAGTTCGCCCACACGTGCAGGGGTTGTTACGCCAGCGGGTGAGAACGTGGACGAGGATGTGCTGATGCTTGTTATGCCTGTTCGATTGAATGTTTGACAATCGGGAGTGAATGAGAGTTACGCAGTTGCAGTTGAAACATTTCAGGAACCACACCGATACAGCGTTGACGTTTGGAGAGGGAATCAATGTGTTCCTGGGAAACAATGGACAGGGCAAGACGAACGTGCTGGAGGCGCTCTCGTATCTCAGTCTCACGAAAAGCTTCTATGCATCGGGCGACGGTACGGTTCTCCAGATTGGAAGCGAAATGTTTGAGGTAGAAGGCACGATTGTGTCGGACAGCCAGGTAGAGCATACTGTACGCGTCGCCTACCATCGTGAAGGAGAAAAGACATATACGATCAACAATGTCAAACCAGAGACCCATGCTTCTGTCATCGGTCGTTTTCCAATCGTCATCCTCTCGCCCGAGAACAATGCGATAACGTTCGGTGGACCAGCAGAACGCCGGAAGTTTCTCGACCTCCTGCTTTCGCAGATCAGTCGCGCCTACCTCGAAGACCTGCTTGAGTATCGCCGAGCCCTCAAGCAGCGCAACAGGCTGTTGGCGGACGCAAGGTACATCCAAACCTACATTCCTGAGCTTATCGAACCGTGGACGGCCGCGCTGGTCGAGCATGGTGCTCGGATCATTCGGCACCGCCAAACCTTTGTACGGGAATTTCGCGGTGAGGTACAAAAAGCCTACCGAGAACTTATTGGAGAGCCGGCTCGCGGTCGGGAAGATGAAAAGCCGGACATCTGCTATTCTTCGCTCGCAGGCATTGAGCAGGTGGGTACCGTCGAGGAGATCAAACAGCTAATGAGCGAGGAACTTCATCAGAGGATTACGGAAGAAAGACGGAGAGGAACAACGCTCGTGGGTCCGCACCGCGACGATCTCCATCTTACAATCAATGGCGTCAGCATGCAGCGGTTTGCGTCGCAGGGTCAACACAAAACGATGCTTATTGCACTGAAGATCGCGGAGTTTCATTACCTGAAAGAGCGTCGCAGGGAGGTTCCGGTTGTGCTGCTCGATGACGTGTTTAGTGAGTTGGACGAGCACCGGTCTCGCTTCCTGCTTACAACGGCCGCAAGCCTTGGGCAAACATTCATCACCACCACAGACGAGGCTGTTTTTCGGAATGTCATTCGCTGGGATGGAACGCATCGCAAGTTTTATGTCGAAGCCGGAACAGTCAAGAACGCGCAATGATGAGGGGAGAGGGCCTCATGACGGAGAAGAAACAGAAGCGACGCCGATGGGAGCGAGAAGGTACGAACAAACAGCCGGAGCCGTTTGCGCGTGCGCTGGAAACGGTTATACGTCAGCTTGGCATCACCAACAAGATGAAGCAGGCGCAGATTCTCAGCGCGTGGGCGGACATCGTTGGCGAGCACATAGCACGCGTGACGGAAGCAGAGCGGATCGAAAACGGAATCCTGTTTGTGAAAACACTCAACGCACCCTGGCGCAATGAACTGACGATGCGTCGCCTGGAGATTATGGAAAAGCTCAACGCAGCGGCTGGAAGCAGAGTGATCAAGGAGATCAGGTTTCGATGAGCAAAGCAGAGAAGAACGAAGGATAGGTCAACGAAGGAATCATGGCAAAACACAAAGACGATCCGACAACATACAGTGCTGACGATATCACGGTTCTGAAGGGCCTCGAGGCGGTGCGCCGAAGGCCTGCAATGTACATCGGCGATGTAAGCGTGCGAGGGCTGCACCACCTTGTCTATGAGGTTGTGGACAACTCCATTGACGAGGCGCTCGCCGGCTTTGCAAAGAACATCAGTGTTACGCTGAACAAGGATGGATCGGTGACGGTCGTTGACGACGGACGCGGCATACCGACGGATATCCACAAGGATGAGAAGCGTTCCGCGCTGGAAGTGGTCATGACCGTGCTGCATGCCGGCGGCAAGTTCGACAAGAACACGTACAAGGTCAGCGGCGGTCTGCACGGCGTCGGCGTTTCGGTGGTGAACGCACTGAGTGAGTGGCTGAAGGTAGAAGTACGTCGCGATGGAAAGGTCTTCTTCCAGGAATATCGCAGAGGCGACCCCGTCGCGCCCGTGAAGGTGATTGGCACGGCACGCAACCAGCGAAGCCGAGGCT
>CAZIKE010000004.1:0-20343 GCA_964539775.1 uncultured Chitinophagales bacterium
CTCATGAATTTCGTTGCACGCAGAAGTTAGCAAATTTGCCGACCCGATGCAACAGCCTCAGCGAATCAGGTCCGTGGTCAAACGAAAACGCAGGACCTCACCCCGTTCCCCATCCAGCACGTAAAGCACGCGTTCGAAAAACGCAAGACCCGTCGGTCGCAGCATTGCGTTCTCAGTTTTGTGCCGGCCAAAGGATTCAGCCTTGAACGTACCCCGACTGTTGAACTTGAAGACACTATCCAACGCGGCATCCGCGATGAAAACGTCACGGCGGGAGCGATCGATGGCAACAGCTTCGGGCCTTCCAAAGCGGGCACGGATGAAGTCGATGCCCCGGTCCTGCGTGCGTGCAGGATCAAATCGTGGCAGCCATCCTTCAAACTCCGGAGTGCTTTGATACACCATCCACAATGCACCGAAGGAAACCTGTTCGAGAGTTTGCGTCAGCACAAAGTCACGTGAGCCTTGAAATGATGTGATCGCTGTCGGTCGGAAGATGTCCGTAATGCTGCTGCCGCCGCCCCGCGTGGTCAGCGAAGCAACGGGCGAGAGAAAGCGATCGTTACGATCGAACTCTAATACACGTGCATCGGGGTCAACGAAACTCGAGTTATCCGGCCCATCCCGCACGACGAGGAACTTATTGTCGCCGAAGACCGTAATGCCCGGAAAGCGACGCGCAGGCCTGGCAAGCTCGCGCCAAATCGTATCTATGCGTGCGTTCTCCAAACGATGCTCCGCCTGCACAAGATGAATGCGGAACACCGCGCCAACACTGTCGCCGTTCGGAGCAACGATCTGTCCACCCACAAGAAGATCAAGGCGGCTGTCCTGTGCGACGGAGATGGGTCGAAGCATTTTCTTCGTGCTGAGAATCTGCCCCGCCCGGTTCATCATCACGATGCGGCCTGTGCCTTCGCCGTACGTGTCCGCAACGTACAGCAGCTGGTCATTCCCGATGGTAATGTCCTCAGGTTTCGTGAATCCTCCGAATGACGGGGTGATCTGCACATAGGCGGTATCGAACAGCGTCTCCTCCACCGCCACGGGCAGCGGCGGTTTCTGCTGACAACTGAATAGCAGAAGAATCACCGCTCCCAGCAGAACGCTATGCTTGACCTTCTTCATATCTCAGTACGTAAAAGCTACAGAGAACCGATGAATCGACCCAAGCTCACCGAAGCGGGCAAACGCGTAGTCGGCGCTCACCCTGCTGAGGTTCGAAAGGTTCACGGCAAAGCCTGCGCCCAGCGTGAAGTCCTCCGGCGAAGTTTCATCCCTGCCAAAGAGTTTCTGCCCAATCGTTCTCTTCAACCCTCCTCGGAGAAAGAATGTGTTCTGGAAAGCATACTCCATTCCAAGACGGAAGTGTTCTGAGTTGTCGTTGGGGTGATTGAGCTGTAACGACGTGGTCAGCCGCGAGTTCTCATCCTCCCACGCCTCCATCGCAATGCCAAGCTTGAATATAGTGGGGAGCGAAAACGATTGGAAATCGTCCACTGCAGCACCGTTCGCAAGCCGTACGCTCCCCTTTGGTTTCGCATCAGCACCGAAGTTGGAGATGGTCACGGCAAAGCGAGTGGAGCCGAGCCCCGTCCAGTACAGCGTGCCGAGATCGATCATCACCGAACGCATCTTCAGCACGTCGAGCGTTTCCTGCACATAGCGAATCGTCGCACCAAAGCTGAACTGCTCCGTCATTTTCTTGGCGTAGGTCGCGCCGATGGCAATGTCACCAAAGGAGAAAAAGCGTCCGGTGCCGAACGGCTGTGTCTCCGTCGTGATCTCCATATCCTCCATGTGCAGCGAAGCAAACGAAAGTCCGACCGCATCACTTTCACCCAGCGTGTAGGTGATGCCGAAGAACTCATGGCTGATGTCCGCCACGTAGGCTGTGTGCGACGCTATCACCTGATTCTGGCTAAGCTCCACGAGTCCTGCCGGATTCCAGAAGAGTGCCGACGCATCGTTGGCAACAGCGATGAACGACTCCCCCATCGCAACCGCACGAGCACCCACGCCAATCTTCAAGAACTGGAAGGCCGATATGCCTGCTCGCTGCCCGCCTAAGTTGGGGACAAGCTGGGCGTAACCCCAACGGGGAAACAGCACCAGAACACTCGCTATGATGACGACGCGTCTCATTCAGAACCTAAAGGCCAGACTGAATCGCACGGTGCGCGGCTCCTTGTACCGCGCCGGATCGTACGGATACGGAGAAACGTTGCCGGTCAATTGCGGATAGAGTGGATCGTTGTAGAATGACGGCGTCGGATCGCCATATTCGTACGCTCTTCCCGTCACCGGATTGATGATTTGGGAATTCTTGATATCCAGCAGGTTCTGCACCTCGATCGCAGCGATCAACTTTCCGAATCCGAGATCGAAATACTTCTCAAAGTTCAGGTCAACGATGAACCAATCGTCACCCGTCTTCTCATTGATCTGATTGAGATCCTGGTAGTAGATCGGCCGTTGCGTAATGGGGTCGCGTTCTTGTTGACCGGTGACCGGGTTGAGAAGCGGAACGTGTGGTGTGTAACGCTTTCCGGTTTGAAAGAAGAACCTGATGTACAGGTTGTAGTCATCCAGAATCCCCGGGGCAAAGCCGAACAGCGGCTCATCCTTTGGCACGGTAAAGTTCACGCTTGCGGAAAGCTGAACCGGTCGATCCCAGATAAGAAACCGTTCCTTGATATTCTCCGGCTCTCCTTCTTGCAGGCGCACGGTGTTCTCGCTGGGCGAGGAGCTTTTGCCCGTGGCAATCGAGTACGAACCGGCAAACGAACCACGGAACCAGTTGCCGACCCTCTTCTTGTACTCTACCTCAACGCCCTTGATGCGGGCATAATCTGCATTGAGGTTGGTATTGTAGAACAACGAGCCGCTCAACCCCGACGTCCGCCGCACGGTCTTTTCGGTGATGTAGTCGAAGATGTCCTTGTAGTACGCCGTCACTGTCAGCACGTCGTTGCCGGAAAGCTGGTTGCGGACGCCGAGTTCATAGGCGACGGTCGTCTCAGGATTGAGGTCAGGATTGCCGACGGCAGCCGTATTCGATCGGATGCTTGAGCGGTTCAACTTCGAATACACATACTGCGGGCGAGGGAATTTGGAAAAATGCCCGTACGAGAAGAACAGTGTTTGATTATCCGTGATGGGATGGGAGATGCCGAGTCGCGGACTGATTCTCGCTTTTACCCTTCTGCCGAACAACCCAAACGTGTTGTCCAGATACTGCTTCCGCAGGCCGGGTGAAACGATGAACGACCGCGATGTATCCTGTGCGATGTCGTCAACAAACTTGCCGGGAAGCCAATAATCCAGGCGAAGTCCAAAGTTGAGGATCATCCCCTTCAACGTGATGTTATCCTGCGCGTAGAGTGCGCCCAGAGCCGGGTTGACATTATAGATGTCGTTATCGAAGCCCTGCGGCGCTTTCAGGTTTTCCCGCGTTCTGATCCACGGACGGAAGATGTCCACCATTTGGAGGTCCTGGATGCGGACCTCAACACCTGTCTTGAACTTGTTTCTTTCGGAAAAGTAATGGGTGAGATCGAACTTGACGGTGTACTCGGACGCAAACTGGTCGCGATAGGAACTTGGCGCTCCCAGATCGTAAAAGCCGTCGCCCGGAATGACTCCAACAGTATCGGTATTCTGATTGAAGTACCGAATGGGATACGTGACGATGTCCTGCGGCTCGATGTATTGGTCGAAACTCTTCCCGTTGGCATCGCCGCGTATGCGCGCGGTGTACGCGCCGAAGCGCACTTCGTAGAATGTTTCCTTGCTCAACGTGTGAGTCCATGTGAGCGAATGCTGGATATTCCTCTGCGTGAACGTGTTTGCGCTGTCGGGAATGAACTGGAAGAGATACTGGTAGCCGGGGTTCGGCTCGACACGCTCCAGCGTCGCCTGAATGGTCTGTGTGTTCTGGTTGATCGCGACCGACTGGCTGAAGGTGTAGGAGAGCTTGATGGTTCCGGCCGGCTTGTACGTCAATTTCGCAACCATCGAATAATCGTTGTTGCGGCGCGGGGAGAAGGAACTGCCTCCTCCTGAAGGAAAGATGGAGGAGTACAGACCATGCGGTGCCTGAACCACATATCCTGCCGGCCGACCCTGTCCGTCAACGACTTCAACCCACCGCGTGTAGTCATCCGTGCGCCGAGCGAACACCGTTCCGAAGAAACTCATCTGTCCGGGCAATTCGATCCCGAGCGCGGGAAGAACGTACGTTGTGAACGGTTCGGGGCCACTCAAGCTGAGGTCGAAATTATCCGTGTTCCAGTTCGAGCGACTCTTGTTGTTGAAACCGAAATGATCCAGCTTGTACGACACGGAGCCGCTATACCGGTCCGATCCTTCGCGCGTCGTAATGTTGACGATGCCGGAGGTTGCCTGACCGTACTCCGCGTTGTAGCCGCCGGTGATGACCTCGACATCTTGAATGGAAGATGGACTGACTTGCAGCCCGAAGCCCGTTCCCGCAAGAGGATCTTGAATCGAAATGCCGTCCAACAACACGGCCGCTTCATGCGTTCGCCCACCACGAATGTGAATCTCGTTGTCGGAGAACACCACGCCAGGCTGCAAAGCAACGATGTTCTCCACTCTCGTCAGTGCTGCAGCTTGGATCTCTTGCTGCCCCACCGAGCGGCGGCTCGCCGTTTCCTCAATGTCGAACAGGGGTTTCTCTCCCACCACCACCACCTCCTTGTCAATGGCGAGAACCGTCTCTTCCAGCTTTGCCGTGAAGCGTGTCGTCTCCCCCGCCTCCACTTTCATGTTTGTGAACTGCACCACCTTGTAGCCAAGCAGCGACACTTCGATGAGGTACGTTCCGGGATTGACGTTCTCGATCTTCACCACACCATCGATGTTGGTGGAGCCGCCGTAGTAGGTTCCTTTCAGGATGACGTTCGCGCCGGGAAGATCTTCGTTGGTTTTCGCGTCCACGACTTTTCCCTCAATTCTCCCTCTTCCACTCGTTGCTTGACCGAATGCGAGAAACGGTACGACAAGAAGCATTGCAACAAGCCCGTATGGAGTACGCGCCGCCATCAGAATCTTCTTCGATCAATTCGTTGATAAGGACTGAACGTTCGCGTAAACATCTTGGTGAAGAGCGGGCCGAGGCCCTCGTTCCCTCCGGCCGTGTTATTGAGGAGGTGGAGTGGCAGGCCGAACAACACGATCGTCCTCTGGCCATCAACAATAGCGACTTTCGGTCTCAGCGTGTCCTGTCCACCACCGGGATCAACTGCCTTGTACCGGCCGCGTGTATCCGGTTGCAGACGGTAGATGACTCTCGCATCGGTGCGACGATACATATCCCGCATGAAAACAATGTGTGGATCAGGAGTCGGATTGAAAGCCAACCTCGGATAAATGTTGCTTGATACACTGCTGTCGGGGTGCAGAGCAAAGCCTGCGGGAATGCGCGTATCACCCGGAACCGGGAGCGTCACTGGCGGGCATCCTGCCCCAAGGCAAACGCTGCTCACACTATCGATGGGAGCAAAGTCTCTCAGGACGGCATTGGCATTGAAGAGCGAGAAATTGCCGGAAAAGATGATCGAGAGCAGCATCTTGCCGCCGTTCTGCAAGTACAAGAAGGGCGCCGATTGCAGCACAGCAAGGCTCGGCGACTCATCCGTGTACAGGAAAACAAAATCGTATAACAGGAACGTGTGGATCAGCGTCGGATCGACGAACGGCGGAACCATGCGGCTCAAGCGACCCGCCTGCTTATCGACGACCGTAACCCCGAGGGCGAGATTCAGCGTGTCGATGACCGCGAACTGAGGATCGGGCACTTGATGCAGCGCAGCAAGATATGTCGATACCGCTGCAGGTGCATCGTTGCGTGTGTAGTCACCCACTACCAGAACCTTTCCCCGCGGCCTCTTGACCAACCACGCCGGTTGGGTCGCCGATGGAAGCCGAATGACCTGGCTGAACTCGCCCGCCACGTCCTTTGCCTGAACAAACACAACATTGGTCGTATCCAGCCGCAAGTTGGGTACCTGTCCCACGAACTGCCGTCCGAGGAATTGCCCCGAGTACACGTCGGCAACGACCGGTGCGCCAGCGACATTCGGCGCCGCATTGCTGCGCGCACGCGGCACAACCAGCGTCACCATCGTATCGCGCAACCGAAGCGTGAGCCAGTTTGCAGGATCGCTTGTGTCGTTCAGCGCGATGCGATAGCTCGCAAGCGTGTTCTCCCCATCGGCATCGAATCCTTTGAAGCCGATGGAGACACACGTGTAGGTATAATCGGGAAGGCGCAGGACCGAGGTCGGATCGTTGGGGTTTGCCGCAAATGCAATGGTTGGCGGTGTGTTCCGGACCGGAAGCACCAGCATCGCACCGGCCGGATCCATTGCAGCCGTCAGCGACGGCAGCGCGACGTCGTTGCCATCCAACGTGCCGTTATCGTTCCGATCGTGAAACGGACTCGGGGTCAGACGAACAATGCTCTGCTCGGGCAGGCCGGGAAAGGTATGATCCACCGCCCGCACAAACACCGTGTAGTACCGGAACAGTGTATCGTGCGGGAATTGAATGATCGTGTCGTTCTTCGTCGTCCACGTGTAGCGAACTGTGTCGGGCGAGAGACGCCCACCGGCGCGATACTTTACAAACCCGAACAGGTACCCGCGTATCACACCGTCAGGGTCCTCCCCCCACCAATGCAAATGCTGCCGACTCACGCCTATGCCGACCGTTGTGTCGGGGTACAGCCAGACGAATGACGTCGGCGTCCTGTTTGCCTTGGGGTTGTCGGCTATCTTCTCGTTGCAACTCACAAGCAACGTCACAGCTAGGACAAGAGCACTATGGAAAAACCTTTCGCGCAACTAATGCAATCTCCTGTTCAAAAAGAAAGCAACGACTCTGGGGTCCTTCACCCTGGACCAATCGTTGACGAAGGACGCCTTGACATCGGTTACCTCATAAGGATCATTTTGCGCGTCTGCGCGAACCCTCCCGCTTGTAATCGGTAGAAGTAGATGCCCGAGGGTAACTTTGATGCGTCGAAGCGCAGCGCGTAGCTTCCGGCTTCTTTTACGCCACTTACCAGGGTCTCTACCTTTTGGCCCAACAGGTTGAACACCTCGAGCGTAATGAATTCCGTCTTCGGGAGCCTGAACTCGATGGTGGTGGTTGGATTTCCGCCCAAGGCGGATCCGCCTCCGGCGGAGAAGGGATTCGGGTAATTCTGCCCAAGCGCAAACCGATCGGGAATCGTGCTGTTGCGTTCGAGTTCGGACACCGATGAGATGGTTCCGAAATCACTGTCGCCACGCGGAACAACTTTGTACGCGTTGCCGGAGTAGAACACAATTCCCCGGAGGTACGATATGCGCTGGCCCTGCCGTATAAGGATCTTGCCGACCGAATCCTGCACCGTGGTCGTATAGCGGTGTTTTCCATCCCGACGGATGATCACCTGGCCGGAACCATCGCTCACGCCGAACTCATATACCTCCTGGAACGTTGGGAAGGTGTCGGTCACTGTCACGTTGTTGAATTGTACAAGCATGCCTTCCCACTGCTCGGCACTGGGCGTTCCATTGCCGACACCTGCACCAAAGGTGTTCGTCGGCAGCACAATGGGGGCCGGCAAAGGATTGTTGGAAGAATGAACCGTTGGCAGCCCGGGGAACTGAAGACGAGTCACATCGAAGTTCTCCGCCACCGTTCCGGTAATGCTGACGCTGTCGCCATTGCGTAACGCCAGCATTTGTGATGAGAGCGAATCGGCATGAACCCAGATACCGTTCCAGGGCTGATTCGTTGTCTGAAGGTACCACACGTTCGTGCCGCGGAAGCGCGTCGGTGGCAGCACCAGGCTGGCCGTGTCGGCCGTAACGAGACCAGAAAGCGTCACACTTGCACCAAGGTAGCCGCTGCGTCCGTTCGTGTAGGGCGTGTACTGAATGTCCCGTATCGTCAGCGGACGATTCAGAACTGTGTAGAAGAAAAATCCGCGCAGCGTGTCGGTCTGGCTGCCGTCGGTAGCGGAGCTGGCGAGCTTGACGTTGTTGCCCAACGAGTCGGTAACGCTGATGTAGTAGCGTACGAACGTGTTGACCGGTTGCTGCGGGATCGTTGCACGATACGTTGTGTCGGCTGCATTGAAGGTCATACTGACGTTGGTAAACGAGCCGTTATTCAGGCTGTAGCGCAACTGTGCGCTCTGAATACCGACACTTCCGCGGGTGATGCGACAGCTCACCACCGGAGAGGAATCGGGCGGCACGATAATCGGATTGCGGCGATGCGTGCTTACCACCGGCAGCACAGCAGAACCGTACACGATATCGCCCGGAAAGAGTGGCGCGATACGATACCCGCGTGGTGCCTCCTGTCCACTGTTCGTCATAACGTACCCTCGAATCGTATCAATGATGGCTCCGATGGGAGGAAGCTGATAGGTGGACGACGGATCGCGATGGCCGCGCAAGGTGAACCACTTGGAGGCGTCCATGGTCGCAACTTGGTTGCCGAGCTGATCGGTCATGTTGAACGTGCCGTTGGTCTGGTTAACGTATGCAACAACGGTCAGGTTCCTCAACGTCACTCTCATAAACTCCATTGGCTCGCCGGTGGAGAACTGAATGCCGTTAGGCCCTGTGCTGGGGAACTGACCTCGGTAGAAATCCGTGACTACCTTCGGTACGTGGGGTGGAACCGGCGCGGTGCCAAGAATCGTCAGCGGGAAATTCGGGAGCGGAACGATTTGCGTCGCACTCACCGGATCACCCGAAGGAAACTCATCAATCTGGCCTGTGAACTCAATGTAGTCACCCACTTCGATGCTCGTGATCCCCCACTGGATGTAAATGGTTGTATCGGGAGACCCGGTGCTCAACGGCGGTCGGACGAACAAGCCACCCCATTCCGTTCTGTTAGCGGTATCGGCAATCAGCAAGTTAAAGCCGTTTGCGGTAAAGTTGATGACCTTGGCAGGCACCACGCAAACACCTCGCACGCGTACCGTATCACCAAAGTAGCGTGAACGTTGCGCGGTCCAACGCGAAAGCTGTGTGCGCTGCAGTGTATCGAGCATCCGCAGCGAATCGAGCGACACTTCCTGAATCTCGCGGATCGTTCGCAGCGGGTACTGGGCAAGCAACGTTCCCGCCGCAAGCATTCCTATCACAAGAACACCTACCATTCGTTTCATGATTTCCTCCCTCTGTTGATCTTTTGGTGAGCGACCATGTAGCCCGCTCGACGAATTATTTGATCACCAAGAACTTTCCTGTCTTGACATCACCGGTATCGGAATTCTTAACGGTAAAGAGATACAATCCCGAGGCAATTGCCTGATCGAATTTCGTAATCAAGTCCCACGCATGCTCGCCACCGGAGAACTGTGCGGGAACCTGCGAGGAGCCGTAGGTGCGAAACCACTCGATGTTCGTTCCGTCGTAGCTCGATGCGTCATGGTGCAGGTCGGCCACCACATCGCCTGCAAGCGTATAGATTTTAATTTCGCACCGGGCCGGAAGATTGTAGAAGTAGATTTTCCTCGTCCGTTCCGTTCCCCCATCCCAGTATGCGCGGGCGTAATACGGATTGGGATAGACACCAACGTTTGCACTTGCAGCCGCCGCAGTGTCCGTTCCGGGAATGACGCGCACCGTGACCGTCCTGCTTTGCAACGAAGGCAGCGCGGTCGCCGAATCTCCCGTATTGTACGCCGCAACGCCGTAGACGTATTGCCAGCCGTTCAAGTGAGGAATCTCCTGGCCATCCGGTGGGAAGCGATACCAGTAATCCACCGTGTCTCCGGGGAAACGCTTCGGCTGCGGAAGCAAGATGCGCGAGAACCCCGTGTTGTACCCGAGCGTATTGCCCGGCCGGTCAAACTCACCCACGAGTGAGAGGTTCAGCAAGAAGTTTTCCGGGTCGGTGAAGTCAGCGCCGGGATTCGAACGGTAGATACGATAGCCTTCGAAATCCTGCACGCGAGTGATCGGATTGATCGAAAGCTCCGAGGTGGATTTGTCCCAGTAGATGCTGACTCTCTGATTCTCGACGACTGCGCGGACTTTCGGAGGGCGGGGCGGTTGGGGAAGGATGAAATGATCGAGCCTGCCGTTGCCGTTGATATCCTCGCCGGGATCGAGCAGGTTGTTGCCGTTCACATCCTCGCCGTCGTATGCCTGCTGCGCAAACCCGGCGTTGGTGTAGAGTGTCTTGCGCTGCTCGCGAGTGTCGAGATTGGCGGGGTCGGGACCAAATTTACGTGCACAGATGACGGCGTACACAACTTGCAGCGAATCACCGGGAAGCAGGGAGCGGAACGGACCTGTGGAAAGAAGGGTGGTCATGTTTTGCGGCTGAAGCGTACGCAGTGCGGCGATCTTATCCGGCGGCATCGAGGCGGTCATCCGCTCGTAGCGGCTTCGTTCTCCTTGAATACTGCCAAAATCCTGGCGCGGTGACCAATAGGCTTGGTCGCCCGTTGCTGTCGTGGCAAACGTCCATGCATTGTAGTAGGTTTTGCGCGTGAGATCGCCAAGCGAATCAACGCCGAGAGGAAAGGGAGAACACCCCAGAAGCTTGATGCCGACGTAGCTGCCCGCCGCGGGGGGAGTCGGGATTCCGCTGAAATCGAATGTGTACTTCATGCGCAGAGAGTCGGAATACCCGTTGGCGCTCCGCTCGAAGTAGCCTGCGGTTCCGGGGCGAACGTTGTTCGTGTTGCGTACCACCGCGTTGTCCCACAACCCTACATAGACCGAATCGAGCGTATCCGACGTTGAGGTATTGTAGATGGTATAGTTGATCAACACGAAGGCATCGGCGAACGGAAAGTTCCACGCATACGATTCCTGTCGCACCGTGATACCTAGGGGAACAGGCCTGTCCGGCTCGGTGCTGTCCCGCGGCGTCATATCCGTATACCACCCGATGAAGTCTTGATGGCTGACTGCTAACGTATCGAAGTACCGTGATTCGGAAAGAGATGAACGCTGAATGACGGTGGTACCGGGAATCGAAACAAATTCGAATCCCTTCCCTGTTGTCGTCGAAACAGTGTTGGATGAGCCTGTGCTGACGGCACGCACGCCATCCCGCAACGGATTAGCAGAGCGGATTTCTGCTCCCACCCAAAGTCCCGCCTGATAGATATGCTCGATGCGTGAACCAATCGGATACTCGCACGACGGTTGTCCCTCACTCCAGTAAAAGTTGCGCGTGCCAAGCGTGCCGAAGTTGGTAACCGTCAGACCGATCTTCCCGACCGTGGTGTAATTGCGGTCGCTGTCATCGGCAAGTTTGCGCAGACTGCCGTCCTCCGGTGCCGCGAAAAGAAAGCTGAATGAGAAGACAGAGATGGTGGTGAGTATCAGAATGGAGCCAATGCGCATGAAAACGGGGAAATCAAAAATCGAATTGAGAGAGATTTTTTCTGTGAGAATATATTCCTAATCGTTCCGAAAGTCAAGGTAACCAGAATGCCGGCGAGCAGAGATTTGCAGGACTGACCGGCGGAATGTCGTGAAGGTGAGGTGGGATCGGTCGAGCGCCGAGTCTTACTGCGCGTCCTTCCGAATGATCAGTTCCTGCCCCGCGTAGATTTTGTTCGTGCGCCCGAGCGCGTTCCACTTCCGCAGGTCGGGTTCGGAAACGTTGTGGGCACTGGCAATGCGCGAGATCGTATCTCCCTTGCGCACAACGTACATGATCTCCCTACCCTTCTGAGTCGAGCGTGGCAGGGACACTGCGGTTGTGCGTTCTTTGACTAAAGGATAGAGAACCAACTTCTCACCAGGATAGATCAACGAGGAAGCGAGATTGTTCCATCGCTGAATCTGCCGAATGGAAACGCCGTGCACCTCGGCAATCTTCTCGAGGGTATCACCCTTCTTTACGACATACGTCGTGCCGCCCTCACCGTTGATCTCCTCTGGAGTTGCCGTGTATCGCTGCGTCAGCAGGGCGTTCTTTTCTTCGAATGTCATGTGGTCGATCGTGCGATACTTCTCCGCGTCCTTTTTGTCAACCCACACGATGAGCGTGCGGCCCGCAATGATCTTCCGGCCGAAGGGAATGTTGTTCCAGGTTCGGAGGTCTGTCGCCCGGACATTGAACCATTCGGCAATATGGCCGATGGTGTCGCCGCTTTTGATGGTGTACTCGATGCGCGTTTGGTCGCCGCGCGCCTGCACGAAAGTTGAGCGAATCGTTCGAGCCTGTGTACGCGCCGAGCGAGGCCGCTCAAGTTCGGGCTGGAGCACTTCCCGTGAGGCGAGCGCCCATGCACGGGTCCCGTCCTTTGCAATCGGCACCGTCAAGCGGCTTCCCCGGCGCAGAGGAGTTTGCGTGCTCATGTTGTTGGCGGCGGCTATGACCTCGGGCGCCACGCCGTAGTGACGTGCGAGCTTTGGTACGGTGTCTCCGCGCTTGACGACGTGCGTCAACAGAAAGCCCTTCTTGCTTTCGGGAAGCGCTGCGTACTTTGCGCGGAAGGCCTCCTTGTTGGTTGAGCGAGGCACGCGCAGTTGAAAGCCTTCGGTAGGAGGTGTGCAACGATGGATGAGCTGCGGGTTCAGCTCCCACAGCGTGGTCACGTCGGTACCGGCACACTCGGCGAGGACTTCAAGATCAACGCATTCATCCACAGTCACATAGTCATAGCTGAGCGAGTCGGCCGGCTCGACGTCGAAGCCGTGCTCTTTCGGGTTCATGGCAATGATCGCCGCAGCAATATACGATGGAACATAGCTGCGCGTTTCGCGCGGAAGGTGCCGCCGCAACTGCCAGAAATCCGCGGAACCGCTCCTGCGCATCGCCCGATACACTTTGCCCGCGCCGGAGTTGTAGGCCGCCATCACCAAATACCAATCTTCGAAATCCTCATACAGGTCCTTCAGATGGCGCGCAGCCGCGCGTGTCGCCTTTTCGAAATCCCGTCTGTCATCATACCAGAAGTTACCGCGCAAGCCGTAGAGAGCGCCCGTCCCGCGCATGAACTGCCAAATGCCGACAGCCCGGGCCCACGAACGCGCCACGGGGTTCAAACCACTCTCCACCATGGCAAGGTACACGAGGTCCTCTGGGACGCCTTCTTCACGCAAGATGCGTCGCATCAGCGGAAAGTACTTGCCCGAGCGCTCCAGCCACCGCTCCATGTGCGGACGCCCGCGCGTGCGGAAGAAGTTGATATGCTGCTCCACGAGGTTGTTCACTACTAACGGGATGGGTGTGCCGGTGATGACCAGCTTAGGCGGCTCCACGCTGGCCGTGTCGAGCTGCTCGGAGATCTGGTTCAGCTTCTCCCGCAAGGCAAAGATCGAGCTTGTCGAATCAACAACGCCGCTTCGCTGGATGTACCTCTCGTAATCCTCCACCACCGTCCGGCTCAGATCATTGAAGTCGAGATTGCCTTCAATGTCGGGGTAATAGCTGAGATCGTTCAGGATCTGGAGGGCAAGTTCGAACTGTGCACTTGCGCGCATCGAGTCGCCGTTCGACTCCGCCGCTACAGCCGAGAGATAGTGCTGACGCGCCTGTTCCAACTGAAGCGCGATCAGGGAATCGTTATTGATAAGGACTTCTTTGGTGGTAGGTTGGGGTTCCGGCGGTGGAGTTGAGGCCGGTTGGAAGGGAGGTGCAACATTGGTGACCGTAGAGTCAGCGGCGAGCTGCTTTGTGGATTGCCGTTCGGTCGAACACCCGCCGCCAAACCAGGAAAGCATCGCAAGCGCGGTGATCGACAACAGAACAGGAATTCCCCCGGTACGGATTCTTCGCATTCCTCCTCTCAACCCTCGTTTTCATTGACATGAGTTCAAAGAATTGCTTACAAGATACGCGATGGTGTGGGAACAATCAAGATGTTTTTGAACTCGCCCGTTACCCGGCGTGCAACCGAAGCCTGCCCGATCCTATCTCAAAGCGGAATGTTCCCGTGTTTCTTCTTCGGATTCGCATCCACTTTATTTTCCAGCAAGTGCAATGCAGCAATCAGCCGAGGCCGCGTCTCGCTCGGTACGATCACGGCATCGATGTACCCGCGGCTTGCAGCAAGATAGGGATTCGCAAATTTCTCGCGATACTCACGTTCCTTTTCCGCGAGGGCTTTTTCTTTGTCATCGGCAGATTCGATCTCTTTCTTGAAAATGATCTCCGCCGCCCCCTTCGGCCCCATCACAGCGATCTCCGCCGAGGGCCACGCAACATTGTAGTCGCCCCGGATGTGCTTGGAGTTCATGACGTCATACGCACCCCCGTAGGCTTTGCGTGTTATGACGGTAACCTTCGGAACGGTCGCTTCGCAGAAGGCATACAGCAGCTTCGCTCCGTTACTGATGATGCCGCGCCACTCCTGGTCGGTGCCGGGAAGAAAGCCGGGGACATCCTCGAATACGACGAGCGGGATGTTGAACGCATCGCAGAACCGCACGAACCGCGCGCCTTTGCGCGAGGAGTCGATGTCCAGCACGCCGGCGAGCACGCTGGGCTGGTTGGCAACAATGCCGACGGGCATCCCACCCATCCGCGCAAAGCCCACGATGATGTTCTCGGCATATAGCGCATGAACTTCAAAGAAATCCCCGTCATCCACCACTGCGCGGATGATGTGCTTCATGTCGTACGGCTTGTTGGGGTTGTCGGGAATGACCGAGTCGAGGAGCGGTTCTCGTCTGTTCACATCGTCTTTGCACGCCGCTCGCGGTGGGTCGTCCATGTTGTTGGATGGAATGAAGCCGAAGAGCTTGCGGATGTACTGCAGGCACTCGACTTCGTTCTCGCATGCGAAGTGTGCGACACCGCTCTTAGTGGCGTGGGTAAGTGCGCCGCCTAACTCGTCCGACGTAACTTCCTCATGCGTTACCGTCTTCACCACGTTCGGTCCGGTGACGAACATGTAGCTGGTACCCTTCACCATCAGCGTGAAGTCCGTAATGGCCGGCGAGTACACAGCGCCCCCTGCACACGGACCCATGATAGCCGAGATCTGCGGAATGACGCCCGATGCAAGTGTGTTCCGCAGAAAGATGTCGGCGTAGGCTCCAAGACTCACCACGCCTTCCTGGATGCGTGCGCCGCCGGAATCGTTCAGGCCGATGACGGGACAGCCAATCTTCATGGCAAGGTCCATAATCTTGCAGATCTTCTGTCCGTGCGCCTCTGAGAGCGAGCCGCCGAAGACGGTAAAATCCTGACTGAACACGCACACCGTCCGACCGTCGATGGTCCCCGTACCGGTCACCACGCCGTCACCGAGGTATTTCTGTTTGTCCAGTCCAAAGTCGCTGGAGCGATGTTCGACGAGCATATCCAGTTCGTTAAAGCTCCCCTCATCCAACAAGATGTTGATACGCTCGCGTGCCGTCAATTTGCCTTTTGCATGCTGGTCTTCGATGCGTTTCTCGCCTCCGCCCAACAGTGCTCGAGCTTCGAGCTGTTTTAAGTATTCGACGGTGTTCTTTGTCATGATGTTCGTTTGGGTGAGATGAAAGAATGTGAAAGGGGTTTGGCGAGAAAATATACTAAACGAAGGAATCAATCACCAGACGGCCTCCCCCTCCACGAGATGCACATTCCAGATGGATTCCCATCAAACGGAAAGCTCCGACATGCTACTGCCGGAGCTTTCGTACCCCCATCCATACCTTCGGTACTGGAGCTTGAACCCGTCATCTCATCAACATCATCTTCTTCGTCTGCACGAAGTTCCCTGCGCGCATGGTGTACAGGTACACGCCCGAGGGGACATCCATCCCTGCATTGTTCTTTCCATCCCACTCTACCGTATACGTCCCTGCGTCGCGTTCTTGCGCAAGAAGGGTTCGTACTTCCTGACCGAGAACGTTATGGACCGTGATTGTCACGAAGGCACGTCCGCGCAGATCGTAGTTGATCGTCGTACGCGCGGTTCCGTTCGAGGAAGAGCCGCCTGTGGCGGAGAACGGATTAGGATAGTTCTGCCTCAGGCCATAGCTCTCGGGGAGTGTTGTCGTCGGAGCCACATCCGTTACGATTTCCGCGACCTTGTACACGGCGCCTCCGGGGGTAACGGCATATCCGTAGGCAGTGTTTCCTATTCTCACGAAGTCCATATGCCACACACCGCTGATCGTCGGTGTCATTGTCGTCCACGTAGCGCCACCGTCTGTACTTTTCTTGAAGCCGCCGGTTTGCCCGGAGAGGTAGCAGGTGTTCGTGCCGGGGATCCACTTCATGGTGCAGTAGCCTGTCACACCGGTGCCGATGTTGACGACGGACCAGGAGACTCCTCCATTGGTTGTGCGCGCGATATTCGGCAACGAGGTATTGGAGGCTGCAATGCCGTTCAGCTTATTGAGGCTGAATGCAAACCCCGAAATAAACGAACCGGAAATTCCAAGAGTCCCGATGGTCCAACTCGTGCCACCGTTCGATGTGAAATACACCCTCGCAGCGCCGGCGTTCAACCCGAATCCATAGAAGGTAGGATCGACGACAACAATTGAGTTTTGTGCGGATGCGGCTCCCGCAATGCCGGGTGGACTGCTCACGCTCCAAGTCGTTCCACCATCTGTTGTAATACTCAAGTAGTAGGGCTGACCCAGACCGTTGGGTGGGTCGCTTTGTGCCACCCCAAACTGAGGTACACTTCTCGAAAAAACAATCCCATTGAAGAACCCGGCCGTGCCGCCCGTGGAGCCAACAAGGGACCACGATGCCCCCCCATTGGTGGTCTTGAAAAACTGTGCATTCCCTCCGGCACCACCGGCCGCGCCACCGTTTCCCACGTACGCGGTGGACGAATCAATCCCCCATACACAATACATCTCCAGAGACAGTCCAGACGTACCCACAGAAGTCCACGACGTTCCTCCATCGGTGGTGCGATAGACAACAGGCACACCATTGGGACCGCCAGCGATCCATGCAGTCCTCGCATCCACGACAGAGATGCTTGGAAACGTTCCGATGTTGGACACCGTGCCCGCAGTTACCCATTGTGCGCGTAGCACGTGCCACGACGACGAAGCCATAAACGCCGCTATTGCAACACTCCACCATGGTAGCGTTCTCATAGGTCACCCTCCTCTTGATTGGTTGTTGTGGATTGTTTGCCCCCGAGACACGGATGTGTCTGAGGAAGAAGAGATTTTTTGTTCGATGGAGAGAATCGGCGAGATTCCATTGGTCGAACTTCCTGCGATGCTGACCCAACAGCGGGCAGCGGAGTTGACAGGTACGATCTGCTGCCGCCCGGAACAAAAAGTAGTGAAGCGGGAGGTGATTCCCCCCGCTTCACGTTTACCGATACCTGTGGCTCACTTTCACGGGAGCCAGCGAGCACTCATTTCACCACCAACATCTTCCGCATGCTGGTGAAGACTGTGGTGCCGTCCACGGGACGTGCTTCCATCCGGTAGAAGTACACACCGCTGGCAACCGTGTGGTCCTGAGCATTCTTGCCGTTCCACAGCACATTGTAGCTTCCGGCGGTCTGGACTTCGTTTTTCAACACTGCCACCTCTCGTCCCAGCATATCGAACACGCGTAGTCCAACATGCGAAGCTTTCGGTAACGCGTAGTGGATGGTGGTCGCAGGGTTAAATGGATTCGGGTAGTTTTGTTCGAGAACGAATTGCGATGGGATCCCTTCCTGATCACCCACGCTTGTCGGAATTTGTCTCACCGTGCAACGAATGATGCAGTCCTGCAGATCCTGCGAGCGATACGGCGCCCAGCCACCGGTGTACTCCCAACTTCGATACGAAATCGGTGGAGTGGTTTCGTATGAGAACGCCATCTGGCCACGACCGCCGACAAACCATCGTCCTGAATAGATCACGACATTGCGACTGGAGACATTCCAGGCATTCAGTCCCACCACTGCCGTGAGATTCGTATCGGCCAGCACCGTGCCGGGCACTCCTGTCGAGCCATCCAGAATCTGCACGAGCATGGGATTGGCGGTAATGGATGAAACGTGGACGAAGACCGACTCGATCTTGACGGGGTAGACCGGCGAGTCGAACATCACCCCCATGCCGCCGCCACCAATCCAATTGATGGAACCGCCGACAGTCCCCCCTTCGAATTGCAGGCGCGTCGTCTGGTTCAGCGCAAAAGCTGCCACAGCGATCTCTGCAACTTTTGTATTATTGCCCGGCCCCACATCGCCACTGACGAACGCATCAAAGCGCGCCGTAAACGATCCGGGGTTTGCGGTGTTGAAGAGGCGCGGGAAACTTACTGTGAGTTCCTGCGAAGGCGACATGCTCGGTATGAACACGGTATCACGGTATATCTCAAGTCCGCGTGAAATTTGGTACGTTATCCGTACATTTGTGAGCGGAGCGGTACCGAAATTCTTGGCTATGCATTTGACCGTATCGGGGACGCCAAGCTTCACGACCTTGCCAATGTTTCCAGCATTCAAGCCTCCTACAATGCCGGCGTCAATCACCTGCAGCCCGGTATTGACGGTGCGCTTGAACTTGATAGCAATACCGCTATCAGGCAGCAGCGCATGAGGCGGTGTCGTGGAGTACGTATAGTTCAAGCCGATCTGGCCTGTTGCGTTCTCCATCCCGATGCAGAGGCGAGTGTTGTTCGTCGAGTTGAACCGCCCCTCCTGTCTCCCATATTGGTAAATGATGGAACTATCGGCTTTGTTCAGGATAACCTGGAATGTGTGCCGCGTATTCGGGTTGATCGTCTCTTCCCACTCGGTAACGTTGATGAAACTAACGACCAGAGAGTCATTCCCGTTGGTCCAGTAGTAACACTGCCCGCCGGCTCCCGTCTGTCCGCTAAAGACGAGGTCACCCACAAGAATGGCCAGAAGATCGTTGGGCGCCGCTGTGTTCGGCAACTGCGCAAACGGTGGGGCAAAGTTGCCTGGCGAAGAGAAATTGATATAACCGTTCGATCCCACCCAGAACCGATCCACGCTGTACCAGTAGTACGGGAACTGGAACTGCATGGGGAAGGGTCCTACAAAGTTGTCATCGCCAAGCCCCGTCACTTGAGTGCCTCGGGTCGTAATATCCACCCACCGGAACGTTGGCCCACCGGGCTCGTTGCTCCGAACCCATGTATATCCCCAAGCATCAGGCGCGCTGGTATCGGGACGCACCAGCAGGGGATCCTGGACGTTCTTCCCGTTCACAGCTCCGAGACTCAGCGCAGAAACCGCGCATAGGAGAACGAGCAGAACAGTACACGCACGAAACATAGCTCCTCCTTTTGTTTATGATGTGATGGATGTGAGTGTTCGTCAAGGGTTGTCTGTGGTGACACCTTAACAGAACATGGTTGATGGAACATTCCTGTACTCTAAACCACACGCTGGACACCGGAATACGAAATGCCATTGGTGCAGCTCGACATTTCTTTGGAACTTGGAACAGAACGTGGGGAAGCCGCTACCAAATCATTCCTTTTCGCACACGGATTTCACTATGAGCTTTGAAGATCACTTCATCAGCATGAGCTTCCGTGTTTGGACGAAGTTCCCTGCCCGCATTGTGTACAGATATACGCCGGACGGGACGTCAACCCCCGAGTTGTCCTTGCCGTTCCATTCCGTTGTGTAGATACCCGCGCCTTTCTCCTCGGCAACCAGCGTCTTCACCTCTTGACCGAGCAAGTTGTGGACTTTGATCGTCACAAATGCCCGTTCGCTCAGCGCATAGTCAATGGTGGTCGAGGGGTTAAACGGGTTAGGATAGTTTTGAGAAAGTGCGAATGTTGTCGGCACACCGTTGACCGGTTCACCCACGCTTGTCGGAATATCCGGTACTTCGATGAACTCGACCTGCTGCACTTTCCTGTCGGTATTGTTCTGAACGAAAACGATGACGCGGCAGTTGTTCGCTACCCATGCGGAGTTGAGCGTAATCGTCCGCTGGATGTTGACCGTCTGACCCTGCGAGATGCTGATTGTCGAACCGCCGGCATCGGGGTACATATACCGCATCGCGTGGTCATGAATAAACGGAACATACGTGCTTCCCGTGTACTGCGGTGCGCTGATGCCCGATTCCACAACCACCCAGTGGACACGCCAGTTGCTGGAGTTGACGGCCTGCTCGGCGTAGATTGCCGCATTCAGGTTGAGCGTGTTTCCGGCTCGTGTGCCCGTGATCGTGATGGTGATGGGACTTGGATCGACGAATCGGCTTTCGATTGCGCCGGGCCAGGTGTTGTACGCACTCGTCCCATCAATGAAGCCGTCAATGTACGCGCGCGGAGCATAGGTCGAGCCGCCACCGGAGTAGTAGTTGACTCGCGTCTGCACATGGGAGGTGTTGGCAAGGTACATGGGGTCATTCCCCGGCGAAGGCCACCACACGTGATAGG
>CAZIKE010000004.1:20358-67345 GCA_964539775.1 uncultured Chitinophagales bacterium
AGAAGCCCCGCCATAGTTGGGCAGCCACGTTTGGAAGTAGAAAACGTCGGCCGCATAGCACGGCCCGCAGGTAGTGCTTGTTTGGATTTCAACAAGTATCTTTCGCGGCGCCGCAACGACCGTCATACTTGTCAGGAGTGCCAGGATGATGACGGCAAAGAACGCTGAAAGCTTTTTCATGGTTTTGACCTCGTTGTTGTGTAGATGAATACATATACTAGAGATAGCTGACGATGCTTGCACGAACCCCAAGAAAGGGATTGACGATGCGACACACGCCGTTGGTGCATATCTGTCCGCCGCGGTCACCGCCCGCGTGAGGGCTTCGAGCCGGCCCGCGTCCGCCCCGCGGTTAGCGTTAGTGTATGGTTGTTGCTTACCCGATAGGAAGCATCGAGTGCTGTCCAGTCTTTCCGCCCATCGATCGTCCCTTTATCGGACGTCCACTCGTATCTCAGCGCGATGGAGAACACGGGAGACTTAGCCACACTGACGGATACAAGCTGATTGTAAAACCTCTTCTGCGCCGGATTTGCATCGTCGTATACCCACTGCCGCTCCGAAACAAATTTCACCGTCCAATTTTCGGCCACGGTGTATTGCACAGAAAAGGGAACAGAGGTAAGTCGTCGCGACTCGATGAAGCCTTCGGGATGCGACGGCGTCTGCAGCTCTTCGGCGATATCCTCCGACCTCCGGTTGAATGCTATTAACACGTAGTCGGTTCCGCCTGGTTCAAGATAGTACTGCAACTCGGCATAGGCCTCCCAGAACGGTGAGAACTTTCGATCAAAGCTCGGGAGCCACGACCTTGTCCGCGGCTTCGAGCCATACACGGGCAGAAACCGCACTGTATCCCCCGTTGGCGTAAATCTGTAATGCCTGCTTGCCGCCGCGAAATTCACGTTGCCCGTGAGTTGTCCAAACAGCGTGTAAAACACATCTACCTGAAATCCCACTTCATCGTTGAAGTCGATGATGTGCGGATAGCGCGACAACAGTGTGAAGGTGTGTTCCTTGTGCACGATCGGAGCGTTCTGGAACGCCAGAGCTTTGTTTGCCCGGTTGCGGTTGTTTCGCCCGTACGGATCAGCAATGCCGAACCGATAATCCTTGTATTCGAGCGTTACACCAAATGACTCTTCAGAATATGAAGCCGAACCGTAGAAGCCCGTGCCGTGATGGGGGCCGGCCGTATCGCCATACACGGTTGTCCTCTTTTCTGCGTATGCCACGGACAGATCAACCGGACCAAGGCTTACTCTTAGAAAATACTCCGGTATGTCGAACTGTGCGTGCATGTCCGGAAACGTCGGCGGCGGAAACTTCGACTTGCCCGATACAAACGTGAAGCCCACCGTCGCTTGCGGAACCGGCTTCGCCTCAGCGGAAGCTGCACGTATGCGGTACTCTTCGCTCCGATTGAGATCGAGAATGTCGCGATAGGTAATGTCCCCGGCCGTAATGCCGAGCTTCAGGTTGTTTGTCGTGTATTCCATCTTCACCCCATCCACACCCGTATCGAAGCCTAAGGGTCTGCTCTCGAACAGGTTCAGCGCAAGGCCACGCCCATACAACGTGTAGGAATCACCGGCACGAACGTACAGGTCGTCTTTTCGGAATTCAAGAAAACGCTTCCGCAGGCCGGAAAACTCCACGCCGAACTCCGGTGGACCGTCATGCAGAAGACGAAATCCTACAAGAAAATCAGAGATCGTTATGCGAGCGTCGGTCAGGTTTTCGAAATAGTCCCGACGCTGAGAGAACGTCGCTACACGCTCGTTTCCGTTTCCATAGCGGAGATAGTTGCTGAGCGAGTAGGTGATGCTGTATTGTGCCTGTAGGGAAGTCGGAAGTACCAGAAGCAGTAACAAGAATCGCAATAGTGACTCCCCTAATCATTCGGAATCAGTTTGAGAATCTCCTCGGCGATTTCCTTCTCGTCGCCCGGCAGATAACCCGTCCGCGTTGAGACAACCTTGCCCGACTGATCAATCAACACCGAGAACGGGAGATTTTGCCCGTTGAAGGCCTGAAACACTTGCATGTTCGGATCGAGAATAACAGTGAACGGATAGCTTTGCGATCTGACGTACGCCTTGACTTTCGCGAGACTTTTGGGACTGTCCTGATTGACTGCGAGAATGGTGAACGGCTTGTCTTCGTTTTCTTTGGCAAACGACTTGAGCGAGCGGAGCTCCAGCTTGCACGGTTCGCACCAGAGTGCCCAGAAGGTGATGTACACGGGACCGGTGCGCAGGTACTCGCCGAGTTTCGCGCTCGTGCCGTCCAATCGTTCCAAGTTCAGGTTAGAATGGGAAGTGGTTTGTGCAGATGCGGCGTACCGTGCGCACAGCAAGAGAACGCCCGCAATGATCGCACGGGATGTTGTGTGAATACCAGGGTGTGACATGAGATGGGATGCTTTGTGGCTGAGATTGCCGTTCACGATACTGCTTCATCCCCGCGTGATCGCAGTGCCAATATACATAAGGCTGCTGGGAATGTCAATATAGCTAACCCCTCCGACCTTGAGCCCTTCAGCGGAGCAACAGCATCTTGCGCGTTTGGACGAAGTTGGTTCCAACCAGTGTGTAGAAGTACACGCCGCTGGGAAGCACTTCGCCACGTTCATCGGTCCCATCCCAGAGAATCTCATACCTACCCGTGGTGCGAGCTCCCGAAACAAGCACGCGCACTTGTCTGCCGAGAAGGTCGTACACAGCGAGCGACACCCGATCATCGCGAGGAATTCCAACAATGATCTTCGTGCCCGGATTTCCGCCGGAGGTGGTTCCGCCGTTGGCGGAGAATGGGTTGGGGAAATTCTGACTCAACACAAAATCGCTTGGCACATCGCCGCGCACGACAACCCGGGCGGTATAGGACTGCGTACCCACGCTGTTTGCCAATGTGAGGGTGAAGGTCGTTGTCTGGCGAACCGTAACTGTTCGCGTTCCGCTCGGAGGCACCGCCCCGATCCCTTGATCGATGGACGCGGAGGTTGCATGCACCGACGTCCACGACAGCGTAACCTCTCCCCCTTCTGCGGGGAGTGTATCAGGCTGTGCGGCGAATGTGCCGAGAGGTGCACTCGGCCCCAACGCTCGCCGTACTGCGCGCAACAACGGATGCCGCTGCCCTGGTGGTCTCGCCGGATCATATCCGCTGTTCATATCAAAAATCATCGCCCCTCCGAAGTTCCTTGTATTGACCCAGTTCACTTTGAACGTCAGCGAGACGGAGTCGTCGTAGTTAATGAACTTCGTCGGATTCGTTGTGGTAACAGAAAGGAACGGCTGATGTGCGAGTGTATCATAGCGCCGCGTCCCGATTCCCCGCAGCAGGTAGTCATTGACGATCTGATAATGCCGGACGTAGCTGAAATTCGAGCCGTGCTGACCGGGGATCGTGATATTGTCGTAGCTGTAGCCGTAGAAGGCAAGTCCGACACCGATTTTCTCCCGCTGCAGGCCGGCGTTGATCCACGTTGGAAGCTTGTCATTCATGTTCAGCGCCCCGGACTCCGGCGGATAGTTGGGCCAGTTGGGGGCAGGGTTGTACACGGGGGCATGGAACCCCGAAGCGGTACTCCACCAGCCGTTGCAATCGTAGCTCATCGTGTTCGCCTGATCGAGACACGCGTTCATGGTAGCGATGTCAAACCCCTGGCCGTATTCGCGCGGCACAGCGACCGTGAGTAGCCCGCGCGTGGGCCAGGCATCCAAGCCACGCCGCAACAAACGCAACAGCAAGGAAAACATCTCGCGCTGCGAAGCGTTCGGTTCTTCCCAGTCAATATCAACGCCGTCGTAGCCTTTGCTCCGTGCGTAGGCGAGCATGCTGTTCACCGCAATCTGGCATCGCGCCGAATCGGCAGTCAGGTATTCCCAAGCTGCCACTCCCGGTCCTCCGACTCCTCCTAAACACAAGATCACCTTCACACCATGTGCGTGCGCAGAGTCGATCAAGCGTCGCTGGTAACCGTAGCCGCAAGGACTCCAGCATCCGTCTTCAAAAACGGTCTGACCATGCGGAAACGTGTAGTACGGCGGTTCTGTGTGCGGATCGATGTTAAAGTGCACGACGTGCGTCAGGCCCTCCCATTCGATTTCCTCGACCAACATACGCTGAGAGTCCCAGTCGGTAACATAAGCAGTAACCCAACGAAGCTGAGCGGCGGCACCGAACGGAAGTTCAAGTGAGAGAGAAAGGAAAATACTGATAGCGAAGATCACCCTCTGTAGCATGATTTCACCCCCCATATACTCATACGATCCGAAGAGGGCACAACCGGCACTGACAATATACCAAGCGGTCGGATAAAATCAAAGTGTGAAATCTACGCTGACGAGTCGTCGAGCATGATCCACCGCTTCAGCTTGCCCGCCTCCTTGAGCCTGAACCGTTCCCAATACGCCTGTCCCACAATTCCCCCGATGATGAAAATCAGGCTTGAGTAGTAAACCCAGATGAGCAGCACAAGAATGAATGCATACGGCCCGTAGAGCCTATCGATGGAGGAGAAGCCCGAGAGGTACCACGCAAACAGCTTACTCGACACCACCCAAAGGATCGTCGTCGTCACCGTCGAGATGATGCCCGCAAGACGCGGCGGTTTTGTGTCGGGGATGTACCGATAGACGACGTAAAACATCACGGCCGTAAGCAGAACAACAATGATCGTCGGAATAGATGCCCCGATGTCGAAGATGCGCGCGTCGGCTAATGGCGCAATACTTTTCGTGAGCTGGTCGGCCAGAGCGAAGGCCCAGAGAAAAAGATTGGAGAAGACAAAGAGGCCGAACACAAGGAAGACAAACACAACATCGTGCAGGATGGTCACGAAGAGGTTCCGTGTGCGCTTGAGGTGATAGATGCGATGAAGGACGCTGCGCAGTGCATCGAAGAGCGATGTCGCGGTCCAGATGAGAATCACCGCGCCAAACAGTCCGATTGATCGTCTGTACGCGATGATGTCTGAGATGACTCTCAGGATGGATTCCTTGATGCTGGTGGCAAACGGCTGGGGCGGGAAAAGAGCGTTGAGAATATCGTGTACCTGACCGATTGCCGCTTGTGAGGAATTGAGAACGACACCAAGTGCCGATGCCGCCAGCAACAACAACGGAATCATGGTCAGGATGCAGTTGAAGGCAAGACCCGAAGCAAGGAACAGGATGTCCTCCTCCATCAGCTTCTTCCCGATGCGGCGCGTGTAGAACCAGAACGTTTCGAGATAGCGAAGAACGAACTTTACCAGCGTTATGACAGACTCGACCATGGAATACGGAATAAGGCTGGAGTCGCGAACACACACGCACAATCACTACGGACAGACACTACGGACAGAGGGTTTGCAGTTCTCAGGCTGTCCGCAGATTTGCGAACTTTAACATCAGGTTCTTTCGCCCGACCGTCTCGAAGTCCACAACGGCGCGGGCATTGTCGCCCTTGCCATCGACCGCAATCACCCGCCCCTTGCCGAACGTATCGTGAATGACCCGTGCTCCTACACGGTACGATGACGGCACCTGCGACTCGTTCTCATAGTCAGGCATCTGGTCGCCGAAGTACTGGTCCTCCACATCTGCCTTCCTTGTTTTGCCGCGGGGCTTGGGCACCGCCTGCACGACAGGAGACGGGCCGCGTACCTGCACGCTGGCGTGCGCCGTTTGGCCGCGCAGGCGTGCTGCCGCAAGTCTTGTGTTCCCCTCAACCACAAGCAGGGACTCATCCACTTCGTCAAGGAACCGGGACTTCACCGAGTAGCCAAACTCGCCGAAACGATAGCGCGTCAACGCGTAAAGGAGATACAGCTTCTTCATCGCCCGTGTCACGCCGACATAAAACAGCCGACGTTCCTCTTCCAATTCCTTTGGCTCCAACAGCGCGTTCGCAAGCGGGAACAACCCCTCTTCCAAGCCTGCAATGAACACAACGGGAAACTCCAGCCCTTTCGCCGCATGCAGTGTCATCAGGGTCACGGCATTCCTGCCGAACTCCGCTTCATCGACATCCGAGACGAGGGATACTTCCTGGAGGAAACCATCCAGACCCGCTTCAGGGTTCAAGTCGCTGAACTCACTCAGCGCCGAAAGAAGCTCCATCACGTTCTCGCGTCGCACAAGAGATTCGACCGTGTTCTCCTCCTTGAAGATGTGCAAAATGCCCATTTCATCCACCAGCGTCCGGGCCAGTTCGCCGAGGCTCAACTCGTCTTTCAGTCTGATGTATTTCCGCATCATCATCCCAAAACTGTGAACGGCCTTCCATGCCCGTTCGGGAAGAGCCTCCTGCAGTCGTGCATCCGTCAGCGCGTCGAACAGCGGGAGCCGGTGGGACTTTGCAAATGCTTGCAGCTTCCCAATGGTCGTCTCACCGATTCCCCGGGTCGGATAGTTCACGACGCGCAGGATGCTTTCCTCGTCCTTCGGGTTGGCAAGGATCCGGAGGTAGGCAAGCACATCCTTGATTTCCTTCCGCTTATAGAACGCGACGCCCCCGACGATGATGTACGGAATACCGTGTCTGCGCAACGCGTCTTCAATCGAGCGCGACTGCGCATTCGTGCGATACAGAACGGCAAAGTCCCTCAGGTCGAGTTTGTGCTTGTGCGATTCCTCTTCGATCTTTGAGACAATCTTGTAGCCTTCCTCCCGGTCGTCTTCGCAGATCACCAGCGTCACCGGCTCGCCTGCCGGGTTGTCGGTCCACAGCGTTTTCTGAATCTGATGCTTGTTGTTCTTGATGACGGAGTCCGCCGCAGCAAGGATGGTTTTGGTGGAACGATAGTTTTGTTCCAGCCGGAACACTTTCGCTTCGGGATAATCTTTCTCGAAATCCAAGATGTTGCGGATGTCGGCTCCGCGGAAGGCGTAGATACTCTGGGCATCGTCCCCAACGACACAGATGTTGCGTGTGAGACTTGCCAACTCCTTGATCAGCTTGTACTGCACACGGTTCGTGTCTTGGTACTCATCTACCAGAATGTACCGGAAGCGCCACTGGTAGCGTTCCAGTACATCCTTGTGCTTCTGAAACAACTCCAACGGCTTCAAGAGCAGGTCATCGAAATCCATGGCATTGTTTGCCTTCAGGCGCTTCTCGTACTCCTCATACACAAGTGCCGTCTTTTCCATCAGCGGATCGTTCGCCGAAGCAACGAACGCCTTCGGCGATACCATGTGGTTCTTCGCTGCGCTAATGCGTGAGCGAATACCCGTCGGCGGGTATTGTTGTTGGGGGATGTTGAGCGCGTTCATGATGCTCTTCACCATCGCTTGCGAGTCGTCGGTGTCGTAGATGGTAAAGTGGCGCTCATAGCCCAGCCGTTCGCACTCCATGCGAAGGATCCGGGCAAAGATCGAGTGGAATGTTCCCATCCAGATTGCCCTGCTCTCCTGGCCCACAAGTTGGATGATACGCTCCTTCATCTCTTGCGCCGCTTTGTTCGTGAACGTCAGAGCCAGAAGGGAAGCAGGACTCTTTCCCTGCGAGACGAGATAGGCTGTGCGGTAGGTAAGCACGCGGGTCTTGCCGCTGCCGGCTCCCGCCACAATCATGACGGGGCCGTCGATCGTCGTTACCGCCTCGCGCTGCACCGGATTAAGCTGGTCGAGAAATGAAGACATCGTCAGATGAATGGGAAAACGTCCGTTGTGCACTCGGCATAATAATGAAAAGGAAGCCGCGAATCAATTCACTGCACAGCTATGTGTACCGGCGTCGATTCCAGCACGCGCGCTCCTCTCTTCCCTCTCACCACAAGAATCAGCGGTCCCTTCTTCACTGCAGACAACGGAAGCCGATAGCGATACGGTGCTTCGAGCGGCGCTATTGCCTTCCCGTCCACACACAACATCACGTCATGAACATCCGGCGCAACGACAGATTCAATCGCGATTGTTTGATACTGGGGACGAAGAATGGGATCGAGCTTGAAGACTTCGCCACTTGAAGGAGAACGGATGATGAGAAGAGCACCATCACCGTTTGTCCGTTGGACTTCATCGGCCACGGCTATGCTGCTTGTACGGAGCGGTGGCCGCGGTATCCCTTCCTTTTCCATCCAGTGCTCGAACTCCGGCCCGAACACCTCAAACACCTGCGCCGACACGAACTCCCGAGGCGTCGCGCTCGACGCAAGCGTCCCGTTCCTTGTGTCAATCTCAAAGAGACGATGGACGCCGCACAGCCGCTTCGGCTCGGTGCCGGCAACGAACAACTCCTCGACTTCTCCCGGACAGTACTTGCTTGGCTTCATCCCCGAGCGAGGACATATCCGTGCTGTCGTCAAACCCGCCGGTCGCTGGAACTCAAGTCCAGGATCGCTCGGTGGGTGAAGATACTGCATGAGGTCGCGAAACAGCGGCGCAGCGCCCGTGATGCCCGAGACCAGCTTCATCGGTCGTCCATCGAAATTCCCTACCCACACGCCGACGGTGTAGCGCGGCGTGTAGCCAACGGTCCAGTTGTCACGATAATCCTTGGATGTACCCGTTTTCGCCGCACACGGGAAAGGTAAGTTAAGCGAGCTGTGCTCTCCGAAAGCGGGCGCGCGCGCATGAACATCCGAGAGAATATGGGTTACGATGTACGTTGTCTGTGGCGAAAACAGCACAGTGGAGTCTTGCTTGCCGACGGAAAGCAACGCGTCGACGGATTCTCGCGGCAATTCCCATCCCCGCGTATAGGTGAGGCGATCGAGTACCCTCAGCGGACTGTAGTAGCCACCATTGGCAAGAGCGCTATACGCGTTTGCAAGTTCCAGAAGTGTCACCTCGCCATTTCCTAACGTAAGGCCAACGCCATAGAAGGATGCGGGCCGCCGCAATGAAGTAAAGCCCGCAGCATGCAAGGTCCTGAGCAGCAACTCCTCGCCGAAGCGTTCCACAACGCGCACTGCCGGAATGTTGTACGAACACGCAAGAGCAACGCGCACACGCACAGGCCCGTGGTAGCGGCGGTCGTAGTTTTCCGGCAGGAAGTCAACATCGCTGTCCCCATTGAGCCGGGGAATGTCTGCGAGGAGATCGGCAGCAGTCATGCCGTGTTCGAGCGCGAGGGCGTAGGTGAAGGGCTTGAGCGCGGAGCCGGGTTGGCGTAGGGCGAGCGCGCCGTTCACCTGTCCGTTTATCGTGTTGTCGAAAAAGTCCCGTGAACCCACAAGCGCGCGCAGCTCGCGCGTTCTGTTATCGATTACCACAACCGCAGCGTTCGTTACGTTGTGCCTGCGAAGCCGCTGGAGATGCGCCTGCACCATCAACTCGGCGGTTTTCTGAAGAGGATCATCGAGTGTCGTACGAATCTCTTCGAGACGTGCTCGCTCTGAAGGGGGTAGCCGCTGGAGAATCATGGTGGTGAAATGCGGGGCTTTGAAGTGCGTGCTGGGAGGAGCCAGCATGATTGGTTCCTGCTCCGCCCGTTCCCGCTCTTCCCGTGAAATGAATCCTTCACGCTCCATTCGTCTCAGAACGTAGAGTTGGCGTGCACGCACACGGTCGAACCGACGGTACGGATCGTGGATCGTCGGTGCGTTGGGAATGGCTGCAAGGAACGCTGCCTCAGCAACGGAAAGCTGAGCGGGCGGCTTCCGGAAGTATAGCCGCGCTGCGGCATCGGCACCAAAGGTCTGATTGCCGAAGGAAACGCGATTGAGATACTGTGCAAGGATGTCTTCCTTCGTCATCATGCGTTCCAGGCGCAGGGCGAACCACGCCTCGCGGATCTTTCCTGGAAGCGTCCTGGGAGAAGGAGACACACCACGAATCACCTGCATCGTAATCGTGGAGCCGCCGCTGACCACGCGCAACGCCTGCGCGTTCTGCCACGCAGCGCGCAGCAGTGCCGGCACGTCGATACCAGGATGGAACCAGAAGCGGGCATCCTCCGTTGCAATGACGGCGTTGATGAGGTTCGGCGAAATCTCCGCCAGCGAGCACCAACGCCCCCTTCCTTCGACCTCCGACAAGACCTCCCTCAGCAGCACTCCATGCCGGTCAACGATCCGTAACGATGTCGTGCGGGAGGGTTGGAATAATTCTCTGTCAAGAGGAATGAACAGCGATACCGCCGGCCCTGTGAGGGCAGCGACAAGCACGATCAAGACGATTCTTCGCTTCCGAGAGATCACCATCATGCTCACTCCGCGATGGACCCACTCCTTCACTTTACCTCCACGATCATGGACCCCGTCCTTCCGAACACCTCCGGTTCATACATCATCTCCACATACGTTGCAGGCATTGCGAAGGTCCCAGGGGTGATTGCTCGGGCCAGGTACGTGAATGTGTGCACACCCGCCGCAAGCTGATCGGCAAACAGCAGCACGCGATCATCGTGTAGTTCGCGATGATTGAACGATCCCCACCACCGCTGCTCGTAAGAGCCACTCTCCGAAAGCTCAGAGCTTTCCGTCTGCAGCGAGGTGTTGATGATCTGAAACCCTGCCGGCACGGGATCTTCTACTACAACGAAGTTCCTCTGTTGAGGGCTTATGACGCGCAGCGTCACCTTCACGATTGTCCCCGCAGGAAACGTTCGACCCGTCGCCTGTGTGTTTGCAGCCAGAGGCTCCATCGCTTTCGTGATAGCAATGCCTTCGTCGGCAGGCAGTGCTGCACCGCGCGGGAAGTACGACATGCGAACACCTGCGTACAGAACACCGCTCCCCTCCTTCACAAGGTCTAGCGAAAGCTCCTTCCCCTTTTCGAAGGCGTCCAGGCGACGCTCGACACGTTCAGTGTTCAGACGTCTCCCGTCGAACGTATGCGAGAGTATTCGGTCGGCGGCAACCCGTATCTCCGCGCGGAATTGTGGATTATCGGTCTCGAACATACGGTAGTACGTTGCCAGCGCGTCCACCACATACACATTCTCCTGTGTATTGGACCATCGCCCCAAGCGCCTCTGGTCCATCAACCACCGGACGATCTTTGCCGGCACATCGGCGTGCTTACCGGTGAACGCCTTTGTCTCCAACAGCGTCTGCAGGAGCAGTGCCGTCGTGCGAACGCTGGAACTCCAACACCACTCCAACCCGCGAACGTTGGGCTCCTCAAAGTGTGCTGAGGTTGAACTGAGCTTGATGTGGTTGAGAAGATTCGTTGCTATTGCCCGGGACATTTTTCTGAGACGGGAAGAGCCTGCCACGGCTTTAAGCAAGTACGCTCGAGCTTCCAGTGGGATACGATCAAGCTTTTTGAAATACTGCTCATAGTAGGACTCTTCCGGTGTGCCAAGCTGCGCGAGCGTGTAGAGAAGAAACGCCTTCGTTACAGCCCACATGTTTTCGTTGTACGGATAGTGCGGCCTTCTCTCCTCCCAACGCAAAACTTCTTTCAAGTACTGCGTGCCGCGTTGCAGAAGGTCGTGATCAACCGTGTAGCCCTGCTTCCTGGCCATCGCCAGCACATACATCACGTACACCGAGGCATAGGGCGACTCCTGCGTCGCACCTTGCCAGTAAGCGAATCCGCCATTCCAAATTTGAAACCGGCGCACCTCGCGCAACATTGCCTGTACAAGGTCACGAGCGTTCGTCCCTTTCAACACCGACAGTCCGAATGCCTCCACCATTTCTCTCCCCAGGATGATGGGGAGAAGAGCGGAGCACTTTTGCTCAATGCAGCCATACGGATAAGTGAAGAGATACTCGACGCTGCTTTCCAAGCCCACGAGTGCAGTGGAGGCTGCTGTAAACTCGATGCCTCCAAGGTCGGGAAGCGCGTTGGCCGGTACGACGAGCTTCATCGTGGATGAAGCGGTGACTGCTTGGAAGTCCGCTACGGTTTCCTTCCTCGGTGCAACACGGATGGGAATGCGCGCGGTAAGGCCGTCGCTCTCGTTGCCCATCGCTGCACGGAATCTCAACGTTGCGGTCCCTGGGCGCGACACCTCGAACGGCTGACGTATTTCCTTCGCTTCACCGGGCTGGAGTGCGAACGCCGACACTTTCTTTCCCTTGAACTCAACGCCTTCAGCGTCCATCTCGAGCCGGACTGTCCCTTTGTCTGGAGTAAAGTTATACACCACAACACCCGCTTCGAACCGATCCCCCATCCGTGCAAAACGCGGCAGCGACGGCTGCAACACTAACGGCTTGTTCACCACGATGCGCGATTCCCCGTAGCCGAATTCGGAATCTCTTGTCTGCGCAACGCACATGATATTGAATGTTGTGAGATTATCGGGAAGGCGGAAGGAGAACGTGCACTTTCCTTCGCTGTCCGTCACCAGATGCGCATTCCAGTAGGCCGTTGACTTGAAGTTGCCGCGCGTTTCAACTCCACCCAGGTCAACGCCACCGCCACCACCCTCGTCTTCTCCTTTCTCTCCAAAACTCCGTGCCTGTACAATCTGCGCACGGCCTTCCGTCGTGACGACGGCGAGGGGCCTCGGACCGTAGAAGACATCGAAGGGGTCGGCCAACCGATATCCGATCAGGTTGAGCACGCCTCTATCGGCAACGCTCACCGTCACCTCCGACTTCGCGGCCGCTTCTTCCGCCGTTCGCACCTGCACCACTACACGAACCGTATCGCCCGGCCGGTATTCCGTTCGTTCCGTTTTCGTTTCGACAGAAAGATGTCGCATCCCCGGATCAACGGGCAGCGCGATGTAACCGATCTTGAAGGACGGCCTGCCGAGGTCCTTTTCCTGCTCAAGCTCGGGAGTGCGTGTCATGCGCCCCTGCAGCAGGATCACCGAGACGTAAACATTCGGCAGGGACAGTTTATCCACGGGCACCGTAATCTCCGGGGCACTGCCTTTGAGGCTTGTTCGCCAGTAACGCAGGATGCCTTCGCGCTCAACGCTCACGAGCGCCGTGGCCTCTTCGTACGGATTTTTCACGATGATCCGCGCACGTTGTCCTGGCGTATAGCTCTTTGCGTCGGCAATCAGCTCGATGCGGTCGTCATTGCTCCGCTCCCACGCAACATAGTCCGATCCGCTGGCATAGAAATATGCGTCGCTGACAATCTCATTACCACGCGAGTCCTTCCCTGCCACTTCAATGACGTACAAGCCCGACTGTTGTGGAGTGAACGATTGCATGACGGGAAGAGAATCTGAAGTGACGTGCGTCGTGAGAATCGTTGAGTCCACCGCGTCGGACTGCCACTCGAAGCCGCCGCGCGGACTTGCCTTGCGCACGGAATGCCACTCCCGCTTTACGACTCTACAGCGCAACTCTTTCCCGGCCGTCACCTTCCCGTCGGGCAACACAGTGACAATGGAGTATTGCAGCGTGCTATCTTTTGAGATGAACGTCGAGGCCAGTCCGATGCCGGCATAAAATTCGCCCGCGTGCAGAAGCGCGGTCGTCCGGCCCGAGATAGTGTGGCGACTCGGCGACGTCACATCCGCCTCGAAGACGAGGCTCCCCGTTGCTCGCACGTCCCCGACATGCGTCTTCAGTTCGATATCCAGCAAGCCCTGCGCGTTCAATGTTGTATCCTTCGAGAAGAGAAGACGCGCTCGTGGCCCAGCGGCGTCGTCGTACGAGTACGCACTGCGCCCGAAGGCGTAGGACTCCCAGCCTTCCGGCTGGAAGGTGGTGGGGTCGTACCGAACACGCCAGCGTATGTTCTCGCGTTTCAACTCTCCGCCGAACAAATAGCGTGCACTGAACCTGCAGCGAAGGCGATCGCCCACCACATACTCTTTGTCCGGCGTTCGTGCCGTCACTTCGAACTCACTTACACGGTACGCCTCGACACGAAACGACCCCGTCGCAACGAACCGGTATGGTTCAGTTTCTCGCTTCGTTCGTATGCTCGCCTCGATGGCATAGTACCCGAGGCGTCCTTCGGGAGGAACGAGAAAACGCGCACTGAGAGAGCCGAAGTCATTCAGGCGAAGTGAATCGAAAAAGACCTGGTCGTTTTGCGGGTCGTGAATGCGAAGCAGTATGGCTCCTCGCGGTACGTTCCAATCATCCGCACGGCGCGAGCGGAAGATGCCTTTGATCTCTACCTCCTCTCCCGGTCGGTAGATGCCGCGGTCCGTGAACAGTACTCCTTGCATCGGCTCGAACTGCGGATCCCAGTCGGTCAAGAGGTTGAACCGATACGGCTCGATACCTTGATTCCAGTCGGACGCGGTGTAGGCAAGGTCGTCTCCGTGCGAAACAATCGCCCACAGACGCGGCGCCCCCCATCCCCTTTTGACGACACCTGCGAAGTGCCGCCAGCCCGGTGCCTCGGCAAAACCCTCGCTGTTGGTCTTGCCCTGCCACAACAGCGTGTTTGCGTCGTCGCGGAGTTGCACCACCGCATCGGGAACGGGTTGCGCATCCCGGAGTGTCGTCACCCACAGTAGGACATTCTCGGGCGAGAACTTTCCCGTCACCCCCATCTCCGTCACCTGAACATCGGCGCGCCAGAATCCATACCATCCATAGTCCGACGCTGGATGAGAGACCTGCAGAAGCAGCGCACCGCGACGGTTCGGTCCGAGTGCGTCGTCTACCGTCACACCGATCGTTGTTTCGACATCCAGCGGGAGCTTGAGAGAATCAACGCGGTCCACATCAAACCGCGCGCGCATCTTTACGTCCCTCACATACAACGTCTCGGCTGTCAGAATAGGAACGAGATTCTCCATCGTCAGTCTGCGTGCCTGCACGCGCACAGCTTCGACATTCACGACGCGCACCGGATATCGACGCTGGCCATACGCCTCGAGGACGCCGTGGCCCGTCGTCATCGCAATGGTGGGATCAAATCCCACCGTATTGAACTCTGCCTTCACATCCGTGCCCAACTTCTGTCCGAAGACATCTTGTAACTCTCGGCTGATCGTGCACGTGTATCTGGTCCTCGGCGCACACGGAAGACTCAGCGTAATGTCGGGCGCGCTCCACATCCATTCTTTGTACTCCTCTGGCACGCCAATGTGCGGACTGAACGATACACGCCGGACAAGCTCGGCAACGGAAACGGGATTATTGAACTTGAAGGTCAACGCTCTCTTCGGATTGCGATTCTTGGGATCAACAAGTTCGATGAAGGCGAGATTCTGATAGGTTTCAAAACTGAACGACGCTTCTTTCTCCATCCCCAAGTTCCCTCGTGCACCGGGAAGGCCTGCGTTCAGGAGAACGACATACTTGGTGTTCCTCTTCAGCGTCGTAGTTGGTTTCACCTGCAATACGACCGTCGAATCGGTGACGTAAAGCGACTGCTTCTGCATTTCTTCTTGCGTCGGGTGGGTGAGCGAGAAACGCACATCCGGCCCGCCGCGCTTCGCTTCAAACATCCTGATGAATGGAAGCGCCTTCTCAGGGAGAATCTTTTGATTGAAGTGAAGAAGAACGGATGTGTGCATGTCGACGCCGCGCGACGCGTGCCCGGGCCGTGTGCCAAGCAGAACGGGTCGCTGCGTGGTGAACGTCCAGACAACGTCGGTACGGAGCTGCGAGCCGTCGAGTGCGCGCGTGCCCGCTTTGATGGTTACCTTGTACTGGGTGGCAATCTCCAATGGTGTTGCGGGAGTGAACGAGAGCGTGCTCGTCCCCAACCAGCGGTATTTTCCCGGAACAGACGGCGAGACAAGCAACGGTCCCGAGCCTTCCCCTTCGGGCAATTGTTGTATGGGCACCATCGGCTTGCTGAACGATGCAACGATGGTGTTTGCCTGGTTCGGCGCATCGAGCTGACCTTTGGGCCACATGGTGAGAACGACCAGCGTGTCTTTCGTTTGCGAGACGACGGTGTACGTTACAAGCAACGCGGCAAGGATGGTTCTGGTCGGCATGAGTGTCTCCACAAAACAAAGGGAAGAGCGAAACGAATGTCAGGAAGAATATATCCGAAAGGAGAGAAAAATGCTCTCGCTCGATACCCAGAATCCGGAGATGGCAATCGTTGCTGGCTTTTGATATATTGGCACAGAAAGGAGGGCCAATGCCGCGAGAGCCGTCAACCTTCGAGGAAGTGGTATCGTCCATTATCGCCGTTGCGCGGGAGATCGGCGCGACACGAGCAATCCTCTTTGGCTCGTTTGCTCGCGGGACGAACGACCGGCGAAGCGACGTGGATGTGGTCTTCGTGCAGCACACCAATGAACGGTTCGTCGAGCGTCCAGCCCGTGCATTGCGCCTGCTCTATGAGCGCATCCGTGGCAGGGCGATCGACGTTCTCATCTACACGCCATCTGAATTCGAAGATATGAAAATATCGGGCAACCGCTTCATCGAGCGAGTTGTCGCTGAGGGAAAGGTTCTGTATGAGTCTTGAGAAATACAAACGCGATGCAAAGCTTTGGCTGGGCCAGGGAGAGGACGATCTGAAGGCAGCGCAAACGCTTGCCGCAGCAGGCAGCCATGCGCAAGCGTGCTTTCTCTGCCAGCAAGCCGGGGAAAAGGCGTTGAAAGCAGCCTGGTATTTCCTTGGCATCGAACCATGGGGTCACTCGCTCTCGAACCTGATAGGCGATATGCCGAACGAATCGGTGAAACAGGAGCTGGCATCACTGAGCGACGCCGCGGCGTTGCTGGACAAGCTCTACATCCCCACGCGCTACCCCAACGGACTTCCAAACATGATGCCCCGCGACGCGTATCGTGCAAAGGATAGCTCGGAAGGAATCTCTGCGGCGCGTGAAGTCATCCAGATCGTAAAAGGAATCTGCAAGCTCTGATCGGGCCGGGCGGAGTTCGCTCGACACTCAGCTGTCAACACCTTACGATGTTTCTTCTTCTGCTATCATCCCCTTGTTGAAGAAAGCAAGCTTGTCGGATACCTCCGAGACGAGCACACCGACAATGATGAATGCTCCGCCGACAACTCCGAGCGTTCCCAGCATCTCTCCCAGAAAGAGATACGCGAGGATGGATGCCCACACCGGCTCGACCGTAAAGATGACCGCCGCTCGCGTCGGCGTCGTGTCCTTCTGAAATTTTGTCTGCATAAACGTCGTCAGCACCGTGGCAAACAGTGTCAGATAGCCGACGGAGATGAAGACAGAAAACGTCGGATCAAAACGGTAGTCCTCAAACAGTACCGTTGCCACCATGCCCAGAACCGCACACGTTGCTGATTGCAAGAATGTCAACTGAAGCGCAGACATCGCTTTCGAAGCGACATCGAGATAGACGATGTAGAAAGCAAACATGATTGCGCACAGAAGCGTGAGGAAATCACCGAAGTTCAACTCGGCGCCCGTCGGGGATGTTAGCAGCCACAATCCTGCGACCGCAAGCATGATGCCCACGACATTGCCGATCGTAGGGGGGCGTCTTTCGATGATGAACTGGAGAAGGGGGACAAACACAACCATGAGGCTTGTGATGAACGCGGACTTCGAGGCGGTGGTGTAGTTCAGCCCGACGTTTTGCGCGATAAATCCGAGAAAGAGAAACAGGCCGAGCAGCGTCCCCTTTCGTATCGCTCCCTCGGGAAAAGGAAAGAGGTTCCTCCAGAAGAGGACAAGAAAGAACAGCGCTGCAACGGTGAACCGCGCGCTCGTCATGAGGATGGGCGACATATCGCGCAGGCCGATTTTCATCGAAACGAACGTGCTGCCCCAGATCAGCGTGAGGGCAAGCAGTACTGCCTCGGCTCGTGTTTGCTTGGTCATATCCTTTGCGACACAAAAAAGCGAAGACACTCGAACATCATCCTGTGCCTTCGCCTTCGATCACGGCGGTCACAATTTCAGGCGGGCACTTCGTGCGGCACTTCACGACGCTCGTACTGCGCGAAGAGTCTGCCCCAGTGGGTTGTTCGCTTCCACTCCTCGAACACCTTCCTGTCCTTGAGCGGCCAGCGATAGTAATCATGATAGGCTTCCGAGCCGAAGATGAACGCGTGCACCATCGGCGTGCGGAAAAAGAGGTTCTGCATGAATTTGAGCGGACCGAACCATGCGAGATTGCCGAAGAGACTCACGCCGTTGTTACCGACACGGAAGCCCCAGGATTCGTTGGAGATATCCGCCCCTACAATCTCGATGTCCCGGACATCGCCGCAGCCCAACCTCTCTTCATGTGCCACGCGAATGTACTCGATGCTCAGCGGGTCGAAGCCCATCATCTTTGCGGCAACCGCATCAACAGCCACCTGGTCGGCACTCGCCAGAATGTAGTCCTTGATGACGGGAGACATTGTACGAGGCCCGGGACCGTTGCCTGCTGTGGTACCATCCATCATCGCGAAGACACCCGTGTGAATCTCCTTCTGAATGGCAAGCAGATCTACAAGCGTCTTGTGAATCCATGAATGCGTATAGTGCCGCTTCGTATTGAGCAATCCGCCGAAGGCATTCTTCATGGCACCCGTCGTCGTCGTGTAGATGTGGCACTTCATCGTCGGTAGATGCACGATGTTCTTGCCGAAGAAATAGTCGGGGATGGTGATGCCTTCGGGATAGATCATCTTGAGGACGTGCATGCGCGCCTTTGGCTCGTACTGCACCCACGTCATATCCTCTTCCTTGAAGTTGAAGAGGACAGGGATGTTATACTTCCTGAAGATCGGGATGTAGTTATTCAGATCCTCACCCTTGAAGGCGTCGGTGACGACTGTCTTGTTCTGTACGCATCTGATGTCATGGAAGCCGAATTTCTTCAAGGCGAGAATCGTCCCTTCCAACTGCCACGGGGTCGTGTTCGCCCCCGGAAACGGAAAATGCCACGAGATGTTGTCCTTCAGGATCGTCGGCGCCTTTGCATCCAACACGTCCGGCATCCCTGCCATCTCCGCGAGGCGCTGGTAATCTTCCAGTACAGTTTCCGGCTTGGTCTTGAGTACGGCGACTCTGGATTTCGACATAGAATTTCTCGACGTGTTATACTTCATCGTCCCTCAAACTCCACTTTGGCGTCAATCTCCGCCACCGGCACTGAACACTCAAGGGAAGAAAACGTCATCACGTCCGTCGGCGCCGTGTGGCCTTCGTACAGTCGACATCGTTCAGAAGACAGCAATCTCTTCATGGACACCAAAGACTTCCGTCAGACGCTGACACATCTCACCAAGCGTCGCATACGCACGCGTGCACTCGATCAGGTACGGCATCAGGTTCTTGCCGTCGGCGGCAGCCTGCTTGAGCGCATCGAGCACCCGTTCCACCTCGGCATTGTTGCGGGACTGGCGTACTTCTGCAAGCCGCTTCCGTTGCTTGATTTCGACTTCGGGCGAGATTTCCAGAATCGGGATATCGAGCTTCTCATCCTCCTCCACGAACTCATTCACGCCGACGATGATCTTCTCCTTGTTGTCCAACTCGATCTGGTAGCGGTACGCTGCTTCGGCAATCTCACGCTGGAAGAAGCCGGCTTCGATAGCAGGAATGACACCACCAAGCGCGTCAATTTTCTCGAAGTATGCCTCGGCTTCTTTCTCCATCTTATCGGTGAGCGCCTCGATGAAGTAGCTCCCGCCGAGCGGGTCAATCGTGTTGGTGACGCCGATTTCGTGTGCAATGATTTGCTGTGTGCGCAGGGCAATCTTCACCGCTTTCTCCGACGGAAGAGCCAGCGTTTCATCCATCGAGTTGGTGTGTAGGGACTGGGTTCCGCCCAACACGCCGGCAAGCGCCTCGAACGCCGTGCGGATGATGTTGTTCTCCGGCTGCTGCGCGGTGAGTGTGCATCCGGCGGTTTGTGTGTGGAAGCGCAGAGTCCACGATCTGGGATTCTTCGCCCCGTACTTGTACCGCATGCGCTTTGCCCAGATTTTGCGAGCTGCGCGGAACTTGCAGATCTCTTCGAAGAAATCAATATGCGAATTGAAGAAGAACGATAGGCGGGGCGCGAAGCTGTCAACGTCCATCCCGCGCTTCAGGCACTCTTCCACGTAAGCAAAGCCGTCGGCAAGCGTGAAGGCCAACTCCTGCACTGCGGTCGAACCCGCCTCACGAATATGATACCCGCTCACCGACACGGGGTTCCACAGCGGCATCTCCTGCGAGCAGAACTCGATCATGTCCGCCACAATGCGCATCGAAGGCTGCGGCGGGTAGATCCATTCCTTCTGCGCAATGTATTCTTTCAGAATGTCTGTTTGAATCGTACCGCGCAGATCGCACCGCTGTGCACCCTGCTTCTCGGCGACAACGATATAGAAGGCCAGCATCATCGCCGCCGGAGCGTTGATGGTCATGGAGGTCGAAATGTCTTTCAGAGAAATTCCCTTAAAGAGAATCTCCATATCGCTGAGAGAACTGACCGAAACGCCGCAGATACCCACTTCGCCTTCGCTCAGCGGATCGTCCGCGTCACGCCCCATCAACGTGGGAAGGTCGAAGGCAACGGAAAGTCCTGTTTGCCCATGTTCGAGCAGATAATGATAGCGTGCGTTGGTATCCTCGGGCGATCCGAACCCGGCAAATTGGCGCATCGTCCACAGCTTACCGCGGTACATGTTGTAGTGAATGCCGCGCGTGTAGGGGAACTCGCCCGGGAAGCCGATCTCGGAGAGATAGTTGATGTGTGCAATATCGTCGGGGGTGTAGAGAAGCTCGATGGGCTGACCGCTGACGGTGGTGAACTTCACCGGTCGCTGTCGTGAGGCCGCCGCCGCTTTTGCCGCCCAGGCTGCCTTCTGTTCTCGAATTTCGTCAACGCCGTTTCTGTTCATGGTATCCCCTTGTTCTCTTCGTTCGTTGGATCATGCGTTAAGAATTAACGAAGAAAGCCCGTGAAGTTCAAGGAACAGAAAGGCTTACCGATTTGAGTTGTGACGCGGAACTCGCTCGAGCCAACCCACTGTTGCTGCGGCATTGCAGAACTGCTCTAACAGCGCATCTTCGACCGGCTGCGCATTGAACAACCACACCGCTTCCAGACCGAGTGCCTCGGCATGTGCCATCAGGTCGTCGTACTCATCCCCGACAAGGAACCCGTGTCCGCGTATCCAGGTCATCGAAAATGTTTTGCCGTACACTGCACGCATGGCTGTCCAACTGTCGCGCTGATCGTCACCGGCAGGAATCCAGGGGTTCTCATAGGTATCCCCCCAACCAAAATCAGTCCGGCAGAACGGGGGCCAGAGTTCAACCCAGTTCACGTACGACGAGTACAGCATGATGTCTGCGTAGGATGCCGCAATGATGTTGTGACTGCATCTTTTGTACCCGCTGATGGCAAAGCGAGCTGCCGGCCTGTGTTGGCGAATGTACGTTCGCATGGTAGCAAGCTCTTCGGGAGTGTAGATCCGCGCGGCGGTTGGCGCACCTGTGCACTTGTGTTCGACCGGCTCGTCCATGTAGTAGATTGCAGCAGGAAAACTATCCACAGCGTACCGATAGTTCTCAAACGAGATTGCGAGCATGATACAGGTCGAGTCGAATCCCGCCCAGACAGCGTTGCGATAGCGTTCAGGGTGGACATCCACCACCACACCGGTAAAGCCATATCGAGTGCGAAACTCCGTCAGCCTCCGCACAGACCATTCATCCGGCCACACGCCTATTCGTCTGCCGCCGATCGCAGAATAGTCGGCAGATTGCGCGACCAAAAATGATCGGCTCAGTACAGAAAGACACAAGAACAGGAGACGTTTCACTGCCGGCCGTCCCAAAGGAGTGTGTATCTGCTCAGCGAATGATGACCAGCTTCTTTGCACCCGAGAAAGCGCCCGCCGTCAGCCTGTACACATACACGCCGCTCGGGAGATTTGTTGCCTCAAGAACTCGCTCGTGTCGCCCGGCAGGCAGTACGTCGTTCACGAGTATCTGCACCTCTCTCCCCAGCATGTCGTTGAGTGTCAGCCTCACAGCGACACTGATGGGAATCTGAAATGCTATCCGCGTCGAAGGATTGAAAGGATTCGGTGCATTCTGAAACAGCTCGAAGTCCATTGGCACGTTCTCCTTCCCGCCCGCCGGGAGAGAAACCTGAACCGGCAGCGACAGACGCAGGGTACTGTCGTGATCAATCAAACGGAGACGGTACAGCAGCGCGCCTGGCGGCGCAGTCGAGTCCGTAAACGAATACTGCTGTGCTGTGCCGGGCATTCCTCGACGCGGCACGAAGCTGTTCGGCACAACGGAGAACGACGATTCGGCTTCTGCCCGACGCTCGACCGTATAGCCGCGATGATCGAACTCCTGCTTGGTTGCCCACTGCAGACGAACCCTGCTATCACGAAGGCGTTCGGCTGTCAGCACCGAAAGATGCGACAGAGGTGTCTCTGCAATACGCGTCATCCAACCATTACGCCACGCCGCAATGCAAAAGGCAAGAAGGAGTGTCGTATCAATCGGCTCGCCATGGTAGAGCCAGAGACCGCTCAACCCGAGAGCATTGGCATGAGGCAGAAGCAGTGTGTACTCGTCTTCGCGTCCGCGAATCCACGTCATGCTAAACTTCGATCCGAAAATCGCTCGCATGGCCGACCAGCTCGGACTCTGGTCATATGCGATGGGAATGAACGCGATTTCGGTTGAGTCCCCCCAACCAAGACGTGGGTTGCAGTAGGTTGTGGTCAGCTCAGCCCAGTGAACGTAGGAGCTGAACATGATCTGGTCAACAAACTCGCCGAGAATCCGCAGATGACTGCACCGCTTGTACCCGCTGGAAACAAACAACGCTCCGGGGCGATGTTGATGGATGTAGTCGCGCAGGGCGGCAAGCTCTTGTGGTGAGTGAATGGGTCCGGCCGTCGGCGCACCGGCACAATTATGTTCTACAGCCTCGTCCACGTAATACATGGCTGCAGGGAACCTGCTGACAATCGCAGGCCCGCCGCCGTAGAAGAAATGCACTTTCAGTCGTTCGGGAGTGTAGCCCGCAGCCACCGCCGCGTCGTAGGAAGCTTGTTCGCCAGGCACCGCCATGCAGTTGAATCCGTAACGCGTGCGCAATTGGCTCAAGCGTTCCACCGTCCAGACGTCCGGCCACACGCCGATGATTTTTCCTTCCCGCGCCTCGAACCGGTACGTCGAGTCCGTTCCGGCTGCTCGAAGCCCCGGCAAGCTTATCGCTTGCAATACCAGCGCGAACACAAGAGTAGATGAGACATCCTTGTGTAAAGCCATGATACCATCCCTCCTTGGTGAGTATCGTCTTCCCAGCGCTAGGGCTTGAAGAACATGAGACAAGAACCGGTGGCTACGTTCTGCCGAACCGCCTGTCTAATTCCTCGAGTGACAACTTCAACGAAACAGGCCTTCCGTGCGGGCACACATACGGCATCGTACACTGTCCGAGCTGCTCGAGCAGCGCGCGCATCTCGCTCTCGTTCAACGTATCTCCGGCTTTCACCGCCGCGCGGCAGGCATATGACTTTGCGAGCACGTCACGTGCATCTACGGTGCCATGTTGCTGGTATTCCCGGTACAACGTCAACACATCCCGGATCACTGCTCCCTCGGCGTTCGCGCCGAGATCGGCGGGGACTCCTTCCAGCACAATTGTATTCTTGCCAAAGGGTTTGACCACAAATCCAACCTGCTCGAAGTAAGGAAGCAGTTCCACCACAAGGGCATAGTCAGCAGGAGCAAGCTGTAGCGTTTGCGGAAAGAGAAGCTGCTGGATTCCTTGCGCGTTGTTCTGCGCTCTCCGGAGTGCTCGCTCGTAGAGGATGCGCTCGTGCGCAACGTGCTGGTCAACAACTAACAACCCACCGGCGATAGGGACAAGAATGTATTTGTTATGAAGCTGCCAAACTACCGCAGGGACTGTCGGGACTGAGAGGTCGCTTTGCTGTGTGTCGGAATTCTCAGGCGCAATCCGAGGAATATCCCCTTTGATGTCTCCCAGAAGTTGTTCGATGATTGCCGTTCCACTCACTCCCCCCAATCTGCTCGGTGCAGATGTTGGCGGGGCAGGAAACGCAGGTTTGACTATCTCACCCGTCCATGGGTCTACCACGTCACCGCGCCAGGCGTGCTGCCGATCGGTGAAGGAGAGACCGACTTCCCCCCTTTCCTCCGCCTGCGCTACAGAGAGAGAGGGCACCAGGTCGTGGGCAGCGAGAGTCTTGCGCACCGCCGAAGAAACAAGCCGGTACACGTACTGCTCGTCCTCAAACTTCGCTTCCAACTTTGAGGGATGGACATTCACATCAACGCGGTGGGGATCGATTTCCAGAAAGAGCAAGAAGAACGGAAATGTTCCTTTGATGAGAAGATTCTCGTATGCCGTGAAGACCGCGTGACTGATGTTCCGGCTGACAATGTAGCGCTTGTTCAGGAACAGGTATTGGTTTGCCCTGCTCTTCTGCCCGAACGTCGGTTTGCCGATGAAGCCGCGGACACTCAGCAGGTCGGAGGATGCCTCGACCCACACCATTCCTTCCGTCATGCGCTGACCGAAGATATCGAACACGCGAGCCTCAAGCGAAGCAGGCCTCAGATCGAGCAGCGTTTCGTCGTCGCTAATGAACTTGATTGCTTTCTCGGGGTGACTGAGTGCAAGACGCTGCACCGTTTCCGAGACGTGACGGAACTCCGTGCTGTTGGCTTTCAGGAACTTGCGTCGGGCAGGTGTGTTGAAGAACAGATTGTGCACCCCGACGCTTGTACCGGGTTCGCGTGCCTCGTAGGAACGTCGCGGAGGCCCACCGCCCTCGATCTGAACAACGACCGCCACGTCGCTGTCGCGGCGTCGCGTTTTCATGGTGACCTGAGCTACGGCAGCGATGGACGCAAGCGCTTCGCCGCGGAAGCCGTAGGTACGGATCGCCTCCAAATCCTCTGCCGATGCAATCTTGCTGGTAGCGTGCCGCAGAAATGCCGTAACGGCATCCTCCTCGCCCATCCCTTCGCCATCATCCACAACCTGAATCAACGTCTTGCCGCCGTCCTTGATGACGACAAGAATGGAGGTGGCTCCTGCATCGAGCGAGTTTTCCACCAGCTCCTTCACTACCGACTCGGGTCGTTGAATCACCTCGCCCGCCGCAATCTGGTTTGCAACGTGCTCTGGCAGAATATGAATGCGTCGAGAATCCATCAGGTACTCCATCGCTCCCGGACTTCATTCCTGGGTAAACAATGCTTCGACGAATGCCTCCTTGTCAAAGGGCTGAAGGTCGTCAATCTTTTCTCCCACACCAATGTATTTTATCGGGAGTTTCATCTCGCGGCTGATGGCAAGGACGATTCCTCCTTTCGCCGTGCCGTCGAGTTTGGTGAGGACGAGGCCCGTTACGCCGGTTGCCGCGCCGAACTGCTTGGCTTGCTGCAACCCGTTCTGGCCCGTGGAGGCGTCGATCACCAACAGCACCTCGTGCGGGAATGCAGGGTTGTGCTTTGCCATCACGCGACGAACCTTCTTCAATTCTTCCATCAGGTTCGTCTTGGTGTGAAGGCGTCCGGCTGTATCAATGATAACGACGTCCGCATTGCGTGCGATCGCCGAAGTGACGGCATCGAACGCAACGGCTGCGGGATCGGAGCCGTGTTGTTGCTGGATGATGTCGGCCCCTGCTCGCTTCGCCCAGATCTCTAACTGCTCGTTCGCTGCCGCGCGAAACGTATCCGCCGACCCGATCACAACCCTCTTGCCTCCCTTCGTGTACAGGTTGGCAAGCTTGCCGATGGTGGTGGTCTTGCCGACACCGTTAATGCCCACGACCATGATCACGTAGGGCTTCTCGGCAGGAAGGTGAAACGGGTCGGAGAGTGAGTCGGTTGTCGCAAGCTGACGCTGGATTTCGTCTCTGAGAAGACGCTGCAATTCTGATGCAGTGGCGTATCGTTCCTCCTTCACGCGTTTGCGAATGGAAGCGATAATGGCAAGGGAGGTCTCGACACCGACGTCTGCACTGATGAGAATTTCTTCGAGCTGATCGAGCGTGGCATCATCGATCGTAGATTTCGTGGTGACGAGGCGCGCAACTTTCGCGATGAAACCTTCCCGCGTCCTGCTAAGCCCTTCTTTGAGTTGAGAGAGTTTGTCGAACAACGCCATAGTGTTAAGAACTCGGATGAAATGCCTTTCGGGTTCGAGATTTGATAGCTGAGAGAAGCAACCGCTGCGTTTCTGATCACTCTCATGATACGAAAAAGCCCCGCCAAAAACTCGCGGGGCCACTTGTGCATTCGACCCAAAGGTGGCGCACACATCGTGCAGTGCTCGGAGGCTCACCCTTTCTTGATGAACGTCCCCCGCTGCAAATCTTCGAACGCCTGCTGCAACTCCTCCTGGGTGTTCATGACGATGGGACCGTACCATGCCACCGGTTCTTTGAGCGGTTGTCCGGACACGAGGAGAAAGCGGATTCCTTCCTCACCTGCCTGAACCACAATCTCATCTCCGCTATCGAAGAGCACCAACGAGCGGTTCCCGGTCATCTCGCGCACGGGGGCGTCGTCATTCACGCCGACGCGTTCGGTCAGCACGCCGAACGGCTGCGACGCGTCGCGAAAGCTGCCCGACCCTTCGAACACGTAAGCAAACGCGTGGCGGGACGATTCCACCGGAATGCGCTTTCGCTTGTGGGGCGGCACCCAGATGTCCAGATAACGAGGGTCAGCGGCGATGCCGTCAACCGGGCCGCGCTTCCCCCAGAACTCACCGCAAATGATCCGCACCCTCGTGCCATCGTCGTCCGCCACCTCAGGGATTTCGCGACCGGGAATGTCCTGATAGCGCGGGTTGGTCATCTTGAGCGAGGAAGGGAGATTTGCCCAGAGTTGGAAGCCGTGCATTCTTCCGTGCTCGTTGCCTTTCGGCATTTCCTGGTGAAGAATGCCGCTGCCTGCCGTCATCCATTGTACGTCGCCGCCACCAAGCGTACCCGAGTTACCAAGACTATCCTTGTGATCGACTGTCCCCGCCAAGACGTACGTGATGGTCTCGATCCCCCTGTGCGGATGCCAGGGGAAGCCGGCAAGATAGTCTTCCGGGTTCTCGTTGCGGAAGTCATCCAAGAGCAGGAAGGGATCGTAGTCTCCCGTTTCTCCAAATCCGAACGCGCGGCGGAGCTTCACCCCCGCACCTTCGAGAGTCGGCCGCGATTGCACAATACGTTTCACCGGACGGATGGACATGGTGTCACCTTATGATGTTGAGGAATACACTCCTGAGAACACAGAAGAGGATGTTGGCGTTCCAGCGCCCTCCGGGAGCTAATCCCCTGAATAGTGTTGGAGACGTCCGTCATGAAACCCGCACTCGATGATCTCACCGTTTTATCTCTGCAATGATCGTCACGGTTCCATCGGCGGCCACCTTCCTTACCCTCGGTGCCCATTCCCGTCTGTCGTCGCCGGGTCTATGAACGTACTCCAGCACGTAGAGGTCGCTGCCGGAGACCGCCACGGCCGTCGGAGACCATGGACTTGTTGCTCGGAGGATGGTTGAAATCTTCTTATCGGCGGTAATCTTTAGGACCACCCTGCAGCCGGTAGCAGCAACGTACACCGTTCCTTGTGCATCTACGTCAAGCCCGCGGAGGTACGGCACTTGTTCCGGTCCGACCTCTGGAACAGAGTCGCAGTCGGACAACGCAATGCTTGCCACAACAGTGGTCAGCTCTCCCTTCGGCGTGATCCTTCTGACCGATGTATTTTCCGAGTAGTAGATCGATCCGTCATTCGATGCGACGATGCCGTTCAGCCAGCGAAGCGCTCCACTCTCCGTTCTTGCCGGAAGCGTTGCGAGAACCGATGTCGCTCCCTCTGGCGTGAGGCGAAAGACCTGCACTCGCTCGTCATTCCCAAACCAGGGGTAGTACAGGCTTCCATCATGTCCAACGGTGATGGGAAAGTCGCTCGAAAGGAGTATGCGCGGATTGCTACTGGAGCGGGTGAGAGTCGCACCGTCTCTTGCCAAAGAGGGGAAGGTTGCATTGTTCAACCGACCGCTCCTGTCCAATGCCATCCAATGATACGCGGGCGCCGAGAGCCGTGTGAGCTTGCCGTCCTTACCGACTTTCCACAGCCCGGACCCAGTATCAATGAAGTACAAGTTGCCCTCCCGATCCAGGAAGATACCGGAACCCGGATGGGCGAAACCTTCGCCTGTTACAACAAGCACTCCCAAGAACAGTCCGGCAATTGCTTTTGCTATCCGAGATTGTCGAGACGGTTGCCCGTCGCTCTTACGAGTAAATAGCACTGTCACTTCCTCTCCTTTCTCATATTCTTCGCCTTTCTGAGGGTGATGGTTTAGTGTTGCACCACTAATGTCAAGATCATTTTCATAACCAAGAGCGTGGCGTTGACTATTCCGAAGTTCGCCGACGCCTCAGAGTATAGCGATTGTGTTCAGTCCACATTCTACGACCCGCGATTCGGGAGCTTGAGAAACTCGATCATTCGATCTCTGAACAGCCTGAATTCAATGGCTCTCGGGGCCACGCCGTGCCGTGCTCAATAAGGACTCCTCGTATATTCAAAGGTGGCGGAGCATGATGCCTAACGTCCGCGGGCATTACGCCGTGCCTAACGAATGAAGAGAAACGAAATGGTTAGGCATGGAGCGAGCACTATAATACTTCTCAAATGTGCGAGCGTCGTAATGCCCGCTCCTACGTTGAAAGTTGCAGCGGCCCATCTATCTGAGTAGCAGCATGCGCTTGGTTTGGGTAAAGCCGGCCGCATCGAGCCGATAGAAGTACACGCCGCTTGGCAAATCCGCGGCGTCCCATGTCTGTGAGTATGTTCCAGCAGACAACTGCTCCGACAGGAGAGTAGTGACTTCTCTTCCCAAGGCATCAAATACTTTGAGTGACACAAACGATGTAAATGGAAGACTAAAGGAAATAGTCGTCGCCGGATTTCCCCCGGAGGCGCCCGCCAGCCATCGGTTGGGCCGGGATCCGCCTTTGGCAGGGAATGGGTTGGGATAGTTTTGGTGCAATGCAAATCCATCCGGCGGCTCATGTGCGCCGCGCTCGATACCAACGGTTGTACAAATCAACACAGCCATGCCGCCCGAACCGACAGTGGGAGAAGGTGGCGTAACTGTAGAAGCTGGGGTTGTTACCGTTGGAGACGGTGCGTCAACTGTCGGGGTGGGCGTCGTGACAGTGCTTGTGGGGGTAGTGGAATTTCCGCATGTGGTGCCGCTGGAGTCAAGCTTGAGGATGTATACATCGGCGTTCCCGGCACCGAACGAACGAGTGTAGCCAGCGACAACGAACCCGCCGTCTGCGGTCTGAACGATGGACCGAGCAGCGTCTTCCGCTATTCCGCCAAACGTCTTACTCCATTGTAATGTACCGGTTGCATCAAGCTTCACGATGTACACATCATCGTTTCCCGCGCCAAACGATCGGGTAGAGCCAACCACAGCAAAGCCACCCCCTGCAGTTTGAATGACGGAATAGGCGTAGTCAACGTTCGTTCCACCGATGGTTCTGTTCCACTGAAGCGTCCCGCTGGAATCAAGCTTCACGATGTACGTATCATAGTTTCCTGCGCCGAATGATTGGGTATACCCAGCCACAGCATATCCGCCATCGGCAGTCTGGATGATGGATTGGCCATAGTCATAATTTGTTCCCCCAACAGTTCTGTTCCACTGGAGCGTACCGCTGGAATCAAGCTTCACGATGTACACATCATTTTGCCCCGCTCCAAAAGAGAAGGTATAACCCGCCAGTGCATAGCCGCCGTCTGCTGTTTGGATGATGGAAAGGGGAATGTCAGCACTTACTGCACCAAGAGTCCTACTCCACTGTAACACTCCGCTAGAGTCAAGCTTCACGATGTACATGTCGCCGCTCCCTGCCCCAAAAGAATCGGTAGCTCCGGCCACAGCTAGCCCACCATCAGTGGTTCGGGTGATAGACAACGCACGTTCGGCCATTGACCCACCGATCGTTCTGCTCCATTTGAGTGTACCATTGGCGTCGAGCCTCAGGACGTACATATCATTTCGTCCTGTTCCGAAAGACAGTGTCGTGGCAGCCACAGCATAGCCGCCGTCTGCCGTCTGAATGATGGAATATGCTTCGTCGATGATTGATCCACCCACAGTTGTGGTCCAATGAAGCGCGCCGCTCATGTCAAGCTTCACAACGTAGATATCGTTGAGTCCGGCTCCAAAAGAGAATGTATAGCCGACAAGGGCATAGCCGCTGTCTGTGGTTTGAATGATGGAACGGACAAGGTCATCAAGTGTGCCGCCAACGGTCCGCTGAAACCGGGGCTGGACGGCGACCCCTCCTGTCCCTTCAGAAAGGGAGCAAACGAGAAGTACGCAAAGGAGGACAATTACTCCGGCTCGGCGGGACAGTACGTGAAAGCAAGTGAGTGGCTTCATAGGAAGGGACTCCTTTCCGAGAAGTTTGTGATGCGGAAATTCACACGAACATTCCATCCAAGCACGCCGTTGTTTTCTACCGCTATCGTCCGCGTCGCCATAGGCTCGCGTCCCGGAGTCACAGAAGCACAGAAGGTATGAGGATGTTACTGCGTTCCAATCTAAGAATCAAGCACGGTCCACTCAGACAAGCCTCCGTAAGAGGCTAAGACGCGGAGAGGGATGGAATCCGGGCTATGTCGTTACGGTGGGGGGACGTCCAATCCAAGGTTTGAAGAGGACCGCCGCCGCGTCGTCACGATTCTTGCCGCACGATCCGCACGAAGGTTGCTGCATACATCCACAGCGAGGCGGTCAGCATCAGCACACTGAGCCAAATGGCTCCATCCATCAGCACGCCCTGAACGTTCACCATCGCGAGTGCCATTGTTGCCGCAAGGACGCCCACCGTCCACTTGCCGAGAATGTTGGACTGCTCGACGACACCGCGCTTCCGTTTCAGGTAGAGTCCGCCGGCGAGAATAAGAACATCACGTGCCAGAATCGCTACCAGCAGCCACAACGGAATGAGCTTGAGGTGGACAAGCACGAACGCCAGCACGGCCATCCCGATTTTGTCGGCGAGAGGATCGAGCATCTTTCCCCACTCAGTGATCTGGCCAAACCGGCGTGCTAGCTCGCCGTCGAGTTTGTCTGTGAGTGCGGCGACACCAAGCAGTAGCAGACCCCACCATCGTGCATTCGGGGAATCAGAAAGCATCACCAGAACAAACGGAATTACCAGCAAAGCACGGACGATGCTGAGCAGATTGGAGATGGTCAACAACGGCCCCATGCTCCGTGACGAGCCCACAGGTTGACGAGGTGGAGTACTCACGCTTCGTTTTCGTCTTTCATCTGCTGAGCATCAATCGGCACGGGGTAGTTGCCGCTGAAGCATGCCGTGCAGTAGTTGGCACCGTTCTCGTGCGGGACGGAATCGAGCAGGTCATTGAGCTCGAGGTATTCTAAGCTGTCAACGCCAAGTTCCGCTTCGATACGCTTCACATCGCCGTTGCACTTGTTCGCAATCAGTTCCTCTTTGCTGGGAAAGTCCATTCCGTAATGGCACGGGTACTTGATCGGCGGCGCAGTGACACGGAAGTGCACTTCCTTGGGCCCCGCCTGCTTGACAAGCTGCACCAGTTGCTTCGATGTGGTGCCCCGGACAATCGAATCATCCACAATCACCACAACACGATCCTTCAGGACGCCTTTCACGGTGTTGAACTTCGTCTTCACCTTGTTCTCACGCACGTCCTGTTTGGGCTGGATGAACGTGCGCCCGATGTAGTGACTGCGAATCAACCCGATTTCGAGTTTCGTTTTGTTGCCAAGTTTGTTCGCTGCTTGCACAAATCCCATCGTGGCCGTGTTGCTGGAATCCGGCACATTGATCACGATGACTTTGTCGTCCGGGGTGGCCGGCTGCACGGGCTTCGTTCTCGCTAACGTCTTGCCTAACTTGCGGCGTACCTTATCCACGCTGTGCCCGAAAATCTGGCTGTCGGGACGTGAAAAGTAGATGAATTCGAAGATGCAGTAGTGCGGTCGCGCTGCTTCGTTGTTGATGCGCAGCGACTTCACCACACCGGTGCGCTGCACTTCCTCGTCCATCACCACCAACTCCCCGGGTTCCACATCACGAATGTACTCGGCATCTATGATGTCGAAGGCAACCGTCTCCGAGGCGACGAAGAAGGCATTGCCCTTGCGTCCGATGGCAAGCGGCCGAAAGCCCGAATGATCGCGAGCGGCAATCAGCCGATCGTCGGTGAGAATCACTAATGAATACGCTCCCCGAATCTGCGACAGCGCCTCCCGAATCTGCTCGATCTGATCGGACTGCTTGCTGCGAGCGATCAGATGCAAGATCACCTCCGTATCGGACGTGGTTTGAAAGATCGTCCCTTCCTCTACCAACTTCTTTCGTATCTCGCGAAAGTTCGTCAGATTGCCGTTGTGAGCAACTGCGAGATTCCCATTCTTGTAGATCACCGTCAGCGGTTGGATGTTCAGCCTGTTGTCGGCCGCGCCGGCCGTCGAATACCTGTTATGACCCACGGCGAGGCTTCCTCGCAACTCCTGTGTCAGCAAACGCTCGTCGCGATAAATGTCGGTCACCAGACCGAAGTCTTTGTGAATGTGGAAGCGGTAGCGCCGAAGCTTCTCATCGAATTCCGAGGTGACAATCCCTGAGCCCTCCTGACCGCGATGCTGCTGGGCAAGGAGCCCGTAGTAGGTGAATTGCGCTGCTGCAGGATGACCATACACACCGAAGACGGCGCAGTGGCATTGTGGCTTGTCGAGAACGGTCGTACGCATTCGCAGTGAATCCTGCTTCAATATACTGGAACTTCCTCCGGCAATCAATCGGCAATCGTGTCGTTCAGGAACTCCCTGTCGTTAGGCTCGCGGTAGTCGGTCGTCACGTGGAGGCCGCGGGTCTCTTTGCGCTTCATCGCGCACCGGATGATCAGCATGGCACACTGCGCGAGGTTGCGCAGCTCGATTAAGCCTTCGGTCACTTTGGTTTTCTTATAGAATGTCTCAACCTCGTCTTGAATGAGCTTCATCCGCCGGAGCGCACGCTCCAGACGCAAGTTGGAGCGGACAATGCCGACATAGTCCCACATGATATGCTGGATTTCCTTCCGGTTGTGCGCAATCAACACCCATTCCTCGCTATTGAACGTTCCACTGTCATCCCAATCTCTTATTACGGGAAACTCCCTTGAAACGTCGTTCAGGCGGCGGTGACCGTCTTCGGCGGCACGATGAGAAAAGACCAATCCTTCTAACAACGAATTGCTCGCCAGCCGATTGGCGCCGTGGACGCCGGTCATGCTCACTTCACCGGAAGCATACAGACCATGAATGGACGTTCGCCCTTCGGTATCGGTTACCACCCCGCCGCAGGAGTAATGCGCAGCGGGCACGACGGGAATAGGCTCCTTCGTAATGTCGAGTTTGTATTTGGTAAGACAGGTTTGGTAAATGTGGGGGAATTTCTCGATCGTTTGTTCGGCAGGAAGATGTCGTAAGTCTAACAGCACATACTCCTCTCCCCTTTTCTTCAGCTCCGTGTCGATGGCGTAGGCAACGATATCCCGCGGGGCAAGCGACTTGCGTGCGTCGTACTTTTGCATGAACTCCTCGCCGTCCGCCGTGCGTAGAACGCCGCCGAACCCGCGCACCGCCTCGGAGATCAGGAACGAGGGGCTGCCAGAGTTGTAGAGCGTTGTGGGATGGAACTGCACAAACTCCATGTTGGCGATGGTCGCTCCCGCCCGGTAGGCCATTGCCACTCCGTCGCCGGTAGCGATGAGGGGATTGGTGGTGTGAAGATAGACCTGGCCAAGCCCGCCGGTGGCAAGCAGGACAACTCTGGCAAGGAACGTATCGACACGATGCTCGGACTCGTTCAGGACGTACGCACCCCAGCAGTGGATGTTCCGGTGATCGACCTCCCGCCTTGGCAAGAGGTGATGTTCGGTAATCAACTCGATGGCGATATGATGTTCGAATATCGTGATGTTGGGATGGGCCGCTACGTGTGCCAGGAGCGCCCGCTCGATTTCCCTTCCCGTCAAATCCCGCGCGTGGACAATGCGGCTGACCGAGTGGCCGCCTTCGCGTCCAAGGTCAAGCTCACCGGTCTCCTTTCTCGTAAACTCTACACCCAAAGCAATAAGCTCACGGAGCCGGTCGGGGCCTTCTTTCACGAGGATTTCCACTGCCTCACGGTGGCACAATCCCGCACCCGTAGCAAGTGTATCTTGAACATGAGATTCGAATGAGTCCATCCCGGACATCACGGCCGCGACACCGCCTTGCGCATAGTTCGTGTTCGATTCCGCGCGTTCTTTTTTGGTAATGATCGCCACCGATCCATGAGGGGCTACTTTCAATGCGTAGAAGAGTCCCGCAATGCCGCTGCCGAGAACAAGAAAGTCAAAGCGGTGGGTCATGGAATGTATTGTCTGCGTGCATGCTGTTCGTTGCGCAACGGGAGCGACAGCAATATAAACAAAAAAGGGCGACGGAGAAATCCGCCGCCCTGCAGTGACTGCATCGCGCGTGCTATTCGAAATTGTAGCTCGCGTTCAAGAAGCCGAACGTGTTGAGGTTGTCCCCTGCACCGACAAGGCCAAACCCGCGGCGCAGAGCTTCTTCGGTGACGGTCGCGTCGAGCGAGAAGTTGCCGAAACGGAAACCGAGGCCGAGCGTCACGATGCCATCGTGGTTGTAGTTGCCGAACAACAGAAAGCTGCTCGGCGTGGTCAGGTTGGTTTCAAACGTCGTAGCGGTGGTACCGACCGTGGACTCCACCTTCAACTTGAATTTCCCCAGCGTGCGGTAGTATCCGGCGCGGCCCGCCAGCCAATCGAGGAACCACCATTCGCCGCCGAGATTGATGACGGGAATTGATGTGTTCGAAATTGTGCCTGTAAACTTTGCTGCGGGCGTTGTGCCAACGGCGGCCTGAGCGAACTCTGCCTTCGCCCGTGCCGTGAAGAAACTCAAGCCGGTCGCGATCAGGATATTCGGACTCTGATACTCGATCCCCGCACCGAAGGCTACCGCGGTGAGTGACACTTTCAGTGACGCGGGAGTGTTGGCTGCGGCAGCAGTTGGTTTTCTCTCTTCCTTTGGCTCGCCCGATACCGTCGCGAAGGCGCCATACGGAACAAAGCTCACCCTGTTCGACATCTTCAGGCGCACGCGTGCCTGAATCTGGAATTCCGTCCCGCTCACAGAGTAGTCTCCATCGACCGGTGTTGTTGGCGCCGGTGTCATGCTCACCTTATCGTTGGCCTTGTCCAGCCGCAGCGCCGTGCTGACGTCGAGGGCGTTTCCGCCTCCCATGTCGAAGAGGATACCGCCACGGAAGCCGAACACTCGTGCCGACGCTTCGGATGCGGAAGATGTTGTCCCCGACGTCAACGTCGAATCGGAGTTCGAGTTGCCGTACATGAAGCCGAAGCCGATATCCAGTGCGCCAAGATCAACCGAGGCGAACGCTTCCCACACATTTGCGATCGGAGGAATGGGACGCGGCAGGCGCTGAGCAATGGAACCGATGGGAAGGGGAAAACCCAGCGCGCCAATACCTGCAATAAATGTTCGGGCCTGATTGGCAAAGGACGGATCGTAGCTCAACACCGCACCCACCGTGACCTGCTTGTTGATCGCGAAGCTGATGCCGGCATTCTGGAGGCCGTATCCGTTATCCACCGTCGTCAGTCCGGCAAGCGTACCGCCGCCAATGTTGGACCAGAAGTAATCCTTGTAGCGCGTCTGGTAGGCAGGATTCAGCAACAACAACGCCGGGTCCTCCCACATGAACGGGTTCAGCACCAGCCCCTGACCGGCGCTGGAGCCGCCCATTGCAATCTGGCGCGCAAGTCCTCCCCACTTGGCCTGGCTGTACGCCGAGGAACAGACAAGCCCTCCCGCCAACACAAGCACTATAGCTCGTTTCATAGTACCTCCGAGATGTGAATGAAAGGAGAATGCAGGAGCGCTAACACTCCCAGCAGCCCGCTGCAAGAACCGCAGTGAGCACGAGCAGAATCGCATTGGCAATTCTGTACTTCAACGAGTCGTTCATGTGAACTCCTATGATTGTGATTGGATGGGGAACTGGGACCGATGGATTCCGATAGCCGTACCCAAGAACAGACACGACCCGTCAGCCACAAGAGGTATGGGAACAAATGGGTTCACGCGCTTCCCTAATCGAAGGAGAGATGACGGATTAGTAACTGCTGTTACGCAGAACGGTATTGAACCCTTTTGGCGAAGCCATTCCTTCGGAACAAGGTTCGCGTCAAGATGTTGCTACTATCCGAGGCTATTCCAATTCATCCCTTTCAGGGATAAACCTTCTAAAACAATGACGCTGAAAGCGTCTAAACAAATCTTACGCAAACCTCTAATGACGCGAATAGCCGTTAATCATCTGGTTTGTTGTTTGACAAAAGAGGCCCAAAACGACGTGTTTTCAACGAAACATTCCTCGATTCGCGTTGATTCGCGGTTAACCTTCAACAGCGCGTACTATCCGTTAGTAATAGTGACGACCGAAGCAATCCCAGCAGCCGGTCGCGAGAATGGTCGTCAGCACGAGAAGAAGAGCATTGGCGAGCTTGTGCTTGCGAGATGTTTTCATGGCAGTTCCTTCATGTTAGGGAAAATGGAACCTGAAGTCCGCGCGATTTGGCCCGCCCAAAAGTAGTGTCTTCGGAAACGAATGTCAAGCACACCAAAAACGGAGCCGGAGGTTTGTTAAAGCCTCTTCAAAAGCGAGTCGAGAAACGCCACGGTGTGCGCCAAATCCGCTTCCGCTCCATCGTTTTGAAGCACGAAATCGGCGCGACGGAGCGCCTGCTCGACGTTCATCTGCGACTGCATTCGCGCGAGAACTTCATCGCGGCTTACACCATCGCGCTTCATCACCCGGTCGATCCGGACCTCTTCGTCTGCGCTGACGACGACAACATAGTCCAGCTGATCGTCCATGCCGCTTTCGAAAATCAGCGCGGCTTCGATAATCACATACGGCCGTTTCTGCGTGGAGGGAAGCTGACGGAGGGTTTGCTCAATGGAACGAAAGACATGGGGATGGATAATTGCATTGAGCGTTTGCAGGCGACGACGATTGTTGAAAACACACGCAGCAAGGGCTTTGCGGTCGACAAGGCCATCGGGACGAAACACGCCATCGCCGAATGCTTTTCGGAGAGATGCCTTGATGTCTTCGCTACTGTCCGTAAGCGACCGAGCGATGGCATCGGCAGAGAGGACTGTTCGTCCGAGCCGGGCGAACAGGTTACACACGGTCGACTTTCCGCTCCCGATGCCACCGGTAACACCTACGCGGAGGTACTCTGTAGGCTTTTGTTTCAAAACGACTTTTTTCGTCACTTAGCGATTGCTACCGAGCGGAACTCCCGAATAACCGTGACTTTGATCTGTCCGGGATACTCCATCTCCTGCTGAATCTTGGCTGCAATATCGTGCGCCAGCTGGTCGGCGAGTGCGTCGTCTACTTTGGAAGGCTCGACGACCACACGAATTTCCCGCCCCGCTTGAATAGCATACGTCTTCTCGACGCCCTGGAAGGAGTTGGCAAAGATTTCCAGCTTCTCCAGTCGTTTCGCGTAGCCTTCCACCGACTCTCTTCGCGCGCCCGGCCTCGCGCCGCTAATGGCATCGGCGGCTTGCACAAGGGCCGCGATGGGCGACTCCATCGGAATATCGTCATGATGGGAACCGATGGCGTTGGCGACAATCGGATGTTCGCCGTACTTCTTGGCCAGCTCATAGCCTAACAGCGCGTGAGGACCTTCAGCCGTCTTATCGGCACATTTCCCGATGTCGTGCAAGAGGCCGGAGCGTTTTGCCAACGCGGCATCGAGTCCTAACTCGCTTGCCATCATCCCTGTAAGGAAGGCCACCTCGATGCTGTGCTGAAGCATGTTTTGTCCGTAGCTGGAGCGGTACTTCATGCGGCCAATGAGACGGAGGATTTCCTTGTGACCGCCGTGAAGCCCAAGTTCGAGCAAAGCGTTCTCACCCGTCTTGAGTATGTCCTCCTCCAGCTCATGACGCACTTTCTCGACCACCTCCTCGATGCGCGCGGGATGGATGCGTCCGTCCGCTATCAGGCGCTCCAGTGCTACGCGTGCCACTTCGCGGCGGAACGGATCGAAGCCCGAAAGGATGACCGCTTCCGGTGTATCATCGACAATAACGTCCACGCCGGTTGCTGCCTCGAAGGCCCGGATGTTTCTCCCCTCTCTCCCGATGATCCGCCCCTTCATTTCGTCGCTTTGAATGTTGAGCACGCTCACTGTGGTTTCGACCGAATGATCCGCGGCGGTTCGCTGGATGGCGTGCACGATGAGCTTCTGCGCCTCTTTGCGCGCCTCGTCCCGAGCCTTATCGCGAATCTCCTTCAACATGTGAGCTGCCTCCGTGCGTGCCTCGTTCAGCAGGTTCTCCATCAGCACGCGCTTGGCTTCTTCGCGCGAGTACCCCGAAACGCGTTCCAGGCGGGCATTTTCTTCACGGATGAGCTGCTCCAGCTCTGCTTGCCTCGCTTGAAGCTGCCGTTCGCGCTCGTCCAGGTGTCGTTTGAGCTGGTTCTGCTCCCGCTCCTTGCGGTTGAGCAACTCCACTTTGCGATCGATGTTTTCCTCGCGGGCATCGAGCGCCTTTTCCTGTGCTTGCAACTTGCTGCGTTTACTCTGGACGTCGGCGTCGAATTCCTTCTTCTTGGAGTACCATTCGTCCTTAACCTCCAGAAGTTTTTCACGCTTCAGCGTCTCCGCTTCTTTTTCCGCGTCGGCAATAATCTTCGCCGCGCGCTCCTGCGCCGTGGCGATCTTGTTCGCCCCGGATTTTTGATTGAGGAACCATCCGATAAAAAAACTGATCCCGCACGCAAGCAACACCAGCGGAACTAAAAGGTATATGTCCATGCAACCTCCCGTAGAACCGATGTGTAACCGTCAAAGCTCAGTCGATGGCCCGCAGTGTTCGGCACAAAAAACAAAAATCCGCACAAATCAACCGTTCCAAAGAGTCTGTGAAAGAACCTCTTTTCAAACACAGTGGGTGCTCGCCTGAACGCCTCTTACTTCCACAGTCTCGCTCGTCCCGAACAGCCGTAGCTGAGTCAGGATGTCATCGCAAGAATCCCGCTCACTCGGTCAGAGGGACGGGATGCGGCGTGTAATCAACGCCCACGAGTCGGGCTCCCTTGGGTATAGTGTTGGTTCTTTATACGTATGTTTGAGACGGTTGACGGTGCGGATTTACACAATCCGTACGCAACGAGCCTATGCCATAAAGAACAGACGTTTCTCCCTTTCGCTGATGATTCACGGAGATGGTGGTTCTTGCAAACACGCATCGAGGTATGCATTGAGCTTCGAGAGTTCGCTCTCCACTGCTGTTGCCAATGCCTTCGATCGTTCGCGCTCTTTGAAAAGGTCTTCCGTGATATTCAGCGCAGATAGAACAGCAACGGTCAGGGTAGGTTGTTCGGGAATCTTGTTGTGGATAGTCGTGATCATTTCATCAACGTATGTTGCCACACGTCGGGTGAAATCTTCACTTTCTCCGCGCAGGGGATATTCCGAGCCGAAGATCTTTACTCTGATGCTTTTTCTATCTGGTGTCATCCGTCATTCCTTACACCCTGATCCAACATGGGAACCCGTCCCTCTGCCACGAGCAGGCTTACAGGTACGCATCAATCCGTGCAAGCAGTTCCTTCACCTTGGCCGCTAACTGTTGGCGCTCGCCGTTGGAGATGATTGCTGCAGCCTTCATCTCCTGCGTTCCCGCGGCAGCGCGTTGGAGCTGTTGTTCTTTGCTTGCAAGCTCGTTGCGCAGCTTTGCCACTTCCTGTTGCAGCAACGTCGTCTGAGCTTGCAGCGCCTGTCTCTCCTCACGTAGCTGCGAGATCACATCTCCGGCACGGCGTACCTTCTCCCAGAGAATTTTCAAAGATTCTTCGATATGCGCAAGCTGCTCCACGAGAGAGTCCGTTCTATTTTTATGCCGGCTGATCCCCGTCAGGATGTTCGAAGTTCAGCACCAAACTGTTTGCGTACCCGCTCCACCACTCGCGCAACCTCAGCATCAATCTCTTCGTCCGTCAACGTGCGATCTTCCGCCATCAGCACCAGCGTGTAAGCAAGGCTCTGTTTGCCTTGGGGCAGATTCGGACCGCGATAGACATCGAACAATTCCACCTCCTGCACTAATGGGCTTCGCACCTCCCGTATTGCCTGTTCGATGCTCTCGCCTGTGACGCCGGCATCGACGATAAAGGCCACATCGCGACGCGCTTTCGGAAATCGCGGAAGAGGCTTGTAGTGTTTTTCCTTGGTCGCCTGAAGCAGCGCGAGATTCAGTTCTGCAACAAACACGCTTTGCTCGACGCCAAACCTCTTGCATACTTCATTTCTCACACGACCCAGAAACCCAGCCCTTGTTCCGTTGATTTCAACGAAGATAGGTTTGTCAGCTAAAGTTTCGCTGGTAGGATAATAAATAAACCGCCAACTGTCAAGCCCGCACGTATCAAGAAGGTCGGCGAGTTCCCCCTTGATGTCGTAGAGGTCAACTTCACGTGCGGGGTGCTTCCAATGGCGAGGATCCGACCTGCCCGTCATCAGCAGACAGACGTGCGCCTCTTCACGGATATTGTCCACGAGCTGCTCTTCCGCCGACACAGAAAACACATGCCCGATCTCGAACAGCCGCAAGTCCGTGTTGCCGTAGCTCTGATTGTGGGCCACAGCCGCCAGCAAGCCCGGCACAAGGCTCGAGCGCATCGCGGCCATCTCCTTCCCCAACGGATTGGCCAACCGAACAGGCTCCTTACCTGCGAGCCGAGCGGTCTCTTCATCCTGGAGAGAAATCGTCAGTGCCTCCTGAAACGCAAAACCGACAAGGATCTCCCGGAGACGATCGGCAAGCACTTCTTTTCCAAACGGATGATCGAAGTCGATCGAAACGACCGTCTTCGTCTCGATCTTATCGTAGCCGTATACGCGTGCCACTTCTTCGATCAGGTCAATCTCACGCTCAATGTCCACCCGATACGTCGGAATGCTGAAGAACGTCTTTCCCCCCGCCGAGCGAGTCTTGCTGATCTCCAGCCGAGCAAGGAGCGAGGCGATCTCTGATGCAGTGAGGTCCGTCCCGAGCACTTCATTGCAACGCTGTGCACGCAATGGAATGGTGCGTCGCCGTATTTGTTTGGGGTAGATATCGATCTTCCCCCGGAGCACCTCGCCGCCGGCCAACTCCGTCACCAACTGTGCTGCCCGATCCAGAGCATACTCGCTGGCGTTGGGATCGGCGCCGCGCTCGAATCGGTACGAAGCGTCAGACTGAATGCCGAGCGCTCGGGAGGTTCGCCGGATGCTCGCAGGATTCCAATACGCGCTTTCCAGCACAACATCGGTCGTTGCATCGGAAATCTCGGAGTTTGCTCCCCCCATCACTCCTGCGATGGAAACTTCTCGCTCTGCATCACACACCATTACAGTGCCTGCGGGCAGTGTGTGTACTTTGCCATCGAGCGTCGTGAACCTCGTGCCCGCCTGAGCCTGCCGCACGATGATTCTGGCCCCGCTGAGCTTAGCAAAGTCGAACGCGTGCATCGGCTGGCCGCATTCCAGCATCACGTAATTGGTAATGTCCACGATGTTGTTCCGCGGCCGCAAGCCTACTGAACGTAACGCGTTCTGGAGCCACTCCGGCGACGGGCGAACCGTTACACCGCGGATCATGCGCACCGCAAAGCGAGGGCAGTTGTGCGTATCCTCCACCGTCACCGAGAAGTGTTTCATGATGGGCGTTTTCGATTCCTTCACGTTCACCTTCGGCAACTTGGCTTTTCTTCGGACAAGGATGCCGACCTCTCGCGCTACTCCGTAATGACTCAGCAAGTCCGGTCGGTTGGGTGTGATCGCAACGTCGTACACCACATCATCAAGCCCCAAGTATGAAGCAAGCTTCTGGCCGACCTGCGCTGTTGAATCGAGAACAAGAATACCGTCTTTATCCGTCCCAAGATCAAGCTCATACGCTGAGCAAATCATGCCGTGCGACTCAACACCGCGAAGCATAACGCGAGAAAGTGTGAAGGGCTTGCCCGAAGGATCGTGCTGGTTCTTCGGAATTACTGCCCCGGGCAGGCCCACCGCGACCTTCTGGCCGGAGGCGACGTTCGGCGCGCCGCAGACAATCTGCACGCGGGTGTTTCCGACGTCCACCGAACACACCGTGAGCTTGTCGGCGTTGGGATGCTTCTGCACCTCCAGCACCTTGCCAACAACAAAGCCGTTGTACCTCTCGCCAAGCCGCTCGAAGCCTTCCACCTCCAAACCCAGCATGGTGAGTTTCTCGCTCAACTCCTCGGGTGAGAATCTGAACGTGATGTAGCGTTGGAGCCAGTTATGGGAAAGTTTCATCTGTATGCGTCACAGTCAGAAAATTCAAAACTGCTTCAAGAATCTCACATCATTCTCATAGAACAAGCGGATATCATCCACCCCGTACAACAGTGCTGCAGTCCGCTCGATGCCCATGCCGAAGGCGTAACCGGTATACTTTTCCGCGTCGTAGCCAACAGCTTTGAAGACATTCGGATCTACCATCCCACAGCCGAGAATCTCCAACCAGCCGGTGTACTTGCACAGGCGGCAACCCTTCCCCGCGCAGATGAAACAGGTAATATCCATCTCGGCGCTCGGTTCGGTAAACGGAAAGAAGCTCGGGCGGAACCGATATTGTATTCCCGCGCCGTAAAACTGCCGCGCAAACGACACAAGCGTCCCTTTCAACTCGCTGAACGTAATGCCGACGTCGACGGCAAGTCCCTCCACCTGATAGAAATTGCACAGACTGCGGGCACTCACCGCCTCGTTGCGGTACACTCTTCCCGGCATGATGGTGCGAATGGGCGGCTGATTGTTCTCCATGACGCGGATTTGCACGGGGGATGTGTGCGTGCGAAGGACAATGTCGTTGGTGACAAAGAACGTATCCTGCATGTCTCGCGCCGGATGGTCGGGCGGGAAGTTCAGCGCGGTGAAGTTGTGCCAATCATCTTCGATCTCCGGGCCGTCGGCAATGCCAAAGCCCATGCCAACGAAGATGGCTTTCACGTCATCCAGTGTTTGCATGACGGGATGCTTTGTGCCGCGGTACTTCCGTCGCCCCGGAAGTGTGAGATCAACTTCTCCATCCCCCGCGGGCTTCGCTTTGATGGCAGCAGCTTTCGCGTCGAACAGCTCCTGCGCGTAACGTCGCAAGTCGTTAAGCTCTCTGCCCAGCTCCGGCTTCTCGGTGGCCGATACGTTGCGCAGCTCATCGAAGAGTGCCGCGATGCGCCCTTTTCGGGCAAGGAATTCTATCCTGAATGCCTCAAGCTTCTGTTCCGAGTCGACGGTGAGGATTGCCGAGTCGATGTCTGTTCGAAGTTGTGTAATTTTATCGCGCATCGAGGGAAGGGACAAGATGAAAAATCTTCCCGGGAGACGCTCCCGCGGAGCGTCTCTCCATCATGGGAAGATCATGTGAATGAACTTACGCCGTGGCAAACTTCACAACCTCGGAGAACGCCGCCGGGTTGCTGACAGCCATCTCCGCAAGCAGCTTACGATTGATATCGACGTTCTTCTTGTGCAACCCGTCCATCAACCGTGAGTATGTCGTTCCGTTCAGCCGTGCCGCCGCATTGATACGCGTGATCCACAACTGACGGAAGTTTCTCTTTTTCGTCTTTCGGTCGCGGTAGGCGTACTGCATCGCCTTTTCCACATGGTGTTTGGCGACGGTGTACACCTTGCTTCTCGCACCCCAATAGCCTTTCGCTTGCTGCATGACGCGCTTGCGACGACGATGGGAGGCAACCTTGTTCTGCGAACGTGGCATAGTTGCTCTTGTCCTTGTCTGTGTGAATGAAAAGTCTCGCTACTGCTGAGACGTGGTGTGCTGTTTCATCGAAGCCTCGGGAAGGCAGCGATCACGTCGCTAACATTTCCCGAACGGCTTTGACATCCGGTTTGGCCACCAGGGCACCGAGGCGCAGCTTGCGCTTCCGCTTGCGGGATTTTGATGTCAGAATGTGACTGCGGTAAGCCATGGCCCGCTTGATTTTACCGGTCGCTGTCAACTTGAAGCGCTTCTTCGCCGCACTTCGCGTTTTTGTCTTTGGCATCTCTATGCGTCCTTCTTTGATGATTCATGTTTCTCTGTCTTGTCTGTTTTGGGTTCGGCCTTCTTCTTCCGCTCCGGCGCAAAGATGGCGATCATGCTTCGACCTTCCATGTGCGCCGCCTGGTCGATCTTGGCAATGTCGCTCAGTTGTTCCGTCAATCGATTCAACAAATCCTTTCCCTGATCCTGATACGTGATCTCTCTCCCCTTAAACACCACAGTGGCTTTCACTTTATGCCCCTCCATGAGGAAGTTCCGGGCATGCCGCATCTTGAAATTGAAATCATGGGTATCCGTGTTGGGATGGAACCGCAACTCTTTCAGCTGTGTAACATGCTGGTGTTTCTTCTGAATCTTGTCCTTCTTGGCAAGTTCGTATTTGTACTTACCGTAATTGATCACCTTGCACACGGGCGGATTGGCATTGGGCACAATTTCTACCAGATCCGCGTCGCGCTCACGAGCAAGTGCGAGTGCATCGCGGGGCGACATTACGCCAAGCTGGCCGCCGCGTTCGTCGATCACCCTCACTTGCGGAGCACGAATCTCGTCGTTGACGCGAACTTTGTCTTTGCTAATGGGAGCGCCTCCTGTGTTATGATGAATGGTTGTGATCCGGTCGTCTACCGTGGGGTCTTATGCGTGCGATGAAGTTGTCATCACATTGAGGTGAAGTAACGATCGCAACTCCTCCGCGTGCGCATCCGCGTTGATCCACTTTTCCGCGATTTCCTTTTTGATGAACTCGAGAAACACCTCTTTTCTGATCTGCCCCAGGTCCCCCTTCTTGTGGCGCCGAACCGCAACAGTGTCAGCCTGACGTTCTTTCTCTCCCACGACCAGCATGTAGGGAATCTTCTTCGTCTCCCATTCACGAATCTTGTAGTTGACTTTCTCGTTCCGGTCATCCACCTCCACACGTAGGCCGTGGGCCGAGTACTCCGCTGCGACGCGGCGTGCATATTCCGTCTGCGCGTCCGTAATCGGTAGAATGATAGCCTGAAGCGGTGCAAGCCACAGCGGAAACTCACCTGCGAAATGCTCAATCAAGACACCGATGAAGCGTTCGAGCGAGCCGAACGGCGCACGATGAATGATCACGGGGCGATGCTTCGACCCATCGCTGCCAACATACTCCAGCTGGAAACGCTCGGGCATCACGTAGTCCACCTGAACGGTTCCTAACTGCCAAGTGCGCCGCAGTGCGTCCAGCACCATGAAGTCGATCTTCGGACCATAAAACGCTGCTTCGCCGATGCCGATGTAGTAATTGAGCTTCTTGAGGTCGGCGGCCTCTTTGATGTCGCGCTCCGATTGTTCCCACATCGCGTCTTCGCCGCCGAATTTCTCTTTGTTCTTCGGATCGCGGAACGAAAGCCGCGTCTTGAAATCCGTGAAGCCTAACGTGTTGAACACGTGCTGGATCAACTCGATCACATCGCACAACTCGTCTCTCAGCTGATCGGGCCGGACGTACATGTGTGCGTCGTCCACGGTGAACGACCGAACACGCGTCAGCCCGGTGAGTTCGCCGGACTGCTCATAGCGGTAGACCGTTCCGAATTCAGCCAGACGAATGGGAAGCTCGCGATAGCTCCGTGGCTTCGCCATGTAAATTTGGTGGTGATGAGGACAGTTCATCGGTTTCAACAGGTATTCCTCATCCTCAACGACAATCGGCGCGAACTGACTGTCCTTGTAATAGGGATAGTGTCCGCTTGTTTTGTACAGATTGAGGTTGCCAATATGCGGTGTCACCACAGGCAAGTAGCCGCGTTTTCGTTGTTCATCGCGCAGGAACCGCTCCAGTTCCTCACGGATGATGGTTCCTTTCGGTAGCCACAGCGGAAGCCCGCCACCCACCTTGGGAGTGATCATAAAAAGCTCGAGATCGTGCCCCAGCTTTCGATGGTCGCGCCGTTTTGCTTCCTCAAGTCGGAACAAGTAATCGTCGAGTTCCTTTTGGGTAGGGAAGCTGATGCCGTAGATCCGTTGCAGCATCTTGTTCTTCTCACTGCCGCGCCAATACGCGCCGGCAACGTTGAGCAGCTTAATCGCTTTGATTCTTCCCGTCGAAGGAATGTGCGGCCCGAAGCACAGATCGGTGAAGTTGCCTTGATGATAGAAGGTGATGGTCTCCCCCTTCAAGCCTTCGAGCAATTCGAGCTTGTACGGATCGTTCTTCTTTTTGAAATACGCCACGGCGTCGTCCCAGGACTTTACTTCTCGACGATAGGGAACATCACGCTGTGCGAGTTCCACCATCTTCTTCTCGATGTCGCCGAGATCGGATTGGGTGAGCGAATGGTCGCCCATGTCGATGTCGTAGTAGAATCCGTTCTCGATAGGGGGACCGATGCCGAATTTGGTGCCCGGGAAGAGCGCCTCGATCGCTTCAGCCATGAGATGCGCCGAGCTGTGCCAGTACGTACGTTTTGCTTCATCATCCTCCCATGTGTGGATTCTGACCATCGCATCGCGATCGATCGGACGAAACAGATCCCAGACCTCGCCGTTCACGGAGATAGCCAGCGCGGCACGGGCGAGTCTGCCGCCGATGTCTTCAGCAATCTGCTGCCCGGTGACTCCGCTCGGGTACGTTCGAACCGATCCGTCGGGGAGTGTGATGTGCACTTGCGCCATAGTGATAGTAGGCAAAATAAAAAATCGTCCAACCTTTTTCACGGGGCGGGACGATGTTCTGTGGGCGATACAGGAGTCGAACCTGTGACCTCTACCATGTCAAGGTAGCGCTCTAACCAACTGAGCTAACCGCCCCCCAAAGCTCATTGCAGTACCTGCCTGCCGTTGATGATAGTTGTCCTGGCGTTGCCGCCCGCGCTGAAGCAACAAACCGTGCCGAGGATGGGACTTGAACCCATACGGACCCGAGGGTCCACAGGATTTTAAGTCCTGTGCGTCTACCAGTTCCGCCACCCCGGCGCTTTCCGCAGGCGGCTATCCACATCCCGCAATGACACGAGGCGCCGGGCGGATTCGAACCGCCGCATAAAGGTTTTGCAGACC